>JAFYBE010000022.1 GCA_017540355.1 Lachnospiraceae bacterium | reverse complement strand
TAAGTTAAATGACAACAAGCTGACCACCTCCTTGGGAAGGTTGTCCAGCGGCTACAAGATCAACAGTGCCAAGGATGACGCGGCAGGACTTGCCATCTCAAGAAGGATGAATGCTCAGCTCAAAGGATTGAGAGCAGCGTCACAGGATGCCAAGGACGGCGTATCAGTAGTAGAGATAGCAGACGGAGCACTTTCGGAAGTGCATGATATTCTGCAGAGAATGAATGAGCTGGCGGTTAAGTCCGCCAACGGAACCCTTATGGATGGTGACAGAGATGCCATTCAGAAAGAGATCGCACAGCTTGGCGAAGAGATAGACCGTATCGGTCAGACGACTGAGTATAACAGCCAGAGGCTTTTTACCGGAGAATTTGATCTTAAGGGATATACGAATCAGCTGGAGATCAAGGTAGACAGTTATTCGGATGCGATGATGTACGGTAAGTATGATCTTAAGATCGAAGCAGCACCCATGATATTCAATGAAGATAAAAATGGCAATATCACTATCAACAGATTCAATGGGTCTACAGAGAATAAGACCATTGTTACGCGTCCCGACAGTAATAAAGAAGAGTACGAGATAAGCGGAGATATGTATCATCTCAATTTCAAAGGTGACAATGGAGATGCATTCACGCTCGATATCTCCGGATACAATATAAGAGAGTTCTCAAGTGTGATGGAAGGCAAAGATGTTGTTCCTTCTTCATCTGTTGCAGGTGCGCCGGTTGTTGATCCTTTAGATCCTAATGTGCGTACGATAACAACAACAAATACATACACACCGCCCATGGGAGTAAGTGTTACCAGAGATGAGACTGTAGTAGAAACTCAGAAATTTATTGATGGTGATTGGGTGACACAGTCCACAAAGACAACGACGACATATGCCGATGCATCAAAAGGTTTGGAGAAAGTTGTCGTATCTGAAGGAGATGTTAAGACATATACATATACCTATACACCGACCGCAGAAATAGACGTGGAAATGGACCTTACGGGATACGGAGCCATGACATTCCAGATAGGTGCCAATGAGAGTCAGACACTTGATATAAGATTTGAAAAGCTATCGATGGAATCATTGGGCTTTAAGTATCAGGACAGTGATCAGACCAAGGATATGTGCCTTAATGTCGGAACGCAGGACGGTGCTACCAAGGCGATAGATCAGATAACGGCAGCCATTAACCAGATATCATCTATGCGAAGCAGGCTTGGTGCCATGCAGAACAGACTTGAACATACGGAAAGCAATCTTGCCACAAGTGATGAGAATATGACGGCAGCTTATTCACGTATAATGGATACTGATATGGCTGAGGAGATGAGCAACTACTCTAATCTCCAGATAGTTTCTCAGGCTGCCACATCAATACTTGCTCAAGCTAATGAGAGACCTTCGCAGATGTTGCAGTTATTGCAGTGATCACAGAGGTAGCATATGACAAATGAGAAGAAGAGTGAATATACATTACGTATATCGCAGGCCAACAAGACAGGATTGATAGTCATTCTCTATGAGATTGCTATAGACTATGTGGATGAAGCCATCGCCGCTGCGAGTGCAGGAGATAATGGTGCGATGAGTCTTGCCGCATACAGAGCCATGCACTGTGTGGAGGAGATGCAGAACAATCTTCACTTTGAATATGAGCTGGCCAAAAGCCTTAACAAGCTCTATCTCTATATGAAGAAGCAGCTGCGTAACGCCTCCATATCAGGTGATGCATCGGGACTTAATGAAGTAAAGAAAGAACTTACGGGTCTTCACAAGGCTTACCTGGAGATTGCGGATACGGATAAGTCCGCACCCGTTATGATTCATACCCAGAAGGTACTTGCCGGAATGACATACAGCAAGGACAGAGTTCTGGATGATTTGACCAACGAGGCAGCAGGCCGCGGCTTCAGAGTATAAGACCATAAGAAGTTTGTTTTTGCTTGCAATTTAGTTATAAATGTAATAATATAGACGGGTGACAAATCGGGGTGTGGCTCAGTTTGGTAGAGCGCTACGTTCGGGACGTAGAGGCCGCGTGTTCGAATCACGTCACCCCGATTATAAAAGGAACTATCTATGATAGTTCCTTTTATAATCGGATAATATGAAGTAAACAAGCGGTTTTATTCGGGCCGGCGTCACGTTCGGGATGCTGAATTGTCCGGTGGACGATTCAGAGGAGCGTTTCGAGCGCTAAGCGCAAGAGCAACCCGATAGAGGCCGCAATAAGGAGAACCACATGATCTCGGCAAAAACTTCCAAAATGCTTCGCGGCGTTGCAATTCTCATAGTAATAGCCAGCCATTATGCGGGCTGGATGTATGTTGAACCCGTACATGTTACCGCACATGACTGGATTATGAAGTGGGGTCCGGTAGGAGTCGACATCTTTTTCTTAATGTCGGGATACGGTCTTCACAAAAGTGCCGAAAGAGGCAGACATACCAAGAGTAACAACAGCGGCACCACATTCAATTTTGTTATTAAGCGAATAATCGGTGCCTACATTCCTTATCTATTATGTGTTGCACTTATAAATACATATGACGGAACATGGAAGTCGGCAATTGAAGAAGGAACAATCAGGGAGAAAGTAATAAGCTGTCTTATGACTGAAGGCTACTGGTACATGAGTGTTCTGTTCACCATGTATATTGCCTTTATTATCTTATACAGATTCGGAGGCAAATTAAAGATTGTTCTTATTACCGCTGCTGTTATCGGACAGACATATTATCTATATACGAAAGGTTATGCCGATTTCTGGGAATTATCCAATATGGCATTTCTGATAGGAATATATGCTGCAGCGGCAGAGGATAAATTCAGAACAGCGATGTTAAACCCGATATTTAAGATTGTACTTGCTGTAATTTCCGGAGCCGGAATGTGGTATACGTTTAGTGAAGTGTTAAAGCACGGAGGAAGCAGAGCGGCAACCGCATTCGGCTGGGAACTTGCATTTAACATTTTCTTTACCCTCGGAGTTTTATGCATTGCTTATCTGATACCGACATGGAAAGGATTGGTCCTTACCACACTCGGAGAATGTTCTCTTTTCATATATATATTACATACGGCAATGTTCTATGCACTGGTATTTAAATTTGAAGAACGCGGATATGCTTTTGCAGCATCCGTTACGGGATTTATCACGATTGCATTCGCCGTATTGCTTGGAGTATTGTATAATAGCCTTACGGGAATTCTTACCCGCAGACTTAAATAACAGAATTGATAAATATAATTTAGCCGGAGGAGAATTGTGAGAAAGAATACAGGTTATAAAATAGCTGTAATTGCAGCAGGCATACTTGTTATGTCAACCATAATAGCATGCGGTAAGACCAAAGAATCAGTGGTTTTGTCGGAGACTGAGACTATAGAGACGGAAGCAGAGCAGGTATCGGTAGAAGAGCCTGTTTCTATAGTATCGGAACCCACTCCGGAACCGACACCCGAAGTAGAAGAAGAATCAGTATCTGAAGAAACCGAAGAAGAATCATCCGAAGAACTTACGGTAGATATGACCAAGGTCAAGGCTTTTGATGCCCCAAAGACCATGTATGCCGTAAGCAATGTGAACATACGTAAGGGACCGAGTACGGACTTTGATTCGGTCGGCAAGCTTAAGCTTGGAGATCCTGTGGAAGTGATAGGTCAGGATGCAGACGGCTGGTACGAGTTCATGTATAAGAATGAAGTAGCTTTTGCCTGTGACGACTATTTAAGTGAGAATACCCCTGCCGTACCGGAGATACCCGATGTGAATGTACAGGCTGCCGCAGCGCCGGTTCCGACGGTTGCACCCGCAGCAGCAGAAGCGGTACAGACTCCTGTCAAGGTTGTGACTGCACCTGCCGGAGTACTTATAATCGGTGATTCAAGATGCGTTATGATGAGAGATGCCGTAGGCGGTGGCGGATGTTCATGGATATGCAAGGAAGCCAAGGGCTATAACTGGCTTGAGTCTACAGCCATTGCTCAGGCGGATGAGAGCATCGGCAAGGGCACAAAGGTCGTAATTGCGCTTGGTGTCAACGACGTGGGCAATGTTAACAACTATGCCTCACTGATCAATTACAAGGCTGCCGAGTGGGCGGCAAGAGGGGCCAAGACATACTATGTGTCGGTCAATCCCGTATCGGAGAACCCCTATGTAACCGAGGAGCAGGTCCAGTACTTTAACAGCACTCTGGTTAACCAGCTTGTAGGTATAAGATGGATTGATACTCACAGTTATCTGGTTGCAAGCGGTTACAGGCTTGTAGACGGAATGCATTATGATGACGAGACAAGCATAAGGGTATTCCAGGCCATAGTCGGAAGCCTGAAATAGGTATCATATGATAGCAAAGAACAGGGACAGATTACTTAAGATCACGGAATATGCTCTTATCGGCGTTTTGGCATTGGAGATTCTGTTTTTGATCTATACCAATATATTCAGATTAAGCGACATCATTGACGTTGATTTTGCGAGAGTCTTAAGGCATGTAGCTGAGATGGGCGATAAGCGCACGTTTTTTCTTCCGTACTGGAATTACATTACCACGGCGGAGCTTGATCACAGCGCAATCTTTGCCATACCTTTGTATATACTGACAGGCAATCTGATGCTTTCTTATGCGATCGCCAATTTGCTTAACATTGCTTTGTGGGCTGTTGTTTTATTAAAGCTTTTAAAACTGACAGATCTGTCACGTACATACAGACTTTTGGCGGCGACATTTATCTTCACGCTCTATGACTTCGGAATGCTCTGCTATTCCAACATGCTTTTTATCGGCGCTGAGCATTACACTCACAAGGTTTTAATACCTCTTATGTTCATCACGCTTTTGCTTACCCCGTCTAAGGAAAGGAAAAGCGTATCGACAATCAGCCTCGCGGTTTTATTCTTCATCCTGCTTTTTATTACTTCGATATCGAGCGGGATATATGTGTTTATCTGCGGCATTTTCCCCGTAATCATATATATGACGGTAACGCTTTTGCTTAACGGCAAAGGGACGGATACGGTATACAGGCTCATTTTCTCGGTCAATGCAATAATTGTAACACTGGCCGGTGTTATCATAAGCAAGCTTAACAACGTCAAGCCCAACAGCGAACTAGCTGTCATTAAATCGCTTCCCGAGATAAGAAGCAATCTCTTCTCCACCTTTTTGGATTTCATGGAGATGTTCAGAGTCTTCCCCGAGAAGAGTATTCCCGTAATGTCTCTCGGAACCGTTATGTCGGTGATTCGTTTATTTATCTTTGTTATTGTGTTATTCTACGGGCTGCGTTCAATGGCAAAAATGTTCGCACCTGACCCTGCGGAAGGCGCCGTTTTATGCGCCATATCGGCCGAACAGTTGCTTATAACGGTATTCTTATGGAATTATTTTATTCTGTTTATTTCCGGCTCACAGCAGAGATATCATATATTGGGAGCGGTTCCTTTAATGATATGTGCTGTCATCGGTATAAGCAGATTTGCGGACAAGCCTGACAAAACGGGCTTTAATACCATGCTCTTATGCATTATCACGGGAACAATCCTTATCTTAAATCTCTATCAGGCTTTATGGGGTTCAAGACAGTATTTCCACAGAGAAGATTATTCCAAGGCCGTGAACGGAGCGGTTATTTCATTTATGGAAGATAATGATGTCGATACCGCGTTTTCGGTATTTGAAAGCGGTTACGGTACCGAGTGGTTAAGAGTGGCCGACAGGACAAGAGTATACGAGACCTATGTGCCGACTACGGGAGAGGTTGTCAATCACGACTTTTATTATTCCGATATGGACAGGAGTGCATATTCGGACCGTAATGTGATAATTGCCACAGAAGATGAGTTTGCAGCCTGCCCCGCATATATTAAGGATAACTATGAGCTTAAGGGTGAGGCATATAATTACAACATCTATCTGTCGGAGAGTAATCCGATAGACGGATTAAGCGGCATGCTTAACGGAATGAACACAACGGATCTTCCTACAGCACCGGGATATGAGACAAACGGTGAGATAGATAAAAACGGATATTTAAACAGTACGGAATCGGGAGACATTCTGATAAGTCCTGAAACAAATATAACCATACCCTGTATATTGTTTATCAATTATTCACAGGACATGGAAGCAGAGTCTGTGGTAGAATTATATAAAGATGGTTCGCTTGTTGATACAATCGTCTTAAAGCCCGAGAACAACACAGAGCAGTATGATTTTCCCGAAAGCGGTGCATACAGTTTCGTCGTTAAGAAGACGGGAGAGGGATTACTGCAGATCAAAGGGTTTGAATACAACACTTGCGGTAAGTGAGGACAACAATGATAGACTTGGAGTCAATTGTTCGTTCCCAGAGGGAGTTTTTCTATACCAACGCTACGAAGGACATTCTTTTTCGTAAGAACAGTCTGGAGAAGCTTTTGGATTCCATATCTGAGAATGAGCCGGCTATATATACGGCGCTTAAGCAGGATCTGAACAAGGCTGAGCAGGAAGCTTACATGACCGAGGTCAGTCTGGTAATCGGCGCTATAAAGTTTGCAATCAAGAATCTCGACGCATGGAGCAGACCGGTGAAGGTCAAGACTTCCAAGGCGTTATTTCCTGCTAAGAGTATGATAGTTAAGGAGCCCTATGGTGTGGCTCTTATAATGGCACCCTGGAATTATCCTTTCTATCTGTCCATGGCACCTCTTATCGGAGCCATTGCGGCCGGTAACTGTGCGGTAGTCAAGACTTCCAAGAACAGTCCGAACACATCGGGAGCAGTGGTTGACATAATTAACAGTACATTCGACAGAAATTATGTATATGCAATAGACGAAGTCATATCCTACGATGAGATTTTAAGCAAGAAGTTTGATTACATATTCTTTACGGGCAGCGAACGTGTCGGCAAGACTGTTATGAGAGCGGCGGCTGATAACCTGACTCCCGTTACTTTGGAGCTTGGCGGCAAGAGTCCCTGTATTATTGATGAGACGGCAGACCTCGATGTTGCAGCGCGCAAGATTATGTGGGGCAAGATACTTAATGCCGGACAGACATGTGTTGCTCCGGACTATGTTTTGGTACCTGTCAGGATCAAGCAGCAGCTTATTGATGCGCTTACAAAGTATGCCAAGGAATTTATCGGTGATCCTTTCACCAATAATGACTATCCGAGAATAATCAACCTTCATCATTATATGAGGCTTAAGAATCTGATCGATAAGGCGTCCGGCGTGATAGGCGGAAGATGTGACGACAATCAGATGAGAATAGAGCCTGCAATTTTTACCGAGGCGACATTTGACAGCGATATCATGAGGAATGAGATATTCGGACCGATTCTTCCCGTAATCGGATATGATGACAGGGAAGAGATGATTGCCATCCTTAAGAGGCGTCCGAAGCCTTTGGCCTGTTATATATTCACAGAGGATACGGAGTCGGCGGATGAACTGATTAGGAGTCTGTCATTCGGAGGCGGTTGTATCAATGACTGTGTTATGCATATGGGCAATGAGAATCTGCCTTTCGGCGGAGTAGGCACAAGCGGAATGGGCAGTTATCACGGTAAGGCGGGATTTGATACGTTTACCCATGAGAAGAGTATACTTAAAGTCAGAGGCAATGTTGATATAGGCTTCAGATATCCGCCGTATGGCGAGCATAAGATGGCTATACTGCGCAGGGTTATGAGATGAAGATATATCTTGTAAGACACGGTGAGACCGGTTGGAACAGAATACACAAGCTTCAGGGGCAGTCAGATATAGAGCTTAATGATGTAGGCAGAGAGCTCGCAGAGGTGACGGCAGAGGGTCTTAAAGATATAGACTTTGGTCTTATCTATTCCTCTCCGCTTAACAGGGCATATGAGACTGCTCTTATTTTAAGAAGAGACAGGCAGCAGGAAATCCTTACAGATAAAAGGCTTTTGGAGATCAATTTCGGAGAGGGTGAAGGCGGACCGATTCCGCGCAGGGATGAAGTGACATCGAATCCCATATATAACTTCGAATTTGATATGGATAATTATATTCCGCCAAAAGGCGGAGAGACCTTCGAAGAGATATTCGAAAGAACCGCCGAATTCTGGGATGAGGAGATCATGCCGCTTGAGGGCAAGTATGAGAATATCCTTATCGTCGGTCACGGATGCATGAACCGTACGATTCTTAACAGGATACTTAACAGACCGCTTGACGAATTCTGGAAGATCAAGCTTGATAACTGCGCTGTGTCCGTTATAGAGGTAAAAGACGGGAGAGCTTCGATAGAAGATGAAGGAAGGCTGTATTACAGCAGGACGGACGAAAGATTTAAGCCGCTGCCCGGAGGACCTGAGATTTACGGGTAAAGAGCAGATCAATTTCGAAACCGTGCAGCAAGGCGAAAAAAAAGCACCGACCCCATGGCTCTATGTCCACAAAATCGATACTTTAGTGCGCCTTCAGGGGCTCGAACCCTGGACACCCTGATTAAGAGTCAGGTGCTCTACCAACTGAGCTAAAGGCGCTTTCATGCGCTTTATGTTAACGCTACTTAGCAGCGCAAGTGTTATTATATTATAAGTTTTTTAGAAAAGCAAGCACTTTTTAAAGAAAAATAGGAGTAATCTCACAATGAGGGAAATAAGGATTTTCGAATCCCACGCACATTATGATGACAAAGCCTTTGACGACGACAGGGATGAGCTGTTAAGACAGCTTGCGGACGAAGGTTATGCCTATATAATGAATATCGCTTCCGATTTAAAAAGTGTGGACACGACATATGAACTTACGCAGCAATATGAGCACGTATACGCCGCTATAGGCATACATCCGAGTGAAGTTGAAGAATTAAATGAGAATACATTCCAGCATGTAAGAGAAGTTGCCAGACGCCCTAAGGTTTTGGCTATCGGTGAGATAGGACTTGATTATCACTATGATGAGCCGGCCAAGGATGTTCAGAAAGACTGGTTTGAGCGACAGCTTATGCTTGCAAGGCAGCTTAATAAGCCGGTGGTCATTCACTCAAGAGATGCCACAGAGGATACAATGAAGATCCTTAAAAGCAATGTTGCCAGGGATATTCCGGGAGTGATGCACTGCTATTCATACAGTGCAGAGACCGCAGCAGAGCTTCTTAAACTGGGGTACTATTTCGGAATAGGAGGAGTAATCACTTTTTCCAATGCAAGGAAGCTGGTTGAGGCAGTGCAGGAGATACCTCTTGACAGGATATTGCTTGAGACGGATTGTCCGTATCTCGCACCGACACCTCACAGAGGAGAGCGCAACAGTTCGCTGTACATCCCGTTAATTGCGGAGAAGATCGCAGCAATCAAGGATGTGCCCTATCATAAAGTACTTGATCAGACATATAAAAATGCAAGAAAGCTGTTCTTTAACAAATAGATTGAACAAGGAGGAGCATAATGAAACCGGGAGATAAGCTTTATTACATCGATTATGAGCGGTCGGGGGATTCTTATACGGTTATGTCCAGTATGCAGTCCGATGGGAGCAGAGACCTTCCCAAGGGCAATTATTACATGATCAAAGTGGATTCAATCCAGTCACTTAAGACCTTTCCCGTGCCGGTGAAGGTGGTCGACAGAAGCGACGGGAAGTACTTCTCTACGCCTGAAAAAGCAAAAGAGGCATATAAAAGATACAAGGAACATTTAAGACAGATAGGCGTTAAAACACATTTCGGTTGAGTAAATGAAAGTTGAGATCAGGCAGGCTAAGACAACAGAAGAAGAAAGCGCAATCATAACTGCCGTTAAGATGACGGACAGCATCAAAAGTGCGGTCGATATCCTTAGGGATAATGCTGCGGGAATAGCTGTCAGTTCGGGGAATGACACGCTTATGATCAGAACCGATTTGATTTACTATATTGAATCGGTTGATAAGAGGACATATGTATATACCAAGGGTGATTGCTTCGAGACCAAATACAGGTTGTATGAGCTTGAAGACATCCTTGGTTTTAATTTCCTCAGATGTTCAAAGGCCATGATAGTCAATATCAGAAAGATCAGGTCGGTAAGAGCGGAATTAAATGCCAGGATGAGCGTTGAACTGCTTAACGGTGAGAGAATTATCATATCCAGGGGATATGTTAAGGATCTTAAGAATAAGCTGGGAGTCTGACGGAGGACTTTAATATGAACAAGGTTAAGCTTATATATAATCAGACATTGATGATATCTACGGGCATATTGTTTGCTATGGGAATAAGAACGGTTGTCTTATATTTCTTAAACGGAGAGTATATGGTCAACTGGCAGTGGTATATTCCCATATCGATGATAATAGCGGGATTCTTATGCGCATTGGCATCACTTATTCTGTATAGGGAAGATGATAATAAGAAGGTCAATGAGTATGTGACGAAAGGAATACATTTTGTCCTCGTTTACGGAATCGTCAGCTTATGCGGATATATATTCAGGTGGTATACGAACTTAAGAGAATATCTGTTTATAGTCATGCTGTATGTGATTATATATGTATGCGTCTGGGTATACAGTATATGGATGTTTAAGAATGATGAGAAGATGATTAATAAAGCCATAGATGAGATAAGGGATGAGGAGTAATTGACGGACTGTTGATAGTTTAGAGCATATATTTTTGCTGAATTATGCAACTTGGTCACATGTTTATGCATGTTGGTTGAGTTGCTCTTTTATTGCAAAAAATCCTGTGATATATATGTGCCTGAGAGGACAACTTAAACACAGGAGGTTAAAAATGCAGAATGCAATAATGGTTAATAACCTGACTAAGAAATATGACAGCTTCACGGCAGTGGACGGAATATCATTTGATGTCAAAGAGGGCGAACTGTTTGCTTTCTTGGGAGAGAACGGTGCCGGCAAGTCAACGACGATCAATATCCTATGTACCATCTTAAGCAAGACATCGGGAGACATAAGGGTGTTCGGTCACGAGCTTTCCAAAGAGGATGATGAGATAAGAAAGCTGATAGGCATAGTTTTCCAGAATTCGGTACTTGATAAGAAACTTACGGTCGGAGAGAATCTGATGACCAGAGGGGCCTACTACGGATTAAGCAAATCAGAGATTAAAGGGCGCCTGGAACCGTATATGGAGAGCTTTGAGATAGCGGATATCTGGAACAGAAAATATGAGAGATTATCCGGCGGTCAGAGAAGAAGGGTCGATATAGTCAGAGCGCTTATCAATGAGCCTAAGATATTGTTCTTAGATGAGCCGACAACCGGTCTTGATCCGAAATCCCGCAAGATGGTTTGGGATCATATAAGGACACTTAAGAAGGAGAAGAATCTGACGATATTCTTAACCACTCATTATATGGAAGAGACAGCGGACGCAGATAATGTAAAGATACTAGAGAAAGGTCATATAATCGCATCGGGCTCGCCTTCGGAGCTTAAGAGCAGATATGCTTCATCAAAGCTTATATGGTATACGGGTAAATCCGATGAGTCTGAGAGAATCTTAAAAGGACATGACTGGACCTATGAGGCGGACCATTACAACATAAAATTTACCGATTTGGTAACGGATATGTTATATGAGAACAGGTCCAAGATAGTTGACTATGAAGTAATTAAGGGATCGATGGATGATGTATTCCTTAATCTTACGGGAAGGGAGATGGAAGCATGAGAATGTATTTAGGATTAACCAAGAGAAATATACTGGTATATTTTAAAGATAAACAGTCCGTGCTGTTTTCACTGCTTACTTCAATTATAGTATTTGCTCTGTATCTGCTGTTTTTAAAGAGCACATTTATAAGTGCAATAGATGATGTGATAGGAACGGTCCCTATGCTTAAGGATAAGATAGATGCCAATGATTTGGACATGATGACAAGCATCATACTCTTAACAGGCATCCTCGGTTCGGCCATGATCACCGTGCCTTTTAACTGTTTATCAACGGTAGTAAATGACAGGGAGAACAATGTAGATCAGGATATACTCGCAACCCCGATTAAAAGATGGCAGATAGTTCTCTCGTATTTCAGTGCATCGGGAGTGTGCGCTATTCTTATGACGGGCTTCCTTTTGACTATAAGTCTGATCGCACTTAATATGACAGGAAATGTTCATATGACTGCAGCAGGCGTACTTGCGGCTTACGCTGTAATTGCTTTCGGATGTATCTCATCTACGGCGCTGTTTATGACAGTTGTCCCGCTTTTTAAGACTTCATCGGCATGCGGAGCATTCTTCGGTATCTTATCGGCAGTCTCAGGTTTTGTGATTGGCGCATATATTCCGATATCGGCATTCTCTGACAAAGTGCAGACCGTATGCAATATCTTCCCCGGATCTCATATAACGATACTCTTAAGGAATGTATTGTTAGGCGGAGTGCTTAATCATATAGATGAGAGCATAGGCGGACTGGATAACGGTGCCTTTGTAAACGCAATCAAGGATATATTTACTTTTAATGCCAAGATGTTCGGCAACGGTATGGAGGTAAGCGGAATGGTTCTGTATATCACAGCCATGATCATTGCAAGCATGTTCCTTATGACTGTGCTTTATTCCAAGAGATATAAGAAGTAGAAGATACAGGCGCTTAACTTGACCAAACCCCGCAAATAGTATATAAAGTGAGGTATGGCATATTTAGGAAAACCCGCGTATACGATTGCGGTATTACAGAAATACAACTTCAATTTTCGTAAGCAGTACGGCCAGAACTTCCTCATAGATGAGGGAGTTCTGGAAGATATCATAGATAAGTCGGGAATCACCGAAGATGACTGCGTGTTGGAGATAGGCCCGGGTATAGGTACCCTTACACAGTATCTTGCGGAAAAATCGCGACACGTTGTGGCTGTGGAGATAGATAAGGCTTTAATCCCCATCCTGGCGGACACCTTATCCGATTATGATAATGTCACGGTAATCAATGATGACATATTAAAGGTTGACATAACTAAACTAACAGAAGAATACAATTCAGGCCGTCCGATTAAGGTAGTTGCCAATCTTCCTTATTACATTACAACACCTATAGTCATGGGATTATTGGAAGGCGATGCACCTGTTAAGAGTATTACGGTAATGGTGCAGAAAGAGGTTGCCGACAGAATGCAGTGCGGTCCCGGAACCAAGGATTACGGCGCACTTTCACTGGCTGTCGGATACTATGCCGATGCCAATGTCATATTAAACGTAAGCCCTGATTGCTTTATGCCGCAGCCTAAGGTAGGCAGCAGCGTAATCAAACTTGATATATATGAGAAGCCGCCTGTTGAGACTAAGGATCCTAAGTATATGTTCAAGGTTATCAGAGCGGGATTTAATATGAGACGTAAGACTCTGGTTAATGCCCTGCTTGGAGGTTCGCTTAATCTTACAAGAGAGAAGATAGAGAGCGCATTAACGGAGATGAACCTCAGCCCGACCATAAGAGGCGAAGCTCTCACACTTACACAGTTCGCCGAACTGGCGGATATATTACAAGAGAAATAATATTATGGAAAGAAAAATTCTTAAGAACAAAACATATCTTTACCTTACGGAGTTCTTCGCCGGAATGTCAGTTATGGCAGTGGAACTCGGAGCCAGCAGATTACTTGCACCGTATTTTTCTTCATCTCAGATTGTCTGGACAATTATCATAGGAACAATAATGATAGCGATGGCCCTTGGTAATCTCTACGGCGGAAGAAGCGCTGATAAAGATCCGAACCCCGATAAACTATATGCGAGAATTCTGGTTGCGGCAATATGGATTGCAGCAATTCCTGTTGTGGGCAAATATATTATCATAGCGGTTGCGGGCCTTGTAATATTCACCGTCAACAGTAACTATCTGGTAATAGCCGGCTTTGTGACCTGTATGATAGTTTTTGTTTTCCCGCTTTTCCTGCTCGGTACGGTTACCCCGTCTTTGGTTAAATACTCTGTGGACAGTCTTGATGAGAGCGGTTCCACGGTTGGAAGGCTCGGCGCATATAATACAATAGGAAGTATCATAGGTACATTTATCCCTACCTTTGTCAGTATCCCTGCAGTTGGTACGTCTATATCATTCTTAATATTTGCCGGTATCCTTCTTGTATTGGCAATCTTCTATTTTATGTCAACCAAATTGCCTATAGGTAAGATTAAGAAAGTTCCGATAAGCATCGTTCTTTTCTTGATCTGCTGTATCCTTGGTCATGACGCAAGCTTCGCTTTCTGGCAGGATGACCTGACATATGAAGGCGAATCCATATACAATTACCTTCAGGTGTATGAAAGTCCGAACGAAGTGGTTCTCTCAACCAACGTGTTGTTTGGTGTTCAGTCCGTATACCGTAAGGACGGAAGCTTAACCGGCATGTATTATGACTATGCCATGGCAGCTCCCCTTATGACGGAGGTTACAAATCTTTCAGATATGAAGGATAAGAAGATGCTTATCTTAGGCATGGGAAGCGGGACTTACGCTACTCAGTGCAGACGATACCTTGGTGATATGTATATAGAAGGAGTGGAGATAGACGGTAAGATTACAGAGCTTGCCGAAGAATACTTTGAACTTCCTTCTGACATACCCGTAACCACTTATGACGGTCGCGCCTATCTTAATGCCATTACCGATAAATACGATGTCATTATGGTAGATGCATATCAGGATATTACGATTCCTTTCCAGATGTCGTCGGTTGAGTTCTTCAGTCTCGTAAAGTCTCACCTTAATCCCGGAGGAGTAATGGTTGTAAATATGAATATGCGAGGAAGTAAAGACGGAAGTATCAATGATTATCTGTCAGATACCATTGCTTCGGTATTCTCCGAAGTCTACACTGCAGACGTAATCGGTTCGACAAACAGAGAACTCTTCGCATCTGATAACCCGAATATGATTAATTCTTTATCCGATAATACGGCAAAACTGGCCGAAACTGACATGGCGGCACTTTTTGATATGATGGGTAAGGTCAGTGACGGACTCATAAGATATACACCCGGCGACCGCATCCTTACGGATGACAAGGCACCGGTAGAACTGTTAGGAATGCGCGTCATTGATGAGATCATCCGCGATGAACTTAACGGCATCGACAGTATAGATGATGTAATGAATATGATTTAGTAGCAATACATATTTATGGAGAATCATATTGAAAAAGAAGCTATTATTCTTAATTTCCGAAATATTGGTGATATGCGCTATGGGTAACAGAGTTTATGCCGGGCAGGAACTGCTTACGGACCCTTATCTTCAACATCCGACGGATGATTCCGTGCTGGTGGAATGGTATACGGAATATAAGGGTGAAGATAATTGTGTGGAACTTTTTGAAAACGGTACGGATAATGAACCGTCCCGAATAATCAAGGCATCAACCGTTAAGTTAAGCCGTATACGAGGCGGTAAGAATAATAAGAATTTTGATGATTCGTCAGTAAAGGCTGATATCTACAAGCACAAAGCTGTAATAGATAACCTGCCCGAGTATCACGGCAAAGAATCGGAGAGGGTTTTGTACAGGGTAATAAGTGACGGAGCCGTAAGCGATATATATTCTCTTTCTGCTATACCTCAACCCGGAACGGAACTAAAGATTTTATTAACATCAGACCTGCAGATGAAAGATATGTGTGCGGCCAATTTTGAGATGGTCGAAAAAGAGATAGGCAGAATAGATGCGGTCTTTGTTAACGGTGACTGTGTGGATGTAACTGACAGAGCTTATGATTGGTTCTATTCGGACAACTCATTCTTTAGGGTTTTGCAGGGTAAAGCGAATCATAAAACAGGAAATCGCAGATACAAGGGCGGTTCCATAATTCAGTCGGCTCCCGTGTATGTATCCGTAGGTAATCATGATGTCATGGGAATATATGATGAAGAGGTACCGATTTCTTTTCAATTCAACAGTCCGAAGCCGCGCTTTTACGCTGAAGAGAAGTATGAGCAGCTGACGGATAAGGACAGTGTGGACAAAGAGAAGTTCATTAAGGACAATTCTTTTAACACGGACACCTATGAAGAGATATTCGACCTTCCGTTAAACAACAAAGGAAAGGAACTCTACTATACCTTATCAATAGGCGATGTTGATATGATCGTGCTTGATACATCCAGAGTATGGCGCCAGCCTATGCTTGGCATAACGGGAAAGTATACGGAATCGCCGGATACCCCGAAAGAGTTTTACGGCTATGGAGATTTCATATTTGAGGATATATCCGAAGGCAGTGATCAGTTGGCATTTCTTAAGCGAGAAATAAAAAAGCAAAGTTATAAAGATGCAAAATACAAACTGGTCATGTTCCATTTCCAGTATCATTCGTTGGGCGGTAATCAGATACCGCCTTATACGGACCCTGTTGCATCCGAAGTAACCGATCCCGTATCCGGTAAGAAGATGGTTACATATGATTATCCAAAGTCAGAGGATTATATAGATAAATATGTTGCCCCGCTTTTGGAAGAAGGAGGTGTTGATCTGCTGTTTACCGGACATTCCCATGTATGGGACAGATTTAAGACGGAATCCGGAATGAACATACTTGAAAGTTCGAATATAGGCAACACCTATAACTGTTTTATGGAGCCTGATATAAGAAGTGATTATCCTTCAGCAATAGATAAGGATGATCCGAGGCATGCCATTGCCGATAACTGGGATAAAGAGAATTATGTTTTAAGCGGAGATCCCTACGGACTAAAGCCGGAATCTCCAAACATTAAAAAGCTTCCGGATAATAAACCATATCTGGCAAGCAATACGATTACCGCCTTTTCCGTACTTGATACGGGGAAAGGAACCGTAGACAGCTATTATTTTGATACGGAGAATCCAGACAAAGGAGTTGTCCTGTTTGACAGTTTCAATATAAAGCGGGAAAATAGTGGTAAACTCAGTCATTAGGATGGGAGAACATAATGCACGACAGATTAACCGAGTCCGATATACGGAAAATGGAAGAAGAGATAGAATACCGTAAGCTTACGCTCAGGCATGAGCTGCTTGATGATGTCAAGGAAGCAAGAGCGCACGGTGACTTGAGTGAGAACTTCGAATATCATGCGGCAAAGCGCGCCAAGAACAAGAACGAGAGCCGCATAAGATATCTGGAGAGAATGATAAGAACCGCTGATATCATAGAAGACGACAGTGCCGATGACGAAGTCGGCATGAACAATCTTGTGACTGTTATCTTTGATGATGATGGAACTGAGGAGACCTATAAGATAGTTACTTCCGTAAGATCGGATTCATTAAACAATCTGATTACGATAGAATCGCCTTTGGGAAAAGCATTGCTTAAGCACAAAGTCGGTGATAAAGTGAAAGTTACGGTGAATGACTCCGTAAGTTATTTTGTTACGATCAAGAATATCGAGAATAACAAGGATGATGCCGACGATAAGCTCAGAGGCTATTAATCATATATGAACAAAATTTCAGGTAAGAGTTTCAATATAATATTCCTGGCGATAGTTTGTACGGCGCTTGTAATGACCGGGATAGTAATGGTCGTAGTGGACCCGCTTTTTCACTATCACGCACCTCTTAATGGAATGTCCTATTCTCTTAATGATGAGAGGTATCAGAATAATGGTATAGTTAAGCATTTCACTTATGATGCAATGATCACGGGCACATCAATGACCGAGAATTTCAAGGCATCGGAGGCGGATGCATTATTCGGTACCAATACCATCAAGACCTGCTTCATGGGCGGTTCATACAGAGAGATAAGTGAAAATATAAGGACTGCACTTGAGCATAATCCCGACCTTAAGTTAATAATCCGTGCGACCGATCAGTTCGATCTTATTACCCCTTCCGATAAGCATCCTTCAACGGATCCGGATACTTCGTTTGAGTATCCGCTGTTTTTGATGGACAAAAATATCTTTAACGATCTTGAATATGTTCTTAACAAGTCGCTTCTGTCGGATGCGGTAACCGATGTGAAGATGACTTTGTCACATACGCCTTCCACAACATTTGATGAATATATGAACTGGATGAGTGCATATGAATTCGGCAAAGAGGCCGTGCTTAAGACTTATGCACGACCGGCAGCTTCGGATACCGAAATACCTCTTACTGATTCGGACAGAGAGTTAATCAAAGACAATCTGACAAAGAATATCATAAATCTTGCGAATGATTATCCGAATGTCACCTTCTATATATGGATACCGCCCTACAGTGTCTGCTACTATGATGTGGAGCAGCGTAAAGGCACGCTTAAAAGAGATATGGACGCCATGGAATATGAGTGTTCTTTATTGGTTGATGTTCCGAATATCCGACTGTACGGATATGATGACAGAGAAGATATTGTGACAGACCTGTCACTTTATAAAGATATGGCTCATTACGGAGAGTCTGTTAACAGTATGATCCTTAAGGCAATGGCTGAAGATGACGGCCGTATTACGGCGGACAATTATAAGGATTATATGAGCAGAGTCCGTGAGTTTTATCTTAATTACAATTATGACGGTATATATGAATAGAGGTCTGTATGCTATTTAATTCCTACTATTTCTTAATATATTTCCTGCCGACAGTATTGATTATCTACTATCTGGCAAGACATAAGGCAAGTGTGAGCGCATCGGAGAAGATGCCTTTGTGGCATAATCTTTCACTTGTCGTACTTATTGTGGCTTCTTTTGTATTCTATGCATATGACAATGTCTATTATCTGACGCTTCTTGCGGGCAGTATACTTATCAACTGGTTCATGGCTTATATAATGAATAAGGTCGCTTCAACCGAAAAGGATAAGTTACGTAAGGCGTTGCTGATTATCGGAATACTGATTGACGTCGGTGTCATATTCTACTTTAAGTATTATGACTTCTTTATAGAGAATATGAATGCTTTGTTTAAGGCTGACTTTAACTTAAGGCATATCATACTTCCTCTTGGTATAAGTTTCTTTACGTTCCAGCAGATATCATATCTAGTTGATACATACAGAGGAGAGACCAAGGACTATTCATTTATAGAATATGCAGCTTTCGTATCTTTCTTCCCACAGCTTGTTGCAGGTCCGATTGTACTTCACTCCGAGTTAATTCCCCAGTACAGGGATAAGGACAGATGGCATCTGTCCGCCGACAGAATGGCAGAAGGTCTGTATGTACTTGCTATGGGTATGTTTAAGAAAGTTATAATAGCGGATAAATTCGGACAGGTTGTAACATGGGGCTGGCTTGATACTGCATCACGCACCGGTCCCGATATGTTGCTTATAAGTATCTTCTATACATTCCAGCTTTATTTTGATTTCAGCGGTTATTGCGATATGGCCATAGGTATAGCAAAGCTGTTCTCGCTTGACCTGCCGGTCAACTTCAATTCGCCTTATAAAGCAATATCAATCAATGATTTCTGGAAGCGTTGGCATATGACGCTTACAAGATTCTTAACAAACTATATATACATTCCACTTGGAGGTAATCGTAAGGGCAGGGTTCGGACATACGTCAATATCCTTCTTGTTTTCTTAATAAGCGGTATCTGGCACGGGGCAAACTGGACATTTATTGTCTGGGGTGTAATACACGGCATACTTCAGGTGCTTAACAGAATGTGTAAGAAGATATGGGATAAGGTACCCAAGGTAATAGCTTGGCTGGTGACATTCATTCTGGTGGATCTGCTCTGGGTAATGTTCTATGCGCCGAGTGTATCGGACGGATTCTTTGTAATAAAAAAGATATTTGATTTTTCGAATATGCATATAAGTCCCGATATATATCTTCTGTTCATAATGAAAGAAGTAAACATGGTTCTTGGTATGTTAGGCCCTGTCGGGGCATTTTTAACAACGCACTACCAGTGGTACATGATAATGTATCTTGTGCTATCATTTATAATCTGTCTGTGTGCAAAGAACCTGCATGAAGAGAAGTTTACTCCGACGATCGGCAAAGCGATATTGTCTGCATTGCTGCTTATCTGGGCGATTATATCGTTCGCCGGAGTGTCTACTTTCCTGTACTTTAACTTCTAGGAAACAGATAGAAAATAAGCATACAGTATGATAGACTATAAAAGGTCAGACAGAGCATGCATGCGGCGTGTGTCTGATAGGATTGAGAGGTAATTATGGCAACGGATTTTGAATTTAAAGCTAACGAAGGCAAAAATGTTGAGATAGAGGTGGGTGGCGTCACATATATGCGCCATGCGATCAAGACACATTTTGTTAAGCAGGGCGAAAGTTATATTGACGTATTTAAGCAGTACGTTTCTCCGCTTTATGAGGAGGGAGATATTGTATCCTCAAGTGAGAAGATCATCGCCTTGTGTCAGAACAGAATAGTTAAGAGAGAAGAACTGCCGATCGGATTCTGTGCGAATTTCTTAAGTAAGTTTGCAGGCAAGACTACGGCCGGTATCGGAGTGGGAGAACCCATCAAGATGCAGTATGCAATATCAAAGTGCGGTCTTTTAAAGGTCATCTGGGCTTCTTTTGCAGGCGGTATATGTAAGCTTTTCGGTAAAAGGGGTGTGTTCTATGAGATAGTCGGTCAGGACGTATCCGGACTTGACGGATTCTACGACCACGTATGGGATGAATACCGTGATATAGGTATAGAGAACCCCGCAGATCCTACGGGTGTATGTAACGAGATACACGACAAGCTGGGTATGAGCGTTATGATAGTCGATGCGAATGATCTGGGTCAGGAAGTGCTCGGATGGTCGGATGATATAAAGCTTTCTCCCGAAGAACTTCACGGACTTATAAGAGACAATCCGTGCGGCCAGGGAAGAGAGACCACACCGATAGTTCTTATCAGGTAAAAGTAAGACGGTTAAGATTAAAGGGAGTACATATCCGTAATATGAAGAAAAAAGCAATCATACTGATTACACTTATATTTGCAATGACTCTTACGGCATGTTTTTCGGAGAATGCAAAGGAAGAAGAGATAGACGGGGCCTTAAAGGTGCTTAACAAAGCAGAGGCTGCAGAAGAAGAGGCGGTACAGAATATTCCGGAAGAGGATTTGCACAATACATATATAGAACCCAAGACTATGGGATATGACAATGCATCTCCGGAAGACTGTACGGTCAATGCATCATTTACGGTTAAAGATTTTAATCTTGAAGAAGGAAAGATAAGCTTCTCCGTATATGAAGAGGAAATATACGATGCGGTAGAAGTATCACTGATGCAGATAGGAGATACGCTTAACATCAACGGAAGAGAACTTGTTGTGGAATCGATACAGGATGTCAACGGCGATCTTAAGGTCAACGGAGGAATAGAAGAAGGAGGAGCCGAACTGCTTGCAGGTTCGGGCGGTACTTACAGAGCTCGTTCGCTTGAAGATGCTCCGGCTTACCTTGAGACCGGAAGAAGTACGCTTCCTTTAAGCGAAGCGCTTACGATAAGTGACGGATATAAGGACGCCTCATCGCCCAAGACAGCTACATTTGAAGAACTTGAAGATTATCTGGACGGATTGGACGGAGCATCGGATTCTTTCAATTATCTTACAACTACAATTCAGGTAGCGGGCGGTAAGGTAATCAATATAACAAGGAGGGGTTGATATGGCTAAGGTTTTGATCTTTTTGGCTGACGGTTTTGAAGAGATAGAAGGACTTACGGTAGTTGATATCTTAAGAAGAGCGGGTATTGATGTCATAACGGTTTCGATAACCGACAAGGATGAAGTGGTCGGCTCGCATAAGATCAGACTTACGGCTGATACAACCATAGGTGCTCTCGATTTTACCAAAGGAGACATGATAGTTCTTCCCGGAGGT
Source organism: Lachnospiraceae bacterium (assembly GCA_017540355.1). Classification (GTDB taxonomy): domain Bacteria; phylum Bacillota; class Clostridia; order Lachnospirales; family Lachnospiraceae; genus Colinaster. Next base: position 14,877 of record JAFYBE010000022.1, on the reverse strand, counting down.
ATGCCCGGCACCAAGAATCTTGAAGCATGTGACAGCCTTATGCAGCAGGTCGATGCATATATTAAGGAAGGCAAGAAGGTATCTGCCATTTGTGCGGCACCAACAATCTTAGGTCACAGAGGACATCTTAAGGGTATAAAAGCCTGCTGTTATCCGGGTCTTGAAGGAGAACTTGCGGGTGCGGAAGTATCGTATGATGCGGTATCCGTTGCAGGCAATATCATCACAAGCAGAGGTTTGGGAACGGCCATTCCTTTTGCTCTGGCAATCACCGAATCTTTAATTGATAAGGCAATGGCCGATAAAATTGCGGATTCGGTAGTATATTCGGGCGTCAGATAATTTCGTTTTTTTGATTAATGTGATAAAATATATTATCAGGATTAAACGATTAAGTATTCGGGTCCTGAGTATAGTTTATTACTTGTAAAGGGGTTTTTCTTAAAAGGTATGATAGGGGTTAAGCTTAACATCTATGTAGACAGCTACATCAAGCAGAGAGATATCGTTAAGCAGATTGTGGATGACAGGAATGGGGAGAATTCCGACAGACACGAGGCCGTAAGGGACGAGTATGTTCTTATTCCGTATGACGGAAGGCCGGACTATGATAAGACGGGCTTCGGTCTGCTTATAAGCGATGACAGTTTATTGCTTGCAGAGTTTTCAAGTATTGAGGGATGCAGCACTTTATATATCGGTGACTGCAATTCTCTGTCTGACAAAGAACAGCACAAGATTGCCAATATTCTTTCGGAAGATATGCCTGAACTTGTACTGTACAAGGGGATATCGCATATCATGGACGGAATAGTCACCCGATACAGAGAGTGGCTTTATAAATATGTTTTCCAGACGCTTATTGACAGTTCACCGGATATGGTGTGGGTTAAGGATGAGGCAGGAAGACATGTCATACTTAATGATATGTTCGGTAAGATAGTCAATAAAGATGTTAATGACTGTCTTAACAAAGAGCATCCGGACATCTGGGGCATTTCGTGGGATGAATATGAGTCATCCGACTTTGCATGTCGTAAATCTGAGGAAGAGATTATTACCACCGGCAAGATGGGCACATTTGAAGAGATGGTGCTTACAGGCGGTGAGATGAAGCAGTTTACCACATACAAGACACCGATTTTTGACAGACAGGGCAAGGTTCTCGGTACCTGCGGTATCGGTCACGATGTTACCAATTTCAGCAACATGGGAATAGAGCTTTCCATGCTCATTGAGAATATTCCCTTCCCTATGCTTGTATTATCCAAGGATTGGAAGACGGTTCGGATGAATACTTCTCTTATGGAGCTTACAGGCATCGATCAGCCCGCGGAATTCAATTACAGAGACTGGAAGTCAAGCAATCTTGTCGCTGTAGGCGATGTTACCAAATCGGAAGACCGCAAGTCCGTTAAGCAGGAGTTTACTCATATCAAGGGTGACAGGCGTTATTCTTTCAATGTACTTGAGCAGGTCATTACGGACTTTTTGGGCAATGTTTCCGGATATTTCTGTCTGATGCAGGATATCACATATCAGAGGATTTACGAGGAGACGATCATTACGGCGGCCAATACCGACGTATTGACGGGCCTTTACAACAGAAGATATTTCTACGATTACCTTGAACAGAACATCAAGAAGCCGCTTACGCTTTTGTACATGGATCTTGATAATTTCAAGAAGATCAATGATACATATTCGCATGCAAGAGGCGACGACATATTGAAGAGAACGGCGGACAACATTAAAGAGATATTCCCCGAAAGTGTCGTTGCAAGACTCGGCGGTGATGAATATGCCGTTGTATTGGAGCGTAAGATAGATGCAACCGAGCTTGAGCAGAAGTGCAAGAAGCTTGAGCTTTCCGTTCGTAATCTCTGTCGTCCCGGCGGTCCTTACGTAACAATAAGTATAGGCGTTGCACGCTCAGACGGATCAAGAGAAGTCGATGAACTGATTAATGAGAGCGATGCTTTCATGTACGAGATCAAGAAGAGACATCACGACATAATGGACAACGACCCTGCAACATACGAGAGCGGGAAGAGATGACCAAATATCTTGAATTATATGAGAGACTCCGACAGGATATCATAGACAGAATATATGTACCGGGAGACAAGCTCCCCTCCAAGCGTGTGATGGCGGCCGATTCGGGCTACAGTGTCATCACCGTGGAGCATGCGTATGAGCTTTTGGCGCAGGAGGGATATATTCTCCCAATGGAAAAAAGCGGCTACTTCGTCTCCTTTAACGAGGACAATACCTTCGCATCCGCACGAACCGTCACAAGACGATATGACAAGTCAGAACGGTCCGTCATGGGCAGGGAAGTCACTTCGCAGGATACAGATGAAGAAGCCTTTTCTTTTAACATATATGCCAAGACTGTAAGAAGGGTACTAAGTGAATACTCAGAAGAGCTTATGATCAAGGCGCCGGCAGCAGGTTCTCTGAAGTTAAGAGAAGCAATTGCGGATTATCTTGTAGGGAACAGGCGAATCAGAGTTACGCCGGAGCAGATATATATAGGAGCCGGAGCGGAATACCTATACGGTCTTATTGTTCAGGCACTCGGCAGGGAATACATATATGGGGTCGAGAGTCCTTCGTACAATAAGATATCTCTGGTATATGAAGCGGAGGGAGTTAAGCTTGATATGCTTCCGCTTACGGATGACGGCATAGAGAGTAAGGCCCTGTGGAAAAGTAAGGCGACGGTTCTGCATATAACGCCATACAGGAGTTTCCCGAGCGGAGTCACGGCGACCGCCGCCAAGAAGCGTGAATATGTCAGATGGGCACTTGACAGAGAAGGTTATATAATAGAGGATGATTTTGAATCGGAGTTTACACCGAGTCGTAAGCCTGAGGAGACAATCTTTTCTTTGGATACCGATGACAGAGTCATCTATGTCAATACATTCACACGAACGATAGGTCCTTCGGTAAGGATAGCTTATATGGTTATACCCGAGGGTCTTATGAAGTGTTTTGAGGAAAAGATCGGATTTTATTCCTGCCCCGTACCCGTGCTTGAGCAATATACGGTGGCAAGTCTTATAGAGAACGGAGATTTTGTAAGACACATCAACAGAGTCAGGAGACACAGGAGATAGAGATGAGCGAGAATAAAAGCGACGCAGCAAGGAATAACTACATAGATCTGTTAAGATTTTTATTCTGCATGATAATCTTTATTCATCATTCGGGACATGTGACGAGAGGAAGCGTGACACTTCTTCCCTCGGGCGGTCTTGTTGCCGATGCTTTCTTTATGCTTTCGGGTTATTATGCCGTAAAGCACTTAAGCAGAGTATTTGCGAATAAAGATGAAAGCGCCGGTTCCGAGTATGTTAAGCTTATGGGACATCCTATGGGTTATTCGATAAGATATACGCTTAACAAGCTGTTAAAGGCCCTGCCTTATGTGGCTTTCGGTACTGTGATTATATATATTCTTGAACTTGTGATTATGTTGCTTACGGGTACGCCTATAACCCTGGTTGACATAACAACAAAAATCCGAGATATGATAATAGAACTTACATATCTGCCGCTTACGGGAATTATGGGCCCGATCGATCCCATGAATTATCGCAACACACCTATGTGGTTCTTATCAGCTATGCTTATAGCGCTTCCTTTGATAATGTATCTTGCAATAAAGTGTAAGGATGCATTTAAGAACTATATCATATGGTTTATTCCGCCCATGCTTCAGGGCTGGATGGTAGTTAAGTTCGGCGGTGTGCTGCCCTGGCAGAATTTTGTCGGTCCCGTTAACAGCGGAGTCATAAGAGGGTTTTCCAGTCTTTTGATGGGAGCGGGAATATACTATGCATCCAAGGCTTTGCAGAAGAACAAGAGTGCATTTACAAAACCTGTCATTGCGACGATTATTGAGCTTTTGGTATTTGTTCTCTTTATTATCAATGTCATAAGGGGCGTAAGCGGTTATGAAGAATTGTTCTCACTTTATCTTGTGGCGATAACACTTGCTTATGCATTAAGCGGTATTACATATACGGCCCGTATTTCCTGGACACCGCTTGAGTTTTTAGGCAGGATAAGCCTTCCTGTTTATTGTCTGCACTGGGGAATATACAGATGGGTAGCCGCTGCATTCGGAGAAAAGATCGACTATTTGAGCGCGATCGCCATCACATTTATACTTTGTCTGGTATCTTCGATAGTCATAATGTATGTTGTTAAGATCATTGATTCAAAGCGTTGTGGTATAAAAGAGAAGATATTATAGTATAGTATGCGGATCGCAAAGGATAAAAATATGTCAGAGTCATCTGAAGGAAGAAATTATTACGCATATAAAGATATGAGTTTTGTCGGTCGTCTCTTCGGCCACATCGGAACAGTTCTCACGCATAAGAGATACGTGATGAACGGGTGTTTTAAAATGGGACTTTACTTACAGGGTATCACACATGATATGAGTAAGTTTTCGCCAACTGAGTTCATCCCCAGCGTGCGATACTATTCCGGGACCTTCTCTCCGAACGCGACTGACAGAGTACTGACGGGAGTGTCGACAAGCTGGCTTCATCATAAGGGACGTAACAAGCATCACTTCGAATACTGGATTGACTATATGCCTGAGAATGCAGAGAGTGAACCGGTCTTAGACGGGTGCAGGATGCCGCTTAGGTATGTAGCGGAGATGGTAGCCGACAGATATGCTGCATGTGTGGCATATAATGGAGAAAAGTACTCAAGTGCCGATGCATGGAATTATTATTCCAAGGGCGCCGCTCATCTTAACATCGATAAAGATACGAGAGCGGTACTGGAGGCAGCGCTGCTTAAGATGCGTGATGAGGGAGAGGATGCGGCTTTTGCCTATATGAGACGCATGCTTAAGATAACTAAGGGCAGAGATTATGATGCATCGATAGTTGATAAAGTGTAGCGAATATAACAGGAGTATAAAAGAGCAGACCAGGCACGGTCTGCTCTATTTGTACCATCAGATATTCTTTTATTCCCAAAACAGTTCATCCAATGTCTTATTTAGTGTCTTGCATATATTGATGCAGAGGTTAATCGTGGGATTGTAATCCCCTTTCTCTATGGAACTGATTGTCTGTCTTGATACGCCAACTGCCTTAGCCAGATCATCCTGCGACATATCAAGACCGGCTCTTGCGGCCTTGAGTCTGAGATTCTTCATAATCATTCCTCCTCCATGTCGTCAGCGTCTGTCTTCTTATCAATAGCACCCTTTATGAGGAATTCAATACCGAATACAGCCATCATAAAGATAATCAAGAAGTTAAGTGCCGGCATTCCTATCTTACCGTCTTTCTCAAATAACATTCCTGCCATTACGGGTCCGACTACAGCAATAAGATTAAGTACTATGCATACTGCAAATACTACACCGTATCTCTTATGATCATTATTAAGACCCCAGTATACTCCGTTCCAGATACAGTATGCACCAAGTACCAGGCATCCGAAGAGTATTCCCATGAAATGAAGTATATAATCTTCTATGGGTATCTCTATCTGGCATATTGAAGCGGTACATAACAGTGCCTGCACTGCGAGTGCCGTATAAAATGCGTACTTATATGCTTTGCCTCTTACCTTCTCCTGACGCTCATCATATTCTGTTTTAAGCTTCTTATCAGTATTGGCGAATCTGAATAGAATAACCACCAATATCAGACCAATTATTAAACCGATTACAAATCCTAATCCTTTAGCATTCATTTTGTTATCTCCTATTTCTCTCAATCAAAATCAATTAGTATGTTTTGCCGCTAAGTTTGTTGTTATGAAAGAGTGACGTCTTTCCCTTTCATGACCCTATAATAATCCCATAATAGAATAATGTCAAGTATATTTTACAGAAATATTATAATACTTTCCTTTTTGCTGTTCACATGGTGGTAATGATGGAGCAAAGAACCGCATAAATACAGGGTTTAAGAGAGCTCCGGATACACAAAACTCCCCGTGTTTTTCACGGGGAGCATTTCATATTTTCCTGTATTGTAATTCCTCTTTTTGATCCTACAGATCGTAATACATTGCAAACTCCATCGGATGTGGAAGTTTGGAGATCTTGGATGATGCAGCCTTATATCTGGCTGTCAGCTGGTCTAAGAGTCTTTCGGGGAACACACCGCCGGCAGTTAAGTAGTCATGATCCGCCTTGAGTTCTTCGATGGCTTCATCAAGTGATGCGGGAAGACCGGTAAGTTTAGCTTTCTCTTCTTCTGGCAGAGTATATAGGTTGCAATCAAACGGTCCCCAGCCCTTCTTGTGAGGATCGATCTTCTTCCTGATACCGTCAAGACCTGCCATGAGGATGGCAGCATATGCATAGTAGGGATTACATGTGGCATCCGGATTACGAAGCTCGAATCTTTTGGTCTCAGGAGTCTTGGCATAGGCAGGTATACGTATTACCGCACTTCTGTTGCTCATGGCATATCCGATCGTAACAGGTGCCTCGAATCCCGGCACGAGTCTCTTATACGAATTGGTCGAAGGATTGGTGATCGCGCAGAGTGAGCGTGCATGCGTAAGCAAACCGCCCATGAAGTAGTGAGCTTCCTTGCTAAGCTGTGCGTAACCCTTCTTGTCATAGAATACGGGCTTGCCGTCTTTGAATAAGAGCATGTGTACATGCATTCCGCTTCCGGCTTCAGCCGCTAAGGGCTTGGGCATGAATGTGGCAGTGATACCCTCTGATGCCGCCTCGTTCTTGATGACATACTTTGCAGACATTGTGTCATCAGCCAGTTTGAGCATATCTCCGAGTTCAACCTCTATCTCCATCTGCCCGCTTCCGCCGACCTCGGGATGATGATACTTCACATCCACACCCCATTCCTTCATTGCAAGACACATTCTGCTTCTTATGTCATTGCGGATATCTGTAGGAAGTGAATTGTGATATCCGGATCCGGGAAGGACCTGGTAGCCGTTGTTGTTATCGGGGCTTCCTGATGCGTAAGCAGCCTGATTGGTATATATATTGGTGAACATGTTGTAGTAATCGGTATTGTATCTGACCTCATCAAAGAGATAGAACTCATACTCGGGTCCGATGACCATCTTATCCGCCACACCGAGTTCCTGCATATACTCAAGGGCACGGATGGCCACATTCCTCGGATATTGATCAAAGGGCCTGTTCTTGGGCAGGTCTATTACCCTTACATCTCCTATCATTGATAAAGTGGGGACATCTGCATATCTGTCTATCACTGCTGACTCAAGCACCGGGATGAACACCATGTCGCTGTTCTCAACAGGCGCATATCCATAGTTGCTTCCGTCGAAGCCGATACCGTGCTCCATCGTACTTTCGGTGAGTCTCTCGGAAGGGATGCTTAAGTGTCTCCAGCGGCCGTCGATATCGGTCAGCTTGAAGTCCACCATTAAGATACCCTCTTCCTTAATGAGTTTCTGAATGTCTTTGAGTGTTTTTGCCATACTTTGCCCTCCAATACGTATCATCCTAAGATGTTACTCAACACAATGTATTCAATATGATTATATGCGATACACGGATTGTATACAAGATGACAAAGAAAATACAATGTATACAATTGTCACAAGCCTGTTGATCAATAGGTCATTTTAACTCCATTGTCAAGGAGTAATCGTTGCCGCTTGTGACAACAGTGGCATAAGATCCGCATATAAGTGGAAGCATCGGAGGATGGTGTCCGACATCCGCATCCATAAGGATCGGCTTACCGAGATCCGAAATTATGTCAACCACAGCATTGTACATATCCACTCCCATCATTTCCTCTCCGTATCTTAATGAACGTCCGATGATGAATCCGTTTGAATTGTTAAACCATCCGGCCTGTCTTAACTGCCACATCGCTCTTCTAAGATCCAAAGGACCCAAATCACAGCATTCTAAGAACCATATTAGTCCGTCTTCGGAATATCTGTCCGCAAATTCCCCAACTTTATCGTATTTTGTTCCGACTAAATGAACAAGACAATCAAGACATCCTCCGATGAGCCTTCCCGACATCTTTAGATCGCCGGTCGATACCGGCCTGTTCTCGTCATACTCCGTAATCTTACCATCAGAGAGGCTGACAATCCTTGCGGGCATCGTGACATTATACGGAACGTACGGATTCTCATCATCCTTTACAGAGAACATCTCCCACTTATCGTATCCTTCAAGTCTGATCTTTCCGTCCCTGTATGAAGCCCCGGTTAGTATGTTCAGGGCATCATTAAGCGATCTGTGCCACGGCTTCATGCCGAAAGCAGCAGCACATGGGCCGTATATGGCAGCCGTATCTGCAAGGGTGGCCGAGAGAAAAGTGAAGTTGGTATTGTCTGAATACCCCATATACCACTTGGGCTTTGCCTTAGAGATCGCTTCAAAATCGATAAAAGGTACTACTTCACACATAAGTTCTCCGCCGCCGCAGGATATCAGGATATCGCTTTCCTCATCAGTATATGAAGCATTAAGTTCTTCTCCGCACTTATCCGGTGTATTGCTTATTCCAATCCCGTTACTTGCATAACAATTCGGGCCAAGCACACACTTATGACCCATGTCAGAAAACTTCTTCTGCGCAGCATCGAATGCGCTCTTGTACGGTTCGATGGAACATCCGAAGGCAGGTGCTATAAAACCGATGTGACCGTTGGCAGACAGAAAATCGGGATATCTCATACTATTCTCCTATTGTTGTGATATACTGTAATAGATATATGTTAACTGATATTTACAGTATACATTTTGAGATAACGATAAGGCAATATGAACATAGTATTACTTGAACCCGAGATTCCGGCAAATACAGGGAATATAGGCAGGACATGTGTGGCGACCGGCACTAAGCTTCATCTTATAGAGCCATTGGGATTTCGTCTGGATGAAAAGTCCGTCAAGAGATCCGGCATGGATTACTGGCAGGAAGTAGATGTGACCAGATACATCAATTACCCGGATTTTTTGGAAAAAGCAGGGTTAGCAGGCAAATCTTCATCCGAAGCAACCCGCCCATCCGGGGGAAACAATCCGTCACCGCATATATGGTATGCGACGACTAAGGCAAAGCATACTTATACGGAAGTATCTTACGGACCGAATGATTATATAATGTTCGGCAAAGAGAGTGCCGGAATTCCGGAAGAGATTCTTGTTTTGAACGAACCCTTTTGTATACGAATACCGATGCTCCCGGATATAAGATCGCTTAACTTAAGCAACAGTGTTGCCATTGTGCTGTATGAAGCGTTAAGGCAACAAAGATTTGCCGGCCTTGCAGAAGAGGGACAGTTGCACAGGCTTAAATGGAGTTAACCGATACCTGAGATCTTCGTATCTTGATATAAGGAGAATATAATGATCACAAACTATTACTTGGTTTCTTTTATACTTGCTTTGATACTATCCATGACATATCTGGTAATATGGCACAGGCACTTCGATATACACATGACCATGGTATTTGCTTTTATGCCGATTGTTAATCTGGGATATTTAATGCTTGCTGAAGCAAGGTCTTTAGAAGCAGCGATCCTGGCTAATAAGATAACTTATCTGGGCGGATGCTATCTGCTCTTATTTGTTATGCTCGCGGTTTTAAGATTATGTAATTTTGAATATGACAGAAGGATCAATGTTGCGCTCATCGTATTCAATACACTGATATATCTTGGTGTTCTTTCCATAGGATATACAGGTGTTTTCTATAAGGATGTGGATTATAAAGAAGTTAACGGCGTAGGAGAACTGGTCAAATCATATGGTCCGGTACATACGGTGTTCTATATCATGGTCATAGCATACTTTATCATAAGTCTGGTAGCTATGGCGTACAGTTATTTTAAAAGAAATGAGGCATCTAACAAGATCATCAGACCCCTGCTCATAACCGAACTCATAACGATCGTTGCTTTTTTCGGAGGAAGGATGATCACTAAGGATATAGAATTTGTGCCCATTGTCTATGTACTTGATCAGGTCGTATATCTTTTCATATCTCACAGAATGTGTCTGTATGATATAACGGACACGGGTATTGAATCGTTGGTTCAGTCGGGAGATACAGGTATGGTATCTTTGGACTTTCAGTATAATTATCTCGGAAGTAACAAGACAGCCAAGGCTATATTCCCGGAACTGTACAGAGTAAAGGTTGATAAGAGTATTGTTGGCCACAGAAGTCTTGAAGAATCCATGCTTGAATGGATCAAAGAATTTGAGAAGAGTTCAGAGAATAATAAGTTTCCGTATCATATGGGGGATAAGAGCTATTTTGTTGAGATCAATTATCTGTATAACGGAAAAAAGAAGAAAGGGTATCATCTTTTTGTAAAGGATAATACCAGGGAACAAGAGTATATATCGATTCTTAACAAGTACAATGCAAATCTTCAGACCAAGCTTGAGCAGATGTATGAATCCAAAGGTGTAAAATAGCAAGACAATATGGCAGACAAAAGGAAAAACCTTCAAAAACTAAAGATGGACATTTCTGTCGGAGAAAAGCCATTCGCTGAGTATCCGAGACCACAGCTTATCAGACAGTCACAGTGGATCAACCTTAACGGTCGATGGGACTGCGGAGTGGTGGTGCCATTCCCGCTTCAGTCGGAACTGTCCGAGTTCAGTAAACTGCCCGAATACAAGGGCAGTATACCGGAAGAGTATGATTATTACACTTCCTTTGAATATAACGAGTCCGGGAAATATCCCAAGGGCAGCAGGGTATTATTACACTTCGGAGCTGTGGATCAGATATGTGACGTATCGATAGACGGAGTATATGTGGGTCACCATGAGGGCGGATATCTCCCTTTTACATTTGATATAACTGACAGGATGGCTGTACAGGGAGCCCATATCCTTCAGGTTCACGTAACAGACAGGCTGGATTTAAAATATCCCTACGGGAAGCAGAGTAAGACTCCGGGTGGTATGTGGTATACGTCGGTCACCGGTATATGGCAGACCGTATGGATCGAGGAGGTTCCGAGAGAATATATAAGAGGGATCAGGATAACTCCCGACCTTGACGGTATTCGTGTGATCGTAGACGGAGATGCGGACAGTTACAGCGTTGAAGTCTATGAACCCGATACGGGTCATAACCCTGCAAAGAGGATAGTGGCACCCGGTGATTCCACTCCTCACAGAATGATATACAGGGAGACATATAATGGCAATAAGACGTATATAGAGATAGAAGATCCCAAGCACTGGACCCCGGATTGCCCGTATTTATACGGAATAAGAGTGAGTACCGATACGGATGCAGTTGCCTCGTATTTTGCATTGAGAGAGATTAAAATACGAAAGATCGGAGAGCATAAAAGATTCCTTCTGAATGGTAAACCTATATTCTTCCATGGAGTACTTGATCAGGGATATTATCCGGAAGGGATATTTCTGCCGAACACGGAAGAGGGATATGACATAGATGTTATGAATATGAAGGAGCTTGGATTCAATACGCTTCGTAAGCATATCAAGATAGAGCCTCCTGCATTCTATGTTGCATGTGATGTCAGAGGAATGATGGTATGGCAGGATATGGTCAATAATTCAGATTATGACTTTATGCGTGATACGATACTGCCAACTTTCGGCATCAAGGCCAAGACGGATCATTATACCCACCATGATCCTGAGAGCAGGCGAATATTCGAAGAGCATATGGCAAAGGAAGTTAAGTATCTGTACAATTTTCCCTGCATAGTTTACTATACTATCTTTAATGAGGGATGGGGTCAGTTTGATTCGGACAGACTCTATGAGGACCTTAAAGAGCTGGATCCCACGAGGATAGTGGATTCCACCTCGGGATGGTTCAGACAGTTTAAAAGCGATGTGGTCAGTCGACACGTATATTTTCATAAAGTAGCTAAGATACTGCATCACCATCATCCGGTAGTGATCTCCGAGTTCGGCGGATATAATTATGCGGAGAAAGGACATACTTTTAATCCGCTTAACAACTACGGTTACAAAAACTTCAAGGATAAAAGGGTTTTAAGTGAATCCATACGTAATCTTTACAGGGATGATATAATCTCTTATATTGAATCAGGTTGTTCGGGAAGTATCTATACACAGCTTAGTGATGTGGAGGATGAGACCAATGGATTTTACACTTATGACAGGCATATATGCAAAGTGGACAAGGAGACCATGCAGTCGGTTGCCGAAGAATTATTTGCGGAGTTTTACAGATGCATCAATGAAAGCAGGTAAAGAATGAGAGAGATAGAAGCGTCAAAGATCACTGAAGCGGTTAGGGAGATGTGCATCGAGGCCAATCACTATCTGACGGAAGATATGAAGAAGGCGTTGTCAGATGCTGCAGAGAACGAGAAATCTCCGCTCGGCAGACAGGTGTTATGTCAACTTGAAGACAACCTTAAGATCGCAGGGGAGGATATGATACCAATATGTCAGGATACCGGAATGGCTGTAATTTTTGCGGAAGTAGGACAGGATGTGCATATAGACGGAAGCCTAACGGATGCGATTAATGAAGGTGTTCGAATCGGATATACTGAAGGATACCTGCGTAAGAGCGTTGTGCGAGATCCGCTGGACCGTGTTAATACCGGAGACAATACTCCGGCAGTTATTCATTATGACATAGTTCCCGGTGATAAACTCAAGCTTACGCTTGCGCCCAAGGGTTTCGGTTCTGAGAACATGAGCCGGGTATTCATGCTTAAGCCTGCAGACGGAGAAGAGGGAGTCAAGCATGCGATCCTTACGGCTGTTAAGGATGCGGGTCCCAATGCATGTCCGCCCATGGTGGTCGGAGTTGGGATAGGCGGTACATTTGAAAAATGCGCGCTACTTGCAAAGAAGGCTCTTACAAGACCGATCGATGTTCCTGCGAACACCGAATGGGTAAGGGATATGGAAGAGGAACTCTTAGATAGGATCAATAAATCCGGAATTGGTCCCGGAGGACTGGGAGGGTCTACAACGGCTTTGGCAGTTAACATAGAGACTTATCCCACACATATAGCGGGACTCCCCGTAGCAATCAATATTTGTTGTCATGTGAATCGTCACAGTGTCAGAGAGTTATAAGAGAGGTTATATATGATCAAAGAATTCAGCAGTTTTACCAATACGGAAGAATTGATCCATCTGATTCGTATCCTCACAGCGGCAATTTGCGGATATGTAATAGGATATAACAGAGAAAAACACACCAAGGCAGCCGGCATCAAGGCTCATATGATGATATGTATCGCGGCATCGCTTATGATGGTCATATCCAAATACGGCTTCGGTGATGTGATGAATATTGCGGGTTTTTCGTGTGATGTAGCCAGAGTTGCTGCAGGAATCATCACAGGAATGGGAATCCTTGGCGGAATCATCATGGTACGGGACAGAGGAGTAGCGACAGGTATCAATACAGCAGCAGGCTTATGGGTTACGCTCGGTGTGGGTATGGCTCTTGGTGCGGGTATGTATGTATCAGCGCTCGGAGTTGTACTTATCACTATGGTGGTACAAAGACTGCCTCATCTGGCAGGTGAGCATAACGAGGTTGCACGCATGGAAAGATCCAAGGAAGATATTTATAGCCCGGAGGTATAGAGACAGGGAGAGTATATGGACAGACATATAGAAGCACCACTAAAAAAAGAAGATATTGAATCTCTTCACAGCGGAGATTACGTATATATAAGCGGAACGATCTATGTAGCCAGAGATGCGGCGCATAAGAGAATGGATGAACTGCTTGATAAGGGAGAGACTCTTCCTATAGAATTGGCGGATAATATCATATATTATATGGGTCCGTCGCCGGCAAGAGAGGGGAGACCGATAGGAAGTGCCGGTCCGACTACGGCAAGCAGAATGGATAAATATGCTCCGAAGCTGTTGGACCTCGGACTTAAAGGTATGATAGGCAAAGGCAAACGCTCAAAGGAAGTGCTTGATGCGATAGTACGTAACGGTTGCGTTTATTTTGCTGCGGTCGGCGGAGCAGGTGCGATTTTATCCAAAGCCATCACTTCATCCGAGGTTGTAGCCTATGAAGATCTCGGTACCGAGGCAATAAGGAAGCTTGAAGTGCGTGATTTTCCCTGTATAGTCATCGTTGATAAGGACGGTAACAATCTGTATGAGACTGCAATAGCACAGTACAGATCGGAAGATTAATATCATCTTATATATATAGAAGAAACACATCTAAATCTTGTGGTTAGGATCAATACTTATACTAGATTTTGAGAGCATCTGTATGCTCTGAAAAAAGGTTGATTTTTACCTCAAAATCCCATTGACTTTTAGTATTTACGCGGGTATAATAACTCTTGCACTGCCCCTAGAGAGTAGTCTTTATGTGGTGCGAACTGAATATTTGGTAGTGGCAATATTCGGCTGAATTCGGAGAAATACTCAAGAGGCTGAAGAGGCGCCCCTGCTAAGGGTGTAGGTCGTTCACGCGGCGCGAGGGTTCAAATCCCTCTTTCTCCGCTTCCTTATGGGAGGCTGCAAACTATCAAAATATTTTTGAAAAAAGGTCTTGACGACACCTTACACCCGTGATATTATATGTAAGTTGCGTCCGAGAGACGTAAAGTTCTGTTGCGAAGCAACGGATGGCAGCACGAGGCATAGGTTGGCAAAGCCAACCCTACGATTTGCTAAAGCAAATCTAACGTGCGTTCCCGCGAAGCGGGAGCCTAAGTTCCTTGAAAACTGAACAGCAATGCAACCCTGAAAATTTCCTAAAACATCTGTTAAGGCTCTGACTTAGCAGACGAGAAAATTTCAGAGAACGAAACCTAAACAAGGTAAAAACGGACAAATAAGCTAACGTTTGTTTGAACGGGAAAAACTTTTTAATTTGAGAGTTT
>JAFYBE010000021.1 GCA_017540355.1 Lachnospiraceae bacterium | reverse complement strand
GTCTGAGGATGCTCATCCTGAATGAAGTTAAGCAACTGTGAAGGCTCAGCCTTACGTACGAACTCGAACGGCTTAACCTGCAATGATGCGGTAAGCTTGCTGATAACTTCGATTGCGGCGTCTCCACCGAGAGCCTTCTCCAAAAGTTCCTTCGCGTAGTTGATACCGCCCTCTGCGATATACTGCTGCGCAAGACATACCTGGTAGAATTCATCCACCACTTCGTCCTTGACCTGCGGCGTGATACTTCTTGTATTGGCTATCTCAAGCGTGAGCTCTTCAATCTCCTCTTCCTTAAGATGTTTAAAAATAGTTGCCGAACGTTCAGGTCCCAAAGCAATCAGAAGTATAGCCGACTTCTGAAGTCCCGAAAGCTTTTCATCCGCAAATTTACTCACCGCCATCCTAGCTCCAATCCTCGTTCAACCAGTTGCGCAGCAATGCTGCTGCCGCTTCCGGATTCTCGTCCACAAATTTCTCTATCATCTTTCTGGTCTCTGACTTAGTCTCGACCTCAATATCCTCAAGTTCAGACTCAGGCGTAGACTGAAGCAGACTCTCTACCGAAAGCTCTTCCTCTACTTCTTCCGCCTTCTCTGCACGCATGCTTCTTAAAATCACGAACGCAAGCAATCCGAGTATCGCTACTATAAGTACAATCTGGATTATATCCGTCGCAGTGATATTGGCACGCTGTCTGTCTATGAACATAGGCTCTTCATATGACACGAAGCTTATGTTGGCAGCGTCTATACCGCTTGCCTTGGCTACCATGTTAACGAGATCCTCGTCAGTATCTATCTTCTGTCTCTCGGCATTGGCAAGCTTGTACTCTTCCCATGTTATGCCGTCCAAAAGTCCCTGTGTCTTCGCATCCTCTTCCTTAAGCACCTTATACTTGATGGCTGCTACGGAAAGCGAAGAAGAACCGTACTTAACCAGTCCCGGAGGAATGGTGGTCTGGGTAATCGTCTCATTGGGCAGGTAATCTCTGTTGGTCTCCGATACGGAAGAACTTGAGTACCCGTTATCCTGCAACACATATGTGGTACCGTCTTCACCGTTACTGTCGGTACCGGGCACCTGTGCCTGGCCGCCCTGAGCTTCCGATTCATATACGTCCTCATGACTCAACACACCCTGTGACTGGCCTTCTGCCGGGGTATAGTCATGCTGTGTCTTCTCTGTTGTGGAGAAGTCAAGTTCAAGATTGGTGGAAACTTCTATTAGGTCGTACTCATTGGTTCCCAAAAGCACTTTCTTGACTTCCTGCTGCATAAGCGCCTCTGCCTGCTGCTTAACAGACATCTGCGATGTGGCGTTGCCGCTTACGGACATCTCCTCATCACCCGAGAACAAAAGATTACCCTCGTTATCTATGATGGTGATGTCGCTTATATCTTTATTACCCAAAGCAGTCTTAACGAACTGAGCTACATTCGCTGCATTCTCAGGTGTGAACTCGCCGTCGGGTTCAATCCAGATTGCCGCCGAAGAATCTTCCTGCTTGGCTATTAATGTTCCGTCATTCTGGGGAAGGTTAAGCTGAACCGTGGCACGCTTGATATTGGCCATGCCCTGAAGATCGGTCTCCATCAGACTTTCAAGATAAAGCTTATACTGCTTCTGCTTATCTGACTCGGTTGCAGAAAAGCCGCCTCCCGTAACATTGGAAAGATCATAACCCTCAGCGGGGATATTGTTGGCACCGAGTAACAGCCTTGCCGCAGACGCCTGGCTCTTTAAAACCTTAATCTGCAGTCCGTCGTCGGAAGTCTGATACGTAATGCTCTCTCCGTCCAGTATGGCCGTGATCTCGGAAGTCTCCTTCGTGGACTCCGTGGTCACCAGTATCTCATAGACTGGCCTGGTCAATATTGTTATAAGTATAGCAAAGGCTACTATCACACCGGCTGCCACCGACACAATAATAGTCTTCTGCTTTGATGAAAACTTATTCCACCATTCCAATATCTTCTGAGGAATCTCTCTAAGTCGATCCATCATCTTAAAAGTACCTCGATTCCGTATTACATCCCTGCGCGGAAATTATAGAAACGTCGGATCAAACACGATCACAACTGCATCTGCATAAGTTCCTTATATGCCTCAAGGAACTTATCCCTTACCGCAACGGTATATTGCAACGCCGTAGACGCTTTCTGAAGCGCAACGGTAAGATCGTGAGTATTGTCCGTAAGTCCCATTGCAAGCTTTAATTCCTCATTCTCCGCATCCGAAAGATAGGAATTGGTCACGTTCAGATTATCCAAAGCCGCATTGAATACGCTCTCAAACGCTGACGTGGTATCCTTGACCGGGCTTACTCCGGCCGCACTGTTCTCGGCAGTGTTCCTGACCGCTCCGCTCGTAACATTGTATAGATTGTGTATATCTATCGCCATAAATATCCTCCGCATCAAATCCCGGTCATGACATCACTAATGTCTTCCGGGCTTATGCCGTAAATCTTACTGTCCCATCTCAAGTCCAAGCTTTGCTATGTTCTTGCTTGCCTCAAACGCGGTTGCATTGGCCTCATAGCTTCGGCTTGCATCAATAAGGTTAGTCATCTCGGTGACTATATTGACATTGGGATACATTACATATCCGTTCTCATCCGCATCGGGATGTGAGGGATCGTATGCCAGATGTCCTTCCGTAGCCGTGTCGTCATAAGTTCCGCTGACCTTGACGCCCTTGCCCCTGAACCTGTCGGTGCATCTGCCGAATATCGTCGAAAACTGCGGCTGACCGCCGTTCTTCTCTTCAAATGTAACTATCTTACGCTTATAAGGCGTTCCGTCTTCGGTTCTTGTGGTATTGGCATTGGCCACGTTCTCCGCAATGACATCCATACGATATCTCTGTGCAGTTAAGCCGGACGCGTTAATATTAAAACTGTCGAAAAGTCCCATAGATTACCTCCGTTACTTCATCACCGTAGTTAAGTTCGAGAACTCGGAGCTGATGCTCTTCATCAGACCCTCGTACTTAAGCTGGTTAGATGCCAGTGCTACCTGTTCCTGCTCGGGATCGACATTGTTGCCGTCGAGTCTGTAGGAATAATTCTCGTAATCCGTGTACTGCCTGGGCTTAAGTGCGCTGTTGCGCAGGTTGGCCACCTTGGAATCTATCGAAATATACTTGCTGTTGTGCATTGCTTTTGTAAGCTGGGCTTCAAAATTCACATCCTGTCTCTTATAGCCCGGCGTGTCCTGATTAGCGATGTTGTTGGCGATCAGCTCATTACGCAGTGCCGCAGCATCTGCCGCTTTATCAAGGACGTTGATGTAATCAAATGCGTTCGAACTTATCATTCTACTCCTCCATTATGTAAACATCCTATTCTATTATAAAGAAATTGGCAAAAAATACAAGAGCAAAAACACATTATATAGTATTTTTTATCAAATAATCGTACTACATGATGTGCCATATGATACATTTCGGTACTTTCGGCTCATCATGTCTCACCAAAAAAGGACTTATTCTGCGCACAAAGCGGAAAATAAATCCTTTTAAAACACCAATCCCTTTATTAAGTTATATGTTGCATAGCATATATCGGCAAAAACGCCGTTATTCTTTAGGTCCTTTACGCAATTTGTCTATCTCGTCAAACACAACATCGTTAAGTACCTTGATGTAGGTACCCTTCATGCCCGAACTTCTGGACTCTATAACTCCCGCACTTTCAAACTTACGCAGCGCATTGACTATAACACTTCTTGTGATTCCGACTCTGTCGGCTATCTTGCTGGCAACAAGTATGCCTTCCATACCGCCCAGCTCGTCGAATATGTGCACGATTGCTTCCATCTCCGAAAATGAAAGGGTGGAAATTGCAGACTTAACAACCGCAACCTTACGCGATTCTTCCGCACTCTCTTCATTGACGGCTCTTAACATCTCAAGTCCGACAACGGTGGTGCCATACTCACAAAGAATGATGTCATCTATGTCATACAGCTCACCGGCCTTGTACACAAAAAGCGTACCGAGTCTCTCCCCTGCTATATCTATCGGGGCGATTATCGCCGTGAACTTCTTGGCGTCTATATTCTCAAAACCAAGGGTCTCAAGATTGACATTCTCCTTGGTCGACAGTACCGAAAGCATACGTTCGTTAAGCATACTGTCGATAAAACCTCCGACATTGTCCTTGATAAGCTCATGAATAACCTCTACATGAGGATCATTGTCTATACCTAAAACCTTGCCCTTCCTGCTTATGACCAAAACATTGCTCTCCAATATATCCTGCATAACGGCACAGATATCATTAAAGACCACCTTGCTCGAATTGTTGTTATGAAGAAGCTTCCCTATCTTGCGGGTCTTGTCAAGTAATTGTACTCCGCTCATATTCCCTCCAAAAACTGTTTACACAACAAAATACCTCCATACGAGGACGTATAGAGGTATTTTATCACTTTTTTCTGACAATTTCAAGATTTTAATGTGTGTTTTTGTCTATTTTGTATAGAATTATATATAATTTGTAAAATTCGCGCGATTCGATTAATTGTTCGCGTTGGATATATTATTTGTATGATTACTTCTCTTCGGGTTTATTCTCCGTATATCCGCATTCCGCATCCATACATACGAGCTTGTTGCCTTTTATAAGCATTGCCTTGCCGCATCTGGGACAATTCTTACCCGCGGGTCTCTGCCATACCATAAAGTCACAGTTCGGATTGTCTATGCAGCCGTAATATCTTCTGCCTTTTCTTGTTGCCTTGATAACAACATCCTTACCGCACTTGGGACATGCCACATCAATCTTCTCATAATAAGGCTTTGTAAAACGACACTCCGGGAAACCGGAACAAGCCTGGAAGCGTCCGTGCGGGCCGTACTTAATGTACATGGGCTTACCGCAGAGCTCACAGTTTTCCCCGGAAAGCTCATCACGTATCTCTACCTTCTCAATCTCTTCTTCAGCCTTGTTAACGGCTTCATCAAGATCGGGATAGAAGTTCTTGATTATTGTCTTCCACTTGACGTTACCTTCCTCGACACCGTCAAGCAAAGTCTCCATATTGGCCGTAAAGTCCACATCCACAATCTGCGGGAACGCGTCCTTCATAATCTTGTTGACCGTATCACCAAGTTCGGTCACGAATATGTTCTTGCCCTCTTTAACGATATATCTTCTGGCAAGGATTGTCGTTATAGTCGTCGCATATGTGGACGGACGCCCGACACCGAGCTCTTCCATCGCATGGACAAGGCTCGCCTCCGTATAGTGCGGTGCAGGCTGTGTGAAATGCTGCGTGGGATGAAGCTCGTCTACTATGACCTTCGTATCCTGAGTGATTCCGGATAAAAGTGAATTGTTCTCTTCCTTGACCTCATCGGCATCAACATATACGCTCATAAAACCGTCGAACGAAAGCTTACTTGAAGATGCCGAGAACTTGTGTCCGGCACAAACAAACTTAACGCTGACCGTATCATATAAAGCGGGTGCCATTCGGCTTGCCACGAATCTCTTCCAGATAAGCTGATACAGCTTAAACTGATCCCTTGTAAGATCCTCTTTGATCTTAACGGGTGTAAGTTCAACATCCGTAGGTCTTATAGCCTCGTGTGCATCCTGAATCTTTTTGTTGCTCTTGGGGATGACAGTCTCATCGGCAATATACTTATCGCCGTAATTCGACTTGATATAATCATGGACCATGGTCTCAGCTTCATCCGATATTCTTGTACTGTCGGTACGAAGATATGAAATCAGACCCACGGTGCCCTGTCCCTTGACATCAACACCTTCATAAAGCTGCTGCGCTACACGCATGGTCTTCTGAGTTGAGAAATTAAGTGCCTTGCTGGCTTCCTGCTGAAGAGTCGAAGTCGTGAAGGGAAGAGGCATCTTTCTTGTCCTCTCACCGTGCTTGACCTCGGCGATCTCCATATTCTTACCTTTTAGTTCCTTTAAAAGTTTGTCGACTTCGGCCTTATCCTTAAGTGTCTTGCCTTCACCCTCCACATACTTTGCGGATATGGTCTTCTTGCTGCCCTTTACGCCCAAAGTCGCGTCTATTGTCCAGTATTCTTCGGGGATAAAATCGCTTATCTCCTGCTCTCTGTCACATACTATACGCAAAGCAACGGACTGAACTCTTCCCGCAGACAGGCCTCTTTTTACCTTGACCCAAAGTACGGGTGAAATCCTGTAACCCACAACTCTGTCAAGACAACGTCTTGCCTGCTGTGCATCCACAAGATTCATATCTATCTCTCTTGCGTTCTTTAAACTGTCTTTAACGGCATTTTTCGTGATCTCGTTGAAAGTGATTCTGTATACATGCTTGCCTTCAAGCTTAAGTGCCGCGATCAGATGCCAGCTTATTGCTTCTCCTTCGCGGTCCGGGTCGGTTGCGAGATATATCTTCTCCGCCTTGGATACTTCCTTACGAAGTGAGGCCAAGATATCTCCCTTACCTCTTATCGTTATATAATGCGGCTCAAAATCCTTATCAACATCTATACCCAATGATGACTTGGGCAGGTCTCTGACATGACCCTGGCTTGCCATAACCTTATAATTTGAACCCAAAAACTTTCCGATAGTCTTCACCTTTGTCGGCGACTCAACTATGACCAGATACTTTGCCATTATCTTATCTCCTCACATAAATGTGACCGTGACAACAACACGGAGGTTGCAGGGTCTGTTAAAAAGTACAGTGATGCACTTTCAGACCTGGGTCACGGTCACAACTATACACCAAGATTTTTTTTATGGCAAGAAAAATTTTATCCGCATATATCTAGGAGTTGTAGTTTTCCATACAATTTTATCTTCACGGAATCCGCAGGAACAAAGATGCAGTCGCCTTTTGTTATGTTAACCGTATTCTCCTCTCCCGCTTCCTTATATACAAGCTTTCCTTCTCCGTCAATGCATAACAAAACACGGAACGAAAGCGAATCGGCCCTATAGGATATCCCCTTATCGTCATGGGTATTTATAAGCATTCGATGGACTTCGAAATATTTACAGCGGCAGAGCAATTCACGTGCCACTCCCGGCTCGTATCTAAGTACACGCATGGGCTGTGTGGGTGCCGGAGCTCTCATAAGATCCGCCACATCCAAAGCCTTATCTATATGAAGGGGACGCGCATTGCCGTCCTTATCCTTCCTGTCATAATCATAAAGTCTGTATGTTATATTGCTGTTTTCCTGTATCTCGGCAATAAGTGCACCTGCTCCTATGGCATGTATGGTGCCCGCCGCCACATAAAAGACATCATTTTTTGCAATTGAAACATACTGTAAGTGTTCCGCAACCGTGCCCCCGGCAACAGCCTCTCTTATTGCATCCGGATCGGAATCGTGCGCAAGGCCGTATACAAGCTTTGCATCCGGCTCGGCATCCAGCACATACCATACCTCGGTCTTACCTCGGCTTCCGTTCTCATGCTTATATGCATACTTATCCCCCGGATGAACCTGAACTGAGAGATCCTTAGCGGCATCGATAAACTTGATAAGTATCGGGAGTTCGCCCGGTGTATCCGCAGATGTATCCGGATGCGTTCCGATATACTCGGGGTGCTCCTTAAGCACGGATAAAAGCGTACTGCCCTTATACTCGCCTTCAGCCACCTTGCACAGTCCGTCCGGATGGGTCGAACACTCCCAGGTCTCGGCAAGCGGAGTTTCGGTCAGTTTTTTACCATATTCAGTCTTAAGTCTTATACCGCCCCACAGGTAATCCTTGCCCGCAGGGGATAATTTAAGCGGTCTGTTCAATATATGATCCTCACACTAGCCCTTAAGTCTGTGCTTAACCTTGTCCTCTACTGTAATCTCGCTTCCAAGCTGCACTTCTATAAGCTTAAGCTCGGTGTCGGCATATACCGTATGCCTGCAGCCTGCTGCCATGGTGATCACATCGCCCGGCTTTACATTCTGCTCCATTCCGTCGATTACGGTCCTGCCCTCTCCGGCTATAACAACCCATACCTCGTTACGATGCTTATGGCTGTGATAGTTCATTGAATGGCCGGGATTAAGCGTAACCTTTATGGTCATCGACTCCTTTTCGATATTGATAACTTCGTAGCTGCCCCAGCTCTTCTCGGCAAACATCACCTCGGAAACCATGTCATCGACATAGGGCTTTATATACGAGCTCTGCTCCTTATCGGATACCAATATGCCCTCAGGGCTTGCCGATATGATCACATCCGTAAGACCCATTGCAAGAATCGGGACATTAAGCTCATTGATGATATTGACACCATTACACTTATCGTTCATGACACCCTTGCCGATGATATCCTCTTCCATCGCTTCGGTGAGGGTATTCCAGGTACCGAGATCCTTCCATGAGCCCTTAAATCTCATTACGGATATCTTCTCTTCCTTCTCAACGACCGCATAGTCAAACGAAATCTTCTCAAGCGTATCGTACTTGGCAAAAAGGTCCCTGTAATCCTTAAAATCTATGAGTTCATGCGCCCTGTCGGCCACATACTTAAGCTTATAGGCAAAAACTCCGCCGTTCCAAAGCGCACCCTTTGATATATAATCCTTGGCCACATCCACCGTGGGCTTTTCTTTAAATGTCTCCACATCGGATACTTCCGCGGTATCCTTGGGAATGATGTAACCGTACTTCTCGCTGGGATATGTCGGCTCTATGCCCATGAGCGTTAAATTGGCTCCGCCCCTCTCTGCAAGATCGGATAACTTCTTAAGCGCCTCAAAGTATTCCTTTTCAACATAGGGATCCACGGGACATACCACAACGGGCTCATTCGGATCTATTCCCATCTCATCGATAAGATACATCGTTGCAAGAGCTATAGCGGGAAAAGTGTCGCGTCTGCACGGCTCTATGCTTATACCTACGTCGGTTCCGAGCTGATTGTGTATGGCCGATACCTGTGTCTTGGATGTCGCTATTGTTACCTTGGCATCGGGATCCACCTCAAGAATCTGACGATATACCCTCTGTACCATGGATTCATACTTACCCCTGCCCGCAGGGAATATCTTGATAAACTGCTTGCTTCTTACGTCATTGCTAAGCGGCCAGAGCCTCTTGCCCGAACCGCCGGATAACAATACTATGTTCATAATCTGAATCCGACCTTTCTATATATAATATGCATTGAAATTACTCTTTGGATTACTAACAATTCTACTTTGTTTTGTATCAATAATCAATCTTGGCCGTCGCCGGCACAACTTAAGGATTTATTCCATCTTATTAAGTTCCGTAAGGCGCGGAAGATACCTCTCCACACATTCAAGTATTACAAGATCCGGATCATAGGTATCGAGCGTATATTCAAACTTCTCGCCGTATTCCTTTATATCCAGAAAACGTACTTCTTTAAAACAGTGCTTTGCCACATGCTGCATTGCATCACCGAATGAATCTCCGACAATCAACAGTTTCTTATGAGTCTTATACTTATCGGGTATTGAATCCGGATCAATCACATATCTGACATCGGTATAGCGCTCCGTAGTGGCACTAATCCTGGTAAGATCCCCGACAAAACCGGGTTCCTGCGTAAATCTCACCTTGGCAAGCACATCGGCTTTCGGCTCATTTTCATCCGACTTAACACCTATAATCGGCCTTCTGTCAAGACTGTCCATAACTTTAGTAAGAGCAAGATACGCCCCCGCATCGGTCCAATGAGTATCGGTCTTATAATATAACGGATAGTCATTGTGCACGCTTATAAAGTCATCGCTTATATCCGTATAAGTCCAGAACGGGACAAACCTGTCCATGGTCAGCGGCTCATGTCCTCTTTTTCTTACATAGTCGGTAAGCTGTGCAAGCCTTGACGTGTCATTAATCTTCTCAACCGTATCGGGCATGTATTCGGAATAGACCTGCTCCTTGTTCGGTATCGTCAGTACGGCAAGTTTTATATTCTCGGAATAATATATCTTTGATGAGATTGCATCATGGTAAAATATGTCATCTGCCGTGTTCATAAAGCTGCCGTATGCAGACGCAAGCTCATCATCGGTAAAGCTGTTGATGCCCATGTAATCATATAAGGGCGTACCGTCGTTTGTAACCTTGTAAAACAGCCAGCCGTCCTTACCAAGCAGCACTTCATTGGACTCCATATACTCCCCGCCGCTTAAGGCCTCGCTTATTGCGGTATTAAATCCGATCAGCTTGTATTTGCCGAGTATATTCTCGCCGTATTGACCGACAGGTATGTGCTTAAGTCCCATCCTTAAAAGCGTAAGGATCGGAATCAAAAAGATAAACACCAGAAATACCGCAGATACGGTCCTTAATCTTATTAAGTTGTACTTGTCAGTTTTCTTTTCCATAGATATACCGCAATAATAAGAGTGATAAGCGATAAGCATTCCGCCACTCTGTAATACCATGGTTCCTTATATCTTACTTCCACTATGTCACTGCTTCCCGCAGGAATCATAAGCTTAACTCTTCCATCTTCCGCAGAAACAAGTTTATATGTATCTTTAAGCTTATACTCACCGTTATCATCCATGGCAAAGGTATGATATCCGCCGTAATCAATAAGCGGCAGTGTCACATAACCTTCCGCATCTGTATCGTTGGCTACGCCAACCGTATAGCTTAAGCCGTCATATCCCATATCCTGAACCGCCGGCGCTTCATCGGATATGACTATATGTCTGTCCTTTAAAATCTCTGCATCCATATCCTGAGGAAGATACATTATATCCGAATCTATTAATGTTACTTTGATCTGGTCGCAGTTAAGCCCGTCAACTGTTTTATTGTCAGCTGTATTCTGCCTGTACATGAAAAACAGAGCACTCAAAACCGCCGCCGCTCCGAGGATTATCTTTATCACATTCTTATTCATGTATTTAAAGACAAAAAGTGTTGCAAGACAAAGCATGAGCGTTGCCATCACAAGATATCTCCAAGGGAACTGCACACCTCCCACAACAGCAGAAATCACAGCGGCTTTTTGAGCCAGAATATCATAAGGGAAATAGCATGTAGAAAGCCAGAGAGCAGCCACTGACAGTGCAATGAGCGTCAGGCCTGTTTTGCGCATTTTATGCATGCCTGCGCCCTCACTTTCAGCTATGACATTCTTACCCGGGTTAATAATGACTACAAGAGTCAATATCAGTACCGCCAACAGGCCGATACCTATGCTGTACGGCATCTCTTCAGCCATCGATAGGCCTTCATCAATACTGTGCGAGATTTCCGCATAATCACCTGCCATGGATAAAAGCTGGATCGGATATATACCCTGTCCTCCAATCTCTTTGGTCAGATGCTTTACGACAAGATCGTTACGAAGATAATTATCCGCAAACGGAATAATAAATCCTGCATTGAGCAAAAGCGTCAGACCTGCTGCTTTCAATATCGCTGTGATATTCTCCTGCTTAACGATCTCTTTGATATTGATTAAGCAGAATATTACCGCAAATAGAACTGTCATAACGCACGTTATCATATGCGTATGTATAAGCCCCGTAAATCCTGTGGCAAGTGCATAGATTATAATCATGCTCTTCTTTTTCGGTTCAAAGTACGTCACTTCCTTATCGGATGCAAGATAAAAGCCGAGAGCGATTAACGGCAAAAATGCCATGGCACTGTACTCTCCGACAGCCGCTCTTATATAAAGATCGTTAAGTCTCCAAAGCGACAACGTATATATGCCTGCAACAATTACTGCCGCATACCTTTCTTTAACCATAACCTTAAAACAGTTATAAGCTATGATCGCAGTCAGTGCATTTAACATAAACGCATAGAATATATAGCAGATATAAAGCGGTACCCCGAGCATATGAAGTACGGCCGCCGGATATAAGAGTATGTCTCCGTAGAATACCCCCATAGGATAGCCGAAATCATTGGCAAAATATCTGTACATCTTAACCGGGATTATCCTGTTCTTTATGCCGAAAGCCACGGAAGCTATTCTTCCCATATGCGCTTCAACATCATGCCCTCCGGATATATGTCCGGTAAAGATTCCGGGCAGGAATCCCAAACTCGCAATGACTACAATAGTCAATAATCCGATGGCAGTCAGTTTCTTTTCCTTCGGCGCATTGCCCATCAGCCATCTTATAAGCATTAATATCGCATACAGCGCGGCAGCAACCTCCATTACAATAATGGCTGCGTACGTGGCCGAAAGGCCCGAAAGCCTGTTAAGCGACACTGCCATAAGGCTAAGCGACATACCCTCGTATGCGGGATCAATGCTTAAGCTTATATGACCGCCTTTGCCCTTTGCATATATATATGACTCCGCGTAATTGACATACGGTGTTAACAGCATCTCATCCGCAGTCTTAACACCTTGGGCATCCACCGGTCTTATCGTGGCAAATCCGTTGGATTCATAGGCAACTACAAGTGAATAAATGCCCGGATCGAGTATGATGTCATCCGTCTTAAAACCGGTTGTTCCGTAGTCGGTTAAATAATCACAATCTCCCGAATAATATACGGGATCAGCAACCAAACCTGATTTTGATACGGCAAAGCCGGTACCGGCCGCTATGACAAAAACCAAAGCCGCATACAGGAGCGTCATCTTAACTATTCTGTTATTTGCAAAAAATTCTTTAATCTTATTCATAATCAGAAATTAAAATATATAAACGGATTATATGCATTGTTGAATATATAAGTTACCGAAAGAATAAAACCTGCTGCCAGCAACAATCCGTACAGGCCATTATATACCACCGCCAACGAAGGCATTGAATCTTCGATGTGCTTATCGATATATCTTCTTATGGGAACACAGAGTATGACTGCCGCAATATAAAAGATAAAGTTCTGCTTAAGATATGCCGTCGCAGCCGTTGCATTAAGAGCGTGTATATCAAACATTCCCTTTATATACGCAAGCGCATCTTTTAGGCTGTCAGATCTGAATACCACCCATGCAAGGATAACCGTAAACAATGTATATATTCTCTTGACTAAATTAGTCAAAATATATCCTGAGCCTTTTCCGGCATAGACTCCATTAACCTTTACTCCGACAAGCTTCTCCGTGACCAGAACAACAAAGTATATGAGTCCCCATACCACAAAGGTTATATTGCTTCCGTGCCATATTCCGGTAAGTAACCATACGATAAACAGATTAAATATAAGCCTGAGTCTGCTTACTCTCGATCCGCCCAACGGAATATAAACGTAATCTTTAAACCATCCGGAAAGGGTCATATGCCACCTTCTCCAGAATTCCGTAACACTCTTTGCTATGTATGGATGATCGAAATTCTCGGGAAGTTTAAATCCGAACATCGCGCCCAGGCCTATAGCCATATCCGAGTATCCGGAAAAATCAAAGAATATCTGAAGCGTATATGAAATTGCACCCAGCCATGCAAGAGGTAACGATGCTTCAAGGCGGCCGTCTATCACAAGATCCCACACGGCATCCGCTACCACAGCCATCCTGTTTGCTATAAGAACTTTTTTAATAACACCTGTGACAAATCTTTCAACTCCCCCGCCGAAATCCTCATATGTCTCTTTTCTGTCTCTTATCCTGTCAGATACCGTCTCATAGCGTACTATCGGTCCTGCTATAAGCTGAGGGAAGAAAGATATATACAGTCCGACATACATCGGATTTCTCTCTGCCTTAAGTTTACCCGAATAAACATCTGCCACATAGGACATTGCCTGGAATGTATAAAACGATATTCCTATCGGCAAAACTATGCGCGATACCATATCCGATAACGATGTACGAGCAAAGATCGTACCCGCGTACTTAAACCATACGAGCGCAGAAATATTGACTATCAAAGTCAACGCAAAAAGGAGCCTCTTTACTCCGGCTCCTTTAAGCCTGCCACTGTCAATAACAATGGCCATGACATAATTAAACACTATAAAGCCAAGCATCAGAAATACATATACAGGCTCGCCCCATGCATAAAACACTATGCTTGATGCCAGAAGCCATATATTCTTGGCTGTGATATTATGTGTCAGTATATGTATCGCATAGTAGCCTGCCAGCACTATCGGAAGAAAGATCAGCAGGAATTCTTCACTTACAAAAAGCATATTCCTACACCCTTTACTTCATCTCCATAAACAGGAACGAATCATCTGCCTGGTGATCCAGCTCATAATCGGCATTACATACGTAGAATACAAGCGCATCATAGCTTATGGGTACTCGCACAGCCTGTCTGACATTTGATATATACTTACCCGGCTCCGAAGGAATCGGAGTAGGTGTCGGTATCGGTGTCGGCGACGGAGTGGGCGACGGTGTTATCTCAGGTGCCTTAAGTATCGAAGAGTTGCTGCCTGAAGGAGTTGTACTTGCACCCGGTGTAGTCGCTGACGAAGTAGGTGTCGGCGCAGGTGTGGGCGTCGGTGTAGGTGTAGGCGTCGGCGTCGGTGTGGGCGTCGGTGTAGGTGTGGAATCCGAGCCCGTCGAGGAAGATGTATAAGCTATCGACGTATTAAACGACTGAGTTGCCTCCACTTTTTCCTTGGTTCCGTCCGCATATGTAATATAGTCGGTCAGAGCATATTCCCTGGGGCCTGTATAAATATCCGTATAGCCCCACATAACTCTGCAGGGTCTGTCCATTGCAAACTGTACCTCAACTTCTCTCCACTCATAACCCTCAAGATACGGATGACCCGCATCTGAAGGATACTTCTTGTATGAAACCACCGTAACATTACCTTCGGCTATGTTATTGTCATATCCGGTAATCGTACGATAATCCTGCTTTGCTCCCTGATAAAGCATGTAATTGAAAGCAGAAGTGCTCGGGATATAAGACGAAAGCGAAGATCCTTCCGTAGCACCGCAGATTGCACAGGTTCTGGGCATATTATACGTTGCATCCACCCATCTGTGAGGAGCCAATCCTCCTTCTGTCTTACCGCATACCGAACAATGTCTGGGCATAACACAGGTTGCTTCAATCCATGTATGTTCGGCGGGCTCACCCTCTACGGCTCCGCATACGGAACAGGTCTTGGGATACTGACAGGTCGCTCTTAACCACGAATGGCCCAAAGGTTCTCCTTCCGTGGCTCCGCATCTTGCACATGTCCTCGGCATAGTACATGTCGCAGGCTGCCAGTCATGGCCAAGTGCGGCTCCTCTGGTCTCTCCTCCGACAAGGCATATCTCGGGATCCTCACAGGTTGCTTCTTTCCATTCATGTTCCAGATGGAAAGTACAGCCCGTAAGGGTCATCATAAGCAGCAAAGCCGATGATAATATTGTAATAATCTTCTTCAGTTGTCTCACAATCTGCTCCTTATAAATTCAACAAACTCTTCTTCGGGAAGCGGCTTGCAGAAATAGAATCCCTGTATAAGCTCACAACCCTGTAACAGATCGGTCTTGATCGCCGTTAACTTATTGGCAACCTCTTCTGTCTCTACACCCTCGACCAATACTTCCTTACCCATCTCACGAAGCATTGCGATGGTATCCTGTATAACTATCCACATCTGCGGATTATCTATCTCATCCACGAAGCTCTTATCAAGCTTAACCTGTTCAACCGGAAGAGACGTAACACGTCTGATATTGGAATATCCGGTACCGTAATCATCAAGCGCGAATCTTATGCCTTCTTTATACAGCCTCTGAACATTGGCATCGACCACCGTAGGGTTGATGTCCGCTGCAGTCTCGGTTATCTCAAGGCTGACTCTGCTTGCATCGATTCCCTTGGTTGCTATCATGTGAAGAATCTTATCTACAAGATCCACCTCTATACACTGTGAAGCAGAGAGGTTAAGTTCGATATACTTAAGACCGAGTTCATTAAGGTCGTACTTGGCAATAAAGTCAAATACCGCATTGAATACATAATCTCCGATCTCATGTATGGCTCCGCTGTTCTCAGCCATGGGGATAAATATACCCGGCGAAATAAAGCCGTACTTGGGATTCTTAAGTCTTATAAGCGCTTCCGCACTGACAAATCTGTCTTCAACCGTAGAATAAATCGGCTGATAGTACATCTCAAAGAGATTCTCTTTTAATGCCTCGGAAAGAATCTCATCCATCTCGTTACGTATCATGAAGTTCCTGTCGTTCCTGTGCTCCATATACAGAACGACATCCTTCGTATCTTCCATGGTCTCATGGAACGTGGTTACAAAAGTAAACATCGTTGAGAATTCATCAATATCCTCGGGACATCTTACAACACAAATCCTGGCATCGGTAAGCACCGTAAAGTCATCAACTTCCAACGGCTTCTGCATGTATTCCTTGACTTCCTCCGCAACCGGAATCGCCTTGTTGATGTCATACTCATCCGAAAGATAAGCATAAGTTCCGTTACTGAAATAGAACACGTCAACAGGATAATTGTGTCTGTATGCAATATTGGACAAAGCATTCGTCTGCATATGCAGATATTCATTATAAAGTCTCTGTCCGAGATAGAGTCTTAAATTGCTGTGATTGACCACTTTAACGATTACTACGGTGATGGGCTTATGCATCTTGAACAACGTAGTAATCCTGTCCACACTCGTGGTATATTTCATAGCACCTGTTATTGGATCTATCTGGTACTCATGACGCTGCAATACTATCATAAAGAAGAGTACGGCTATGGCTATACCAAGCAATTCAACCAGGCAGTCCGGCCATATGGCCTGTATCACCACGGCGCTTATGATTATCGGATACAATATAATTATCGTAATGATCTTATCGCGCTTTAAGATATCGCGGAACTTAAGTATTATATAAAGCCCCCATATACCGAATATCGATCCGCTCACATAATAAAGCACTATACCCGGTCTTCTTATATAGTCTACATTCTCGTTGATGATAAAAACCCAATGCAACAGGGGATTTAACAAAAGCACAACCGAATCCACGGCAATAATTGACCACCATACGGTTACGGCCTTCTTGTTCTGCTTAAATATGTGCCATATATCCGCAGTTGCATATAAGTATAATACACAGGTCGGGAATATCAGATTATGGGCGCCAAAATAGAGATAATTGCCGGCATTGGCCAGTATCATGCCCAACCTTCCGGATTCGTAAGTATTCTCCACAAACGCAGCCATAAAATCACCGACAGTGGCCAGGGTCGTAATTTCGATAATCAGCAAAAGAAGGCTGTTGGCTCTGTCTCTGACCTGTCGCTTAAGCAGCATTGAACAGATAAAAATAACCAGTATGATAAATGCGCATATGTCGAAGTAGATTATCTTATTCATCATCCGTCTTCTCCTCCATTCTGCGTATAAATCTTATGAATTCTCTCTCAGGCAAAGGCTTTGAGAAATAGAATCCCTGAATATATTCACAACCAAGCGAAGAGAACTTATCAACCGCTTCCTTGGTCTCAACTCCCTCCACCAGTATCTTCTTATTCATGTTCTTAAGCATGTTAACGGTATTCTTGATGACTATCCACATGGATTCGTTGTCCATATCATCCACCAGACACTTATCAAGCTTAACAATGCTTAACGGCAAAGTAACCACTCTTCTTATGTTCGAATAGCCTGTACCGTAATCATCCAATGAGAAATTAAAGCCTCGATTGGACAGTTCGGCTATGTTGTGATCTGTAACCTCCGGGTTATAATCAACCGACGTCTCGGTAATCTCTAAGTTGACCTGAGAAGGTCGGATTCCGTATTTTTCAAGAACCGAACTGAACTTATCGGGCAGGTCGGCCTCGATACACTGTGCGATTGAAAGGTTAATCTCTATATAATCAAGATTGAGTGACTTATATACATCGCTTGAAATAAAGCGGCATACCTCATCTATAACATAGTCGCCGATGTGGTGAATTGCTCCCGTCTCCTCTGCCACGGGAATAAAAAGCGCGGGAGAAACAAAGCCGTACTCTTCATCTATAAGTCTTATCAGCGCCTCAGCAGAAGTAAATCTCTGCTCCTTCACCGAATAGATGGGCTGATAATACATCTGGAAATTATGTCCCGAAATACCTCTGCTTATGATGGCATTCATATCGTTACGCATCTTGAATTCGCGTGACTCGGATACATCCGCCAGATTGATCAGTTCTCTGTTATTCGGAATTCTGTACTGAATCTCATTGACGAAATTGATCAAAGCATCCGCGTCTTTAATATCGTTGGGACATGTTACAAGACAAACTCTTGCATCAAGCTCAACTTCCATTATTCCGAGCTTTATCGGTGCCTTAGCGTAATCGGCCAGCATTCTTCCGAAGTTGTATATCATATTGTATCTGGAATATGATGCTACAGCTGCAAATGATCCTTTGTCCAAATAATAAAGATCTGCTCTGGAATCGGTCAGTTCATTGACTGTTATGAACTTATCGGCAAGCTTGCATGTAAGCTTGGTATAAAGCTCATATCCGATATTCTGTCTGAGCATGAGATGGTTCGTGAATTTAAAAAGTATGATAGCTACGGGTCTACCCGCATCCAAAGCCTTCCTGATATCCTTGATAAATCCGCCGCCGGTATAGATGCCGACTACACTGTCGGTATACTCTTCAGGCCTGTGCACGCCGACCGCCATAAGTACGGTAAGTATGGTAGTACCGAATATCTCTATATGCAGCAAAGGGAAATACATCTGTGCAAACACAGCCACTGCGTTAATCGGCTGGAAGAAAGCCAGAATAATAAACTTGTTCTTATCGATAAGCTTCCTGTTACGTATAAGAATAACAAGGCTTAATATCATGTAATAGAAAGCCACTACATACAGAATATAGATAAGAGAGCCTCTGTTGTAATTGCTCTGTTCATCTATGTAGAATATACCCTTGGTAATAGGATTAAGGATGATTAAAATAAGATCCAGTATATACGGAACGAAAGTCAGTATACCTAACGGGCTTGACGGCTTTAATCTGTGCCATATGCCCGTAACCGAAATAACATACATTATATACAGTACCGGAGTAACGTTACGTACGATGAAATACAGGTAATTCAAGGAATACCTGATCGGAATGCTTCCGGAATATATGTCAAGCACATCAACAACAGCCGTAAACAGTTCCGAACAGATCATAAGAATGAACAGAACGTTATTACGGCCCTTGGCTACTTTACGCAAAACCAGAGCTATTGCCAATGTTGCCAGTATGAGAATTGCCGAATGCTCAAAATACAGGTTATAACCCATCCCTGCTACTCCTTTGGTATCATATACCATTCTGATTTGGGCAGAATAATACTAATATATTATAACAACAATTTACATATATTAACAGAGAATTATGTACATTTTGCATAATTAGGAGACAAAATTAAAAAGAGTGCGGTATACCACACTCTTTCGAATTTTTAAGCATATGCTCCGGACCGGACTTGAACCGGTACGGTGTCGCCACCGTGGGATTTTAAGTCCCATGCGTCTGCCAATTCCGCCACCGGAGCAAACGACCCAGATCGGACTCGAACCGACGACCTCCGCCGTGACAGGGCGGCGCTCTAACCAACTGAGCCACTGGGCCAACTTAAACTTAATATAATATAAGCCCCCAGTATTACTGAGGGTTTAATGGACCTGCGGGGACTCGAACCCAGGACCGACCGGTTATGAGCCGGTTGCTCTAACCAACTGAGCTACAGGTCCATATTAATTTTCAGAGCCGATGATCGGACTCGATCCGATAACCTGCTGATTACAAATCAGCTGCTCTTCCAATTGAGCCACATCGGCGTTTGTCATAATGATTATGACCTGGCAACATCCAGGGCGGTTTGCCTTTAATGACTCCGACGGGAATCGAACCCGTGTTACCGCCGTGAAAGGGCGATGTCTTAACCGCTTGACCACGGAGCCGTTTATTCTTTAAAACGGATTCATATTCTCGTTTTAACTCCCCGAGTAGGGTTCGAACCTACGACCCTTCGGTTAACAGCCGAATGCTCTACCGCTGAGCTATCGAGGAATGTTGTTTTGAGTTCAGGCGCCTTCCGGCTCCCTCTGTACCTCAAAAATCGAATACTGAAATTCAAATATCACAGACCTTTTGGATAAGCCCTCGACCTATTAGTACACATCAGCTGAACATGTTACCATGCTTACACCTTGTGCCTATCTAACCTCATACTCTCTAAGGGGTCTTACTGGACAAACCAGGGATATCTCATCTTGAGGGGGGC
>JAFYBE010000020.1 GCA_017540355.1 Lachnospiraceae bacterium | reverse complement strand
CCCGAGCAGATCGCGGATGAATTTAAAAACTGCGTTAAGCTTGCCAAGTACTGCTTGACAACACTCGGACTTCAGGATGAAGTCACATATCGAATGAGTAAGTGGGATCCGAACGATCCCGGCAAGTACATGGGTACTGCAGCCGATTGGGATGTTGTACAGAATAAGATGCGTGAGATTCTTAACGATATCGGACTTGACTATACAGAGGCTGACGGTGAGGCTGCATTCTACGGCCCCAAGCTTGATATCCAGGCCAAGAACGTATACGGCAAGGAAGATACGATGATCACCATCCAGCTTGATATGTTCTTAGCCGAGAGATACGATATGTACTATATCGATGAGAACGGCGACAAGAAGCGTCCTTACATCATCCATCGTACTTCCATGGGATGTTATGAGAGAACACTTGCATGGCTTATCGAGCACTATGCGGGCAAGTTCCCGACATGGATGTGTGCCGAGCAGGTAAGAGTGCTTCCAATCTCTGATAAGTTTGAAAGCTACGCCGAGAAGGTAAGAGCAGATCTTAATGCCGCGGGAATCGATGTAACGGTTGATAACCGTTCCGAGAAGATCGGCTATAAGATAAGAGAAGCAAGAATGGATAAGCTTCCTTATATGCTTATCGTAGGTGAGCAGGAAGAGGCAGCAGGTCTTGTATCCGTACGTTCAAGATTTGAGGGTAACGAAGGCCAGAAGCCGCTTGAGGAGTTCAAGAAGCAGATTCTTGCAGAGATAGCAAGCAAGGAGATTCGTAAGGAACTTCCCGAGGAAGAAAAGAAGAGGTAAAAAATGTGTTGACATCAGTGTAATCACTGTGTTATATTAGGCAAGGTCGTGAGAACGACTGACAACAAGCAGAGTTTCCACTCTCGCCTGCACGCGCCGTAAGGCTGCTAACAGGTACAGATTATAAGAATATATGTGACGATGGTCGTGATTACGACAGTTCGGCTGATATATTATGAATCTAAGGTGGATGACTTATGCAGTTGTCCACCTTTTTTAACGTCTATACAGTTACTTATGGAGGGTACAAAGATTAGCGATTTATTCATCAATGAACAGATAAGGGACAAGGAAGTACGAGTTATAGGTGCCGACGGAGAACAGCTCGGTATCATGTCTTCCAAAGAGGCTTTGGCACTCGCCGAAGAGGCAGAACTTGATCTTGTTAAGATAGCGCCTACGGCTAAGCCGCCTGTGTGCAAGATCGTGGACTACGGCAAGTACAAGTACGATCAGATGCGCAAGGAGAAGGAGTCCAAGAAGAAGCAGCACGTGGTTGAGATTAAGGAGATAAGACTTTCTCCCAATATCGATTCCAACGACCTTAATACGAAGATCAATGCTGCGAAGAAGTTCCTTGCAAAGGGTGACAGAGTTAAGGTTACACTCAGGTTCAGAGGACGTGAGATGGCTCACATGGCCAACAGCAAGCACATCCTGGATGATTTCGCTGAAGCTTTGGGCGAGGTTGCTGTTATAGAGAAGGCTCCGAAGGTAGAAGGCAGGAGCATGACGATGTTTTTGACCGCTAAGAAGTAACAGGTACTTAACGATTTGTGAATGACGGTTGAAATTATAAGAAAACGATAGGAGGATTTAATTATGCCTAAGATGAAGACAAAGAGAGCTGCGGCTAAGAGATTCAAGCTGACAGGTAACGGAAAGCTTAAAAGAAACAAGGCCTATAAGCGCCATATCCTTACAAAGAAGACAACTAAGAATAAGAGAAATCTTCGTAAGCCGGCAATGACCGACTCAACAAATGTAAAGAACATGAAGAAGATTCTTCCTTATCTCTAAGATGAAGATAAAGAGATAAAGGAACAGTTAGGAGGAAAATATGGCAAGAATTAAAGGTGGCATGAATGCCAAGAAGAAGCACAACAGAGTTCTTAAGCTGGCCAAGGGATACAGAGGTGCCAGATCTAAGCAGTATAGAGTAGCTAAGCAGTCGGTTATGAGAGCGCTCACAAGCGCATATGCAGGCCGTAAGGAGCGTAAGCGTCAGATGAGACAGCTCTGGATCGCACGTATCAACGCTGCAGCAAGACTTAACGGTCTTTCATACAGCAAGTTCATGTACGGTCTTAAGCTTGCAGAGGTTGATATCAACCGTAAGATGCTTGCTGAGATGGCTGTTAACGATGCTGAAGGTTTTGCTACTTTAGCAGAGATTGCAAAGTCTAAGATTGCTTAAAAAGTATTGACAAGTACATAACTATTTTATATACTAACAGAGTCGCGAAAATGGCACGGGGTCTTAGCTCAGCTGGGAGAGCATCTGCCTTACAAGCAGAGGGTCATAGGTTCGAGCCCTATAGGCCCCATTTTCGTGAACATGGCGAGATGGCTCAACTGGCTAGAGCGTCCGGTTCATACCCGGGAGGTTGAGAGTTCAAGTCTCTCTCTCGCTATTATATATAAGACGTATCCGATATCGGATGCGTCTTTTTTATATCATCTTTGCTATAAAGATATAATGATTTTTGCCGATATATATATTGAAGACAAATGAATAGTGTAAAGGACACGGATGTCCGTGGTAGTGCAACAGGTCCGGGATGACATATCAGGTAAGGAGGTGACGCTTTATGACGATGTATGCAATACCGAGTATGACTGATTCATACACACAGGAAGTGAAACTTGTCGAAGGCGCGACTCAATACCGTAAGTGGGATCGCGACAGGGAAAAAGACAAAGAGGAAAGAAAGAAAAAGAATAAGAACGTTTTTCAAACTATACTTGATAAGGAGAGCGAGAAGGAGTTAGGTCAGTTAGGCTGCTTCTTCGAGATGAGAGCTTAATGAATGAATTGAATGAGTAGACAGTCCTGCATTGGGTGGTTATCCCAATCAGGACTGTTTTGTGTTATACTGATATCTATGAAAGATAAGGTACGCAATCTGGTTATACTGCATATAATGTTCATGATATTCTCGCTTGGGGCGGTCGCCTCGAAGACGGCGGCGAACAGTGAGTTTTTATCACTTAAGTTCTGCTTCTTTTATGGGCTTGTGTTGGGCGGACTGTTCATATATGCGATAGTATGGCAGCAGATGTTAAAGAGACTGCCTCTGGTTACGGCATATGCCAATAAGGCTGTGACCGTAGTCTGGGGAATCATATGGGGCTTCGTATTCTTTAACGAAGCCGTGACGGTAAGGAAGATAATAGGTGCTGTTATAGTTATCACGGGCGTATGCATCGTGGTTATGGCGGATAAAGATAATACAGAGACTGCAGATGATGCGGAGAATACGGAGGGGGTATCGGCATGATAAAGTACATCCTCGTATATATATGCTCCGTATTCGTTGCATCCGTATCGCAGATTATCCTTAAGACAAGTTCGGGCAAGAAGTACGACAGCTTTATAAAAGAGTATCTGAATCCCCGCGTGATCATAGCTTATTCGCTTTTCTTCGGGACGACGTTCATATCGCTGTATGCCTATAAGGGGCTGCCGCTTTCCATGGGACCGATACTTGAGGCGACCGGATATATTTGGGTTGCGATATTAAGCTTTATCATCCTGCATGAGAAGATTACGAAGAGTAAGATGTTAGGGCTTGCGGTCATTATCACTGGTATAGTTATATACAGTATGTGATAGGTGTATAATAGAGTAAGTAATGTTCGGACGGCGTTTAGCCGATACATATAGTGAAGATATTGAATTTACCGATTTGCTGACAGAAAGTGTGACATTATGAGGAAGAGTAATAAGGGTATTTCACTGATCGAACTGATCATAGCAATCTCAATCATGGTTGTGCTTGTAGGTGTTGTGACGCCGCAGTTTTACAAGTACGTCAAGAAGTCGCAGAAGGCCAGAGACCTTAATACGGCTGACAATATCGCAAGAGCATGTATGACGGCATTTGCGATGAATGAAGAGGCATACGAGAAGTTTACGAACTGGAGAGGACTTCCGCAGACGCTTACGGTGACAGAGGACGGAGTCACTAAGAATGTGCAGATTTATCTGATAATGACGAACGAATCTCCGGAGTACTGCTTTAAGGGCGGTGAGTCAAGCTTCGGTAATAAAAGAGGAGAGACCGGATTCTACTGGACGGTCAACAGTGAGCTTGGGTTAACGACCACCGGACCCAACTATGAGATGAGGCCGAGGTATAAGGCACTTAAGACCGGCCCGCATCCGCAGGGAAGGACATGGCATAAGGTCGACAGATGGAGAATCTGTAAGAATGTCGACACCGGACAGCTTGAGATATGGACAGCCGATGATTCAAG
The DNA here is from genome assembly GCA_017540355.1 of Lachnospiraceae bacterium. Lineage (GTDB taxonomy): Bacteria > Bacillota > Clostridia > Lachnospirales > Lachnospiraceae > Colinaster. The sequence continues at coordinate 234 of JAFYBE010000020.1, read as the reverse complement.
ATTCGGCGGATATCCCTGCTTCAGAGTCTGGCCGACAGTGGATGATGAGTATAAATGATAGCCCGATGAGAATATGATGGGCAAAGCGATAAAGCAAGGAGTGTGTTGTCACACTCCTTGTTTTATGTTATATTCTAGGCACGTACAAGAATAATAGAGCAGACAAAGCACAGAGGCTTATAACCACATCTTTTATAAGCCGTTCTCTATAGGATCAGTACGTAATTTCCCGCT
>JAFYBE010000019.1 GCA_017540355.1 Lachnospiraceae bacterium | reverse complement strand
TCAGTTTTCAAGGAACTTAGGCTCCCGCTTCGCGGGAACGCACTCGACTTCGCTTGCCATGCAAGCTCGTGACCTCGTGCTGCCATCCGCTACTTCGTAGCGGAACCCTGCATTTCTGCAGTTTTTAAAAGCCGCCCTTCTCAGTGCGGCTTGATTATCTTAACACCCTAAATAGCGGATGTCAACACCTTTTATAAGATTTTTTGCTTATTTTTCAAGGTTTTATCGCATTAAAGCGCTACCTCTTTATAGCATTACGAAGGCATTAAAATATTATAGGAATTTATAAGGGTCAGAATAGGGCTGCTTTGTACATCATTTATGACCGTTGTCCCAAAGCTGCCAAGCACTCCTCTGAAAGAAAGAGCTATTATTACCATATATATAATGATGACCCAGAGAAGACCTACCAGAATACCGGCACACTTATCCAGCTGATGAAGGATGGGGAGTTCCGATATCTTATGCGCTGACTTAAGAAGAAACTTTACAAGACCGTAAACCGTGCCCAGTATCACAAGAGCGATAACTGACAGGACACTGTTCCTTGTATGTTCAATCTGTATGCTCGCGGTTAACATAAGTATGAGCAGTAGTGCCGCTACCGTTACCACAAGCGCAACCAAGTGCGAGATACTCTTTGTAAGTCCGTTCTTAAAGCCGTACCTCGCACCCAGAATCAATAATATTATTCCTATTATAAATGTGATGTTAATGCTACTCAAAATCAATTGTCTCAATGGCGGTCCTTGTCACCGCTATATATCTCTTGTTGGAATCGGTCGTGCTGACATTCAAAACCTTATCCTCAAAGAAACCTGAGAACTTCTCCTTACCGCTGCTGTCCAATATTATGCATTGATCTTCATTATATATAAATACCTGTCCCTTATGTATCAATATATCTTTAAAATCTATATCATACATATAGGACATCTGCTTCTTACCTGAAGTATCATAAAGATCAAATCTGTACTTGTGTTCTCCGGAAGTGTCGTAAAAAACAAGACCTATTCCCGTATCTCCGTAATATGCTCCGACTATATTCTCATTAATCAGAGTATCAGAAGAACTGACCGGCTTTTTGGAACCCGTGAAAAACATCAGTCTGTTATCCGCAAGTGCAAAACAGGTATCGGAATTCATAAATCCGATTATGGGAACAACCGCATCCGCATAATCATAACTGCTTACAATGTGATCTGATGTATTCTCTCCTATTCCTCCGAAATTATAGAAGGTCACGCTGTTACGCATGGAGTCACCGTCAACATAGAAATATGAGACTCCCATAACCTCTCCCGAAAGTGTAACCGCAAGCGGATATCCCGTCTTAGTCATCGTAGCCTTTATCTCGACAACCTTATTACCCGTGGCATCGTAAAGATTAACCCATGAATTGTTGGAATCCTCCAGGATAACCGCAAGTCTCTCTTCTTTTGATACGGAAAAATCATGTATCGGAAGATTCGTATCTATCTCGGTTACTCTTCCGCCGGAACCGATCATATATATGATATGTCCGTTGTAATCACAAACCGCAACAATACCGTCCGTCTGATGTACAATAGGCTTCTGCATCTCATATGTAAGATTCCACAGTACTTTACCGGTACCGTCAGTTCCGCTGATACCGTCATGACTGTAAGTAATGACACTTCCGTTATTGCTTAAATAAGAATTGTTCTCAAGGCTCACTTTCTCGAATCTGTTGCTGACCGTCATGTCAGTATATATCTGATTGCGATACTGTGTAACCAATAGACCGATAACAAGAGCCACTGCCGCTACAACTACAAGCACTCTGATTGCAACAACCAACCTGTGCTTTACGATCTGGAACTTAAAGCTGCCCTTTTTCTCTGTGGAAGAGTCTGCACCATCTTCATTTTTAACTACATAAAAGCCTTTATTGTTTTCCATCAATTACTCAAATCGATATATAGTCACTGTATGATAATCTCTTCCCGGTCCGTATACCACATCAGGGAAATTGTCATGATGTATTGAATCGGGATAGTCCTGCGTCTCAAGACACAGACCGTATCTTGCTTCATAGGTCGCACCCTCCTTACCGGGAGCGTGCTCTACCCAGTTGGCTGTATATAACTGCACTCCGGGAAGATCCGTCAGAACCTTCATAACCCTTCCCGAACCGGGATCGCGTAATGTGGCTATCTCGCGTACCGTTCCGTCATGACCGTCAACAACATAATTGAAATCATAACCGTTAACAAGCTTAATCTGCTCATTGTCCGCCGCAATATCCTTGCCGACCTTCTTGGGTGATGTGAAATCCAGATCGGTTCCTTTTACGGAAACAATCTCACCGGTAGGAATCGCACCCTCAAGAATCTTCGTATAATTAGATGCATTGATCGTAAGCTCATGATCAAGCACACTTCCGGAATTGTGACCCGCAAGATTGAAGTATGAGTGATTGGTCATGTTAAATACAGTCTTCTTATCACTGCTTGCCTTGTACTCTATCTTAAGCTCATTCTCAGAGTTTACGGAATAAGTTACACTGATATCTCTGTTTCCGGCCATTCCGTACTCTCCGTCAGGAAGCGAAATCGAAAACGTTACACTGTTATCGCCTTCAGTCGCTTTCCACATACGTCTGTTAAGACCGTCGGGAATGTTGGTGTGAAGATTATTCTCACCGTCATTCTTGTCAAGCTTATATGTGATGCCGTCTATCTCGTAACTTGCGCCTGCTATTCTGTTAGCGCTGGGTCCGACTGTCGATCCGAAGAAATTCGTATCAGCCTTATAACTCTCATAATCCGGACTGCTCAAAGTTACATCGACTATATTACCGGATGCATCGGGAACAAATACCTTATCAAGTATTGCGCCGTAATCCAAAACCACAGCCTTCATTCCCCTGCTGCCGTTAAGTGTATATGCACTTATCTCCTGTCCGTCCTTAGTTACTCCGTAATGTTCTTTCATTAAATGCTACCTCCCTTACATATATGTTCTTGCCATACTATATCTCTGTTCTTCCCTCGAGTGCTCTTAACAACGTAACCTCATCTATACACTCAAGGTCTCCTCCCACAGGAACTCCGCTTGCGATGCGCGTAACCTTAACACCGGTCGGTTTGATCAACTTGCTTATGTACATCGCAGTCGTCTCACCTTCCAGACTTGAATTGGTGGCAATTATTACTTCGCTGACTTCTTCATCCGAAAGACGTTCGATAAGTTCTTTAAGCTTAATATCCCCCGGTCCTATACCAAGCATCGGAGATATTGCTCCGTGAAGAACATGGTATACTCCCTGATACTTTCCTGTCTTCTCATATGCAGCCAGATCCCTGCTGTTCTCCACTACCATTATGGTAGAAGAATCTCTTTTCTCGCTGCTGCATACGGGGCATAACTCCTTATCGGTCAGAGTAAAACACTTTTGACAGTAGCAAACCTTTTGCTTGGCCTCTATCATCGTGTTCGCCAATCTCTCAACCTTGCCCTTGGGCATATTGATAAGGTGAAAAGCCAGGCGACTGGCTGATTTCTCTCCTATTCCCGGAAGTGCCGCCAATTCATCTATTAACTTATTGATCGGTCCGCTGTAAAGCTCCATTAAAAAGGAAGCCCTCCTAATCCTCCGGCCAACGCACTCATTGCCTTGCCCGAAGCCTCATCTACCTGTGCAAACGCTTCATTAAGTGCGGCAATAATAAGATCCTGAAGCATCTCGATATCATCGGGATCCACAACATCCTGAGATAACTTAAGGCTCTTGATCTCCTTCTTACCGCTGACCGTTACTTCAACGGCTCCGCCACCGGCCTTGGCCGTATATTCGGATTCCTCAAGCTTCTGCTGATTCTCCTCCATCTGACGCTGCATGCGCTGTGCCTGCTTCATCAGATTGTTCATATTACCCGGCATTCCTCCTCCGGGGAATCCTCCTTTTCTAGACATAATCATCCTCCTCGTTATTGTCTGTTGTTATCTCCATATTGATATTCTGAAAAGCAAGTATATTTGGACTCTCTACATCCCTGCTTCCGTCTGCCGGAAGCGTCTCAACCGTGTAATCCACATCCTTGCCCGAGTATTCACGTAACAGTTCCTTAAATGATGCCATACCGCCTTCGGTCATCAGTCTGTCACCGGTAAGTTTATCGTGTACGACAATTTTAAGTCTGTCGTCCGGAGTTATCGAAGGGTACACATTCTTAAGAAGAGATTTTATCGGACCATCCGCTCCCATTACCATTCTGCTCCAGCCGGATGCAACTGCCTTGATATCTTCGGGAAGCGCCTTGGGCAAGACAGGTTCCTTAACAGTATCCGACGACGCTACAGGCTGTGTCCCGGCGTTCGCCACGGACATGTTCATTGTCGTTACAGGGATTACTGCAGGTCCGATTCCTTTTTCAAGCTTCTGCTCAAGTACCCTTATCCTGTCAAGCAGTGCGGCATTGTCAGTCTGCATCTCAGGTTTACATAACTTAACGAGTGTTGTCTCTGTCATAACTCTCTTTGATGCAGAATACCTTATGTCATTCGCAAGTTCAGAAAATACTCTGATATATCTGATCAGAGCATCCATATTGGTAAGACCGGCCTCTTTAGTAAGCCTGTCCCTGTTCTCATCCGAAACATCGAGGATACTCCACGGATCATCGGAACTTAAAACAAGCAGAATATTGCGAAGGTAAACTATAAAATCGTTGACAAACTGAGTAATCTCTCTGCCCTGGGTTACGGCTTCATCAAGAATTGTAATACATCCGAGTACATCCTGTGCAGTCACACTTCTAAACAGCCTTGAGAAAACTTCGGTATCAACGGCACCCAACACATCCAGGACCATATTGTAGTCAAGCTTCTCGCCGTAATGGAATGCAATACACTGATCCAAAAGACTCAGCGCATCCCTCATCGAACCGTCTGCGGCCTTGGCGATGTATCTTAAAGCTCTCGGTTCCACTTCCACATTCTCAACTGAAGTGAGTTCTTCCAGCCTGTCGGCTATCGTGTCGGTCGTAATACGCCTGAAATCATATCTCTGACATCTTGATAGAATCGTTATCGGTATCTTCTGGGGATCTGTCGTGGCCAGGATAAAAATGCAATACGAAGGCGGCTCTTCCAATGTCTTAAGCAGAGCATTGAATGCGCCTATGGAAAGCATATGAACCTCGTCTATGATGTATACGCGGAACTTCGCATCAGCAGGAGGAAAAGCAACCTCGTCTATTATCTCCCTGACATTGTCAACGCCGTTGTTGGATGCGGCATCTATCTCGACAACGCTCATGCTTGCACCGGCTGCTATGGCCTTACATGACGGACACTCACCGCAGGGATTCCCGTCATGAGGGTTTTCACAGTTAACAGCCTTTGCCAAAAGCTTGGCAACCGTTGTCTTACCGGTACCTCTTGTTCCGCAGAACAGATATGCATGTCCCACTCTTCCGGAGATTATTTGATTCTTAAGTGTCGTAACTATATGATCCTGTCCCTTAACATCAGCAAAATTGTCGGGACGGAACTTACGATACAATGCAACATATGACATCTGTGTCACTCTCCGCCAAATATATTAATCACCGAAGCTTATGCCAAGCATCTTGGCTTCCTTGATGATGGTGGAATCGGGATCTAACATCTTAAGCTTTCCGGCAACGTCCTCAAGCGGAACCTTAACTATCTCTCTGTTCCTGTATCCTACCATGAAACCGTACTCACCCTTAAGAATAAGCTTACCTGCCTCCGCACCGAGACGGCTTGCAAATACTCTGTCATAAGGGCAGGGGCTTCCGCCTCTCTGAGTATGACCCGGAACGGTTACTCTTACTTCCTGACCGGTCTTCTCAAGAATCTGTGCGGCAACCTCATATGATACTGAAGGATACTTGCTCTTCTCAAGCTTCTTCTGATATTCTTTCTTGCTTAACTTTGCATCTTCTTTGCTTATGGCACCTTCAGCCACAGCAATTATAGTGAACTTGCTTCCGTTCTTCTCTCTCTGCTTAACGGCTTCAACAATCTTATCTATATCGTACGGTATCTCAGGGATAAGTATGATATCAGCACCACCTGCCATTCCGGCATTAAGAGTAAGATATCCGACCTTATGTCCCATAACCTCAACTATAAAGATTCTTCCGTGAGATGCAGCTGTTGTATGTATGCAGTCTATGCACTCTGTAGCAATATCAACCGCACTCTGGAAACCGAATGTCATATCCGTTCCGTACAGGTCATTGTCAATTGTCTTGGGAAGCGTTACAACATTAAGTCCTTCTTCTCTTAAGAGGTTGGCAGTCTTATGAGTACCGTTACCTCCGAGTACCACAAGGCAGTCCAGCTGAAGCTTGTGATAGTTCTGCTTCATGGCCTCAACCTTGTTAAGTCCGTTCTCATCAGGATCCTTTATTGTTTTAAATGGAGTACGACTGCTTCCGAGTATCGTTCCGCCGACAGTAAGTATGCCGGAGAAATCTCTTCCGGTAAGCATCTTAAAGTCACCGTATATGAGTCCTCTGTATCCGTTAAGGAAACCATATATCTCCACATCCTGTCCGCTGTTAAGAAGTGACTTCACAACGCCTCTCATAGCTGCATTAAGTGCCTGACAATCGCCACCGCTTGTCAACATACCGATTCTCTTCATAGTCTACCCTCCATTCTGCTGTATTGTTATACCAAACCCAATCTGTTAATAGCCGAAAATATTGCTCTTACCGAAGCTCTGGTAATATTGCTGCTCTCGCCCACGCCATAAGTAACATTACCCGTATTCACATCAAGCAGATGTATGTAAGCCGCAGCTTTGGAATTCGATCCGGCCTGAAGTGCATGCTCTGAGTAGTCAAGAATCTTGATATCAAGATTAAGGTTCTCTGCAATTGCACGCTTAACGGCATCGATAGGTCCGTTGCCGACACCTTCCATAACTTTCTCTTCGCCGTGATCCGTGTATGTAACACTTACATGAGTATCGAAGCTTGTCTCTTCTTCTTCACTCAAATCGTCAACCTTAAGCTTCTTAAAGTGAAGAGGCTCTTTGCGCTCAATGTATTCTTCTCTGAACTTGGCATTGATCTCTTCAGGCGATACCTCTCCCTGCTTCTCTGACATTGCCTGGATAACACCGGCAAACTCTTTGTGCATGGCCTTGGGAAGCTTGTATCCGAAGTAAGTATCCATGATAAAGGCTACGCCGCCTTTTCCGGACTGCGAATTGATACGTACGATAGGTTCGTACTCTCTTCCTATGTCCGCAGGATCGATCGGCAGATAAGGAACTCTCCATATCTTGCTGTCTCTCTCTTTCATAGCCTGTACACCTTTGTTGATGGCATCCTGATGACTTCCCGAGAATGCCGTGAATACAAGCTTACCGGCATAAGGATGTCTGGGATGAATAGGTAACTTACAACATCTTTCGTATATCTCTATTGCCTCATTGACATGTTCAATCTCAAGTTCGGGATTAACACCCTGTGAGAACATATTGTAAGCAACAATCATTATATCCAGATTGCCTGTTCTCTCGCCGTTACCGAACAGTGTACCTTCCACACGCTCAGCTCCCGCCATAAGTGCAAGCTCACAGCTTGCAACACCGGTTCCTCTGTCATTATGAGGATGAACACTTAAGATAATGCTGTCCCTGTTCTCAAAATGTGTTGACATCCACTCTATCTCGTCCGCATATACATTTGGAGTATTGGTCTCTACAGTGGAAGGAAGATTAATGATAATGGGATTCTCCTTGGTTGCTCCCCACTCACGCTGAACAGCGGTACATATCTCCAACGCAAAATCCATCTCCGTACCCGTGAAACTCTCAGGGGAATATTCAAGTCTGATATTACCCGGGAAAGCAGCCGCTCTCTTCTTAACCATTCTGGTACCTTCAACGGCTATATCTATAATCTCCTCACGGCTCTTATTAAATACCACATCCCTCTGAAGAGTTGATGTCGAATTATATATGTGTACGATGACATTCTTGATGCCTTCAATCGATTCAAATGTTCTCTCAACGAGCTCTTCTCTGCACTGAACGAGTACCTGTACCCAAACATCGTCCGGAATGAGCTTGCGATCCACAAGCTGTCTTAAAAAATCAAATTCTATCTGGCTTGCAGAAGGGAAACCTATCTCAATCTCCTTAAAGCCAAGCTTTACAAGATAGTTAAAAAACTCTATCTTCTCATCTACCTGCATGGGATCTATTAAAGCCTGATTACCGTCTCTTAAGTCCACACTACACCATACAGGTGCTTTGGTTATCTCCTTATTGGGCCATGTTCTCTCCGGAAAGTCCAGAACAGGAACTTTCTCATATCTTTTATAGTTAAGCATCTTAAAATCCTCCTAAATAAACCGTCAAAAAAATAAACCCATCTGCGGGCGTACAAGCCATAAGCAGATGGGTCTGTCAGCTATTCACCAAGACCATTGTCTATTGCAGTAACCAATGCCTTAAGGGCATCAGCCTCGTCTTCGCCGTCGCATACTATCTCAATCTCATCTCCACACTTAACACAAGCACCCAGTACGCTTAGCACACTCTTAGCATTGGCTGTTGTCTCTTTGAATGAGAATGTAATTAATGATTTAAACTGCATAGCCTCCTTACATAGGATGCCGGCAGGTCTTAGATGTAGTCCGGTCGGATTCTTAATCACTACTTTCTGACTAACCATACCTGTATATCCTCCTTATCGACCTTTATAGTCGTTATTGTCGTCTAATATTTTACCACGATTCGGCCTTTTCTGTCCAATAATACCTTTTATATGAATTATTGTAAGCTTTCAGGCGTAAACCGTTACAGAATCGTGTTCTGAATAAGCTCTGCGAGTGCCTTCGCATCCTCCGTAATCTGTGCCTGGTCTTTGCCCTCTATCATGACTCTTACCTTGGGCTCTGTTCCGGAAGGACGTATTAAAACTCTTCCTTCTCCCTTAAACTTCTCTTCAAGAGCGGCAATGGCATCCGCAATCTCGGGATAATCCATGTAACTGTCTTTCTTATGGTTGGGCACCTTGGCATTAACAAGAGCCTGAGGTAAAACCGTCATAATCTTAGACAATTCCGATAGAGGCTTACCCGTCTCAACAAGCACCTGCAGCAGATGTAAAGCACTTAACAATCCGTCTCCCGTAGTATTCTCATCCAGGAATATCACGTGACCCGACTGCTCTCCGCCAAGTGATGCATCTATCTCTCTCATGCGCTCAAGAACATATCTGTCACCGACCTTAGTCTGCTCTATGTTGATTCCCTGTTCCTTAGCCATGAGGGTGAAGCCTAAGTTACTCATGACAGTCACAACTATGGTGTCGCCCTTAAGCTTACCCTGTGACTTCATATGATTGCCGACAATAGCCATTATCTGGTCACCGTCAACTATATCGCCAAGTTCATCTACGGCCAACAGTCTGTCCGCGTCTCCGTCAAAAGCAAGTCCGATATTGGCTTTCTCATATACCACTCTTGCCTTTAACTCCTCCATGTGTGTGGAACCGCAATTGGCATTGATATTGGTACCGTCAGGCATATTATGAATCGGTATTACCGTTGCTCCGAGTTCCTTAAGTGCCTCAACGGAAGTATAAAAGCTTGCTCCTTCCGCACAGTCCACAACTACCTTATATCCCGTAAGATCTATCGGAACAGCCTTAATTGAATGATTGATATATTCTTCCCTTGCATCGGTCCTGTACTTTATCTTACCGACCTGTGCTCCTGTAGGGAAAGGAATATCTTTCATATTGCTCTTTATCAAAGCTTCTATCTCATCTTCAAGTTCATCCGAAAGCTTGTATCCGTTACCGTCAAAGAATTTAATACCGTTAAACTCGACGGGATTGTGTGATGCCGAAATAACAACTCCCGCATCAACTTTATACTTCTTGGTAAGGTATGCAACCGCCGGTGTGGGCATCACTCCGACATATACCGCATTAGCTCCAACGCTGCAAACACCTGCCATAAGCGCGTTCGCGAGCATGTCTCCCGATATTCTTGTATCACAACCTACCATAATTGTTGGCTTGTGGTCGTTCTCTTTAGTAAGGACATGTGCACCGGCCTGTCCCAATTTCATAGCAAGATCTATAGTCAGTTCTTCACCTACTACTCCTCTTACTCCGTCCGTGCCGAAAAGCCTTGCCATTTATTATAATCCTCCTTGGGTATTACTGTTCTGTACTCTTAACCTTTACTCTTACCCTACATTCTCTGGTAAGCTTAACTCCGTCGGGAAGAGTGAATGTAACAGGCATTGTATGTGTACCTGTACTGAGTGAAGTGAGTTCTTCATCATTCATATACTTATCCACATCCACGATACCGACTATTGTGCTTGAATCTGTCGTACCGAGTATATTTCTGAGTCCCTGAAGTTCAATCTTTATCGAACTTTCTTCTTCATCCAGTTCTATTGCCATTCCCTCAGGTACACCTGTTGTATGTATTCTATCTGTATCTATACGGAATTCCTTGGTAATCTCCTTCTCTATATAGACCGTAACATCTATCTTGGAAGCATCATCGCCACCCACTATGGATGTTCCCTCCGGAATATACGGCTTGATATCGACTGAAGTCTTAACATCCGAATCATATCCCGTGACATCTATTGCGTCGGTTATATCGATGGATGACAGACTCTTCATAACGCTGCTTCGTCCGGCAAGCGTGATGTATGCGGGATTGCAATCCACCTGACCCGTAAGCGCATACCCGTCAGGCAGTATGCCTGTTACATTGCATACAACAGGAAGATCCTTGGTCTGCAATACCGAAGCCGTAGTATATACTTCGTTCATGCTCATCGTGATCTTTGAATTGTCCACAATCTCATCCGATGCGTTATACAGATGTATCGGCAGAGATATATTAACATCGCTAGTAGCTCCGTCCACATTAATCTCAACAGCTGCATAAGCAACTTCCGAAACCTTTGACTCTGGACCGGAGATAATAACCACGTTCTGTGTGGTCGTGGCAGAACCGAATATGTATCCTTCTCCGGGTTCATTCTGAACCTTGACATTAATGGGAATCTGCTGCTTGCCGACATTCTCGATGCTTAACTGTACATACTGTCTGTCTGTACGTATGCTTTCTATTCTGTCGCTTATCCTGGTAGTCGTCACTTCTATCGGAACCTGGTTATTGGAATTAATCTTGGATACATCAGCCGTAGCTACGATGTTCTTCTCCGTAAATGACGACAATACCGTTCTGCTTCCGCGTACTGTCACACGGATACTGTCCGTATTGTTCATAACCTCGACATACTTACCGGAAGATGTCAGGCTGTTCAGATTCTGCAGCTGAACGTTAACGTTATAACTCTCCTGTGTAACAGGATCATTGATGTTAATCGCAATCAGCCATAAGATTACGGAAAAGACAACCGCCAGGATCTTGAGACCCAGATTGTCAGTTAGTTTTTGCTTCATTCCTGGCCCCCTTTCCCTTCCATATGGCGCGTTTCTTCTCTTCCGCCTGCTTATTCTGTATGCTCTCAAGTCTTATCTCAAGCTCTTCGGCGCCGAGGTTTCTGTACAACTCGCCCTTATATGCAACACTTATGGATCCCGTCTCTTCCGAAACGATGACTGTCATCGAATCAGTTACTTCCGAGATACCGACTCCGGCTCTGTGTCTTGTACCCAACTCTTTGCTTAAACGCATATTGTCGGACAAAGGCAGATAGCATGTTGCCGAAGTTATTCTGTCTCCGTCTATTATGACAGCTCCGTCATGTAACGGAGTGTTGTGTTCAAAAATATTAATCAAAAGCTGATTGGTAACTATTGCATCAACCGCAATACCTGTCTGCTCATATTCCGTCAGGTTGTCCATCTGCCTTACCACGATAAGAGCACCTGTCCTCACCTTGCCCATCTCCATGCAGGCCTTTGTGATCTCTTTGATTGTAGAATCGGAAAACAGACCCGTCTCGGTCTTACTCATATCGAATATGGACGCGAATATGTTCTTACGTCCGAGTTCTTCCAATGCCTTTCTTAACTCGGGCTGCAAAACAATTATTATCGCAATGACAGCTATGGAGAATACATTCTTAACTATCCAGATTATTGTATTCATCTCGAACAATGCAGCCAAAAGAATGAACACAGTAATAAGAGCCACTCCCTTAAGGAGAGACCACGCTTTAGTATTCTTAATCCATACCAGAATGTGATACAAAAGGAATGAAATAATAAGAATCTCTAATATATCCGTTATTTGAATTGTCGGAATATGCAGATTGATCAGATATCTCTCCGCAAATGTACGTAACTGTTCCATATCCCTATATCTTCAAAAAATCATTTAAGTGTTCTGGATGTACCGTTAGCTGTGTGTAAGGTCCTTACACTTCTTTCCGCAGATGACGCTTTGGATGAGGCACTGCCCGCTCCGGCAGGTCTGCTCTTATGCTGAGCCTGCTTGGACTGACTCGGCTGAACTCTTTTTACTTTCTTCTCAGATGCCGCAACCGTAACCTTGGGAACCGCCTTAACGTAGTAGTAGTATTCATCATCTTCAAACTGGACATTCTCGGTTCTCTTATAATCAACATGGAAAGCAAACAACTGAAGGAACAATCCGATTAGTACGGAAAGTATACAGCCGAACATCATGCCTATAATCGAGAAATCAAGTCCCACCGTGAGTTCGGTGATAAACAGAAGCACCAGCTCCGCAACTCCGCCGGTGATTACCGCTATCGTCCACGCATAATCTATCTGGCGACGTCTGATGACATACACCAGAATCAGAACAATCGCGAATACAACAATTGTTGCAAACATTGCCTTGTTGCCTAACAATCCGTCTACAACAAGTCTGATTCTTGATATCATGCCTGCGTCTTCGTAAGAAGAAAGCGATGACGCATTATTCTGAATATATGTCAGGAAATATGCTATCACTATTCCGAATGAAACCGTAACAACCGATGCCGGAACTCCCAAAAGACCCATCGCAATCGGCATAACGTAAGGAATCTTCAGCATAAACAGGATAGGTGTTATTAAAACAACTATCGTCTCCTTGGGAACGAGTCTTACATAGAGGATGAACATCAGGAAGAACAGGACACCCACAACAATGGCACATTCCGGCGCCAGCGCGTACATGTGCAACAGCATAAACAGTCCCGCAATTATCGCCATAACCTGCATGGGAAGAAAAGAACAAAGCAGCGCTGCCACAAGTACAATGACTGCGCTGTCCAATCTCTCCATATAGCCTATGCGACTGTTAATAACCGAAAGCAAGACTAATGCGAGTATGAATTTAAGTATGGGATTGATATATGCTTCATGCTTAGAATAAATTCTCTTTATCAATTCCCTGGTAAGTATAAAATTCGACATAATAAATTATCAATACTTCTCCAGCTTCTTCAGATTAGCATAATAGCTTCTGATACTTCCTCTGGCTTTATTGTATCTGTATATCGCCAGGATATACGAAAACAACAGATATACACCCATACATATCAGGTATATATAGGCCACCTTCTTGCCAAAGGACAGCAGATCGGTATTATATATATCCTCCATTATTACTTCGAAATTGTAAAACAGGAACACACCTATAATTGCTAAAAAAGCAAGTGTTCCGGCAATGAAAGAACGCATAAGCTGCGAGCTTATATAATCGGTCCTGAAATATCCCGCAACGGCGTTAAATCTTTTGCCCTCTCTCTGCTCATATGAGGCAAGCTTGGTCATCAGAATGACCTTATCCTCATTGATCATATTCTACTCCTTACGAATCCAAGAACCTCATCTTAGGATTCTCTTTAATATTCTTCTTGGCAGGTTCGGGGGCCGGTGCATTAGTTCTTATGGCACTGTTAAAGGTATTGGCCATATCTCTCTTACATGCTTCACAGTAACGTCCGGACTTTATGCTTCTTCCGCAACGCTCACAGTTAAGTCCTACAGCCGCGTCATCAGCAAACTCTAGTCTCTCTTCACGTACCCACTGCCTTATCTGGTTGGGATCAACTTCACATTCCTCAGAAACGGTTCTTATATCGCAGTGTGCATGCTCCTGCACAAACTTCTTAACCTTCTGGAATTCTTCTTCCATTGCGTCTCTGCACGCAGGGCAAACCATGGGTCCGGCTATATAGTTAAATAACTTTCTGCATCTTCTGCAATTACGTACATTCATGTTGATTCCTCCTTGTTCTACATACCCGCTCCGATTGCAACCGTGATGAAGTAAATCTGCTCCGCTCCATGTTCTTTAAACAGTGCCGAAACGGTGTCTATAGTTGCGCCCGTTGTATAAATGTCATCAACTAACAGAATTTTCTTTAATTTTACATCATTTGCCGCAATTATAAAAGCATTTTTTAGATTATTCTTGCGTTCTTCCTCACTCAATTTCTTAAGCGGAACCGTTGATTTGCATCTTCTTATCAGATTGCTCATAACAGGCGTATTTATGCGCTTTGACAGTTCCTTTGCAAATTCTTCCGCCTGATTGTATCCTCGTACGGCCAATCTTCTTTTGTGTATCGGTATGGGAACAATTGCATCAAGGTTAAGTTCTTTTAATGTTTTCCCATAAACCCTGTCTGCGGCAAAGGCATAAAATGCCGCATATTCCGCCCTTCCCGAGTACTTAAATCTGTAAAGACTTTTTTTGATATCCGAATACTCAAATATCGCAAATCCTCTCTCGTAGAAATGAATCTTTCTGCTGCAGTCATAACAATACAATCTGTCCGTATCCGTCAAAAGCTTGCCGCATCTGTGACACGTGTCTCCGTGTAACGGTCGAATTTTTTGCGAACACTCTTTGCAAAGCATGTTGCCGCTTTCAACCACTTCATCACATACCGCACACCTGTCCGGATACAAAAAACTCATAAGCCTGCGTACATTCATTGTCCTCCTTCTGTTTCCCTTATGCGCGCGGCTAATCCCGTATATCTGTTTTTTTCACTTACATTGTGAATCATGGTATTCAGTGTGCTACGACTCCCCAGTATAGTCACACATCTTTTTGCCCTGGTCACTCCGGTATACAGCAGATTTCTGTTAAGCAGCATCCTCGGACCTCCGAGCAGAGGCATAATGACCGCAGGATACTCGCTTCCCTGTGACTTGTGTATCGTCACGGCATAAGCCAGTTCCAATTCATCCAGCCCCGAGAACGGGTATACCACCTGTCTTTTGTCATCAAACTCAACGGTAAGTGTCTGCATTGTCTTACTGATGTCAGTTATGACACCAATGTCACCGTTGAATACTCCCGTTCCCGAATCGGCTGCTATGCCGTATTTACTCATAATCTCCCATGTAAGATTATAGTTGTTTTTAACCTGCATCACCTTATCACCGAGTCTTAAAATATTCTCCCCGAATACATATTCCGGCTTCGTATCATCCGGCGGATTAAGGTACTTCTGCAGTACCTTATTAAGCGCTTCCACTCCCAGCGAGCCTATCCTTGTGGGTGTCAAAACCTGTATCTGCACAGGAGTTGCATCAACGTAGGACGGCAGTTTCTCCAATATGAGCTGAATCATGTGCTTGTATATCACGCCCGTATCTTCTCTTTCAAGGAAGAAGAAATCTTTACTCTTATTGTCGAGCGAGATATCCTCTCCTCTGTTGATCTTATGCGCATTGACCACTATATCGCTTTGTTCGGACTGTCTGAATATCCTTTCAAGTTCCACACTCTCATAACAGCCTGACTTAAGCATGTCATGCAAAACCTGCCCCGGCCCGACGCTCGGAAGCTGATTGTCATCTCCGACAAATATCAGTTTAGTTCCCGGACTTAACGCCTTAAGCAAAGCATATAAAAGGTGAATATCCACCATTGATGCTTCATCTATTATCACTGCATCCGCTTCAAGAGGATTGTCTTCGTTACGTCCGAAAGATGCCCCTCTTCTTCCGCTGTCTTCAGACGATCCGCTGAGTTCAAGCATCCTGTGAATGGTCTTAGCCTCATATCCCGTTGCTTCGGTCATTCTCTTGGCAGCTCTGCCCGTAGGCGCCGCAAGCATAATATCAAGCCCCTCCGACAAAAACAGCTTGATAATCGAATTAATCGTTGTAGTCTTACCTGTTCCGGGTCCTCCGGTAAGTATGAACACTCCGCTTTTTGCCGCCTTGTGTACGGCCTGCCTTTGAAGATCATCCAGCTCTATGTTAAGTTCAGCCTCTATCTTTTTTATCCTTGACGATATATTGTCGGATGAGTCGTTATAATCCGGAGTATCATTAAGCTCATGAAGAAGACGGGCACAACCAAGTTCCTCATAGTACATGTATGCGGGATAAACGTGAACAGCCTCTGCATTTTCCTCATCCCCGACTCTTTTAAGCATAATTCTTTTTTCAATGGCCATATCAGGCAATCTCTCTTCTATTATGCTTGCGGGAACTCCCAACAGTTCATAAGCCCTACTTAAAAGCTCATCTTTCGGCAAGTAGGTATGTCCGTCTACGGATGCGCCGTTAAGAACATAAATGATACCGCTCTCTATTCTGAAATGCGAGTCCACGGATATCCCTGTTTTGGACGCAATCTCATCGGCTTTCTTAAATCCGATGCCGTCTATCTCTTCTGCAAGTCTGTATGGATTTTCAATAAGAATCTTTTCGATAGAGGTACCGTATACCTCATAGAGTTTGAGCGCCAGATTATTGCTGATTCCGTACTTGCCAAGCATCATTATGGCATCACGAAGGCCCCTTCGCTCAGTTACCTGTGTTGCGATACTCTGAGCTATTCTTTCGCTTATACCTTTTATCTCGGTCAGACGCTCGGGCTGTTTCTCGATGATATCAAGCGACTCTTTCCCGAACTTCTTGATGATTCTCTTGGCTATTGTAGGTCCGACTCCCTTGATGGCTCCTGAGGCCAGATACCTCTCCACATCCATAAGGTCTGAAGGTTCAGTCACCTTCCACTGCTTTACTTTAAGCTGCGGACCGTAAGTGGGATGCTCAACCCACTCGCCGGAAACTTCAACGGTCTCCCCCTGTGTAAGACCCGGAAAACTACCCGTACAGATGATGTCGTCATCTTCCGTATCGAGTTCAAAAACTCCGTAACCATTGCTGTCGTTATAATATAAAAAATGGTCTATGTAGCCTTCAAATGTCTCCATAGACCATAGTATACCATATATTCTTTGTCATACCACAACTACTGCTTATCTTCCTGTGCGGTATCCTTAACGGGAATATCCGTGTCACCGATATTACGCTTCATCTGCTCATAAAGCATCTGCGCAAGTCCCAGACTGTTAGTCTCGGTAGACATTGTAGCCAGTTCCTGAATGGTATTATCCTTAAAGAAATCAACAAGATTGGATGTTGATCTGTCGCTGTTCTCCGTGATGTTGACAGTTTTGGCCATCTGCTTGAATACCTGCTCCAAAAAGTATGATTCAAACTGCTTACAGACATCCATAAGCTCATCATCGGTAGCTTTGGAATAATCTGCGTTCACGGTATTCTTAAGCTTCGCTGCCTGAGAATCCTTGGCGGTCTCTGTCGCATACTGCGAATACATGGACATTATATTACTTGTATCTATAGTGCTCATATGCGCCTCCTTCTAAGGATTATCTCTTAAGGTTATTGGCAAGTTCCATCATCTGATCCGATGTGGTGATCGCCTTACTGTTCATCTCGTATGCTCTCTGTGCAACGATCATGTTGACCATCTCATCAACAACCTGTACGCCGGAGCCTTCCAAGTAACCCTGCCTGATAACACTCTTCTCAAGGTTGTTATTGGTCGCCTCATTCATGGCGTTGCCGCTTGCGGCTGTAGGAACATACAGGGTGTCGCTTGTTTTATATAATCCGGAAGGATTGTTAAACTGGAACAGTCCAATGGCAACACCGATAGGCTGTGGATTATTGGTCGCATCGGGATAGCAGAGATTACCGTTGGCGTCTACCGTTATCTTATTGGCGATATATCTGTTCGTATCAATGTTGATGGGCTGACCCTTGCTGTCAAGCACCGGAAGGCCTCCCGACGTACATAATACTATATTGCTTCCCTGTCCGACACTGAATCTGAAATCACCGTTACGTGTATACTTGGTCGTTCCGTCCTCGGCTCTTACGGCAAAGAGGCCCTTTCCCTCTATTGCAAAAGCCGTATCGGATTCCGATGCAAGAAGCGAACCCTGCTTAAACACCGTAGTAATTGAAGAGTTTCGTACACCGAGACCTACCTGTGCGCTTATCGGCTTGTTGGCGCCGTTGGCTGTTGTAGTCTCAGTCTGCATGGTCTGGTACAGAAGTGACTTAAACTCCGCTACTTCCGTCTTATATCCGGTAGAATTGACATTAGCCAGATTGTTGGCAATCGTGTCAAGATTTGTCTGCTGTGCTATCATGCCTGTGGCTGCCGACCAAAGCGATCTTACCATATGTCATAACCTCCTTTATACCTTACCAAGCTGGTTGGATACTATCTGCAACGTTCCGTCTATCGTCGTAATTAATCTCTGATTACTCTCATACTGTCTGGATACTGAGATCATCTCAACCATCTCCTGGACAACCTGAACGTTTGATGTCTCTATAAAGCCCTGATTGGTTGTGGCAGTAGCCGCTTTCTCAGTTGCTCCTTCAACAGGCCGATAATAGTTCTCACCGAAATGCTCAATATAATTGTAATCTTCAAAATCCGTAAGCTTTATCTGCGCTACCCTTGCCCCGTCCTGCGAGATATTGCCCTGTGTATCTATGGCTACATCTTTGGTGGGGTCAAGACGTATACGACCGTTCTGTCCGAGGACATAATCGCCGTCTTTATTAACCAGATAGCCCTGTGTATTAACCACAAAGGCACCGTCTCTGGTATACATTGTGCTTGTTTCGCCTGCTTTGTTGGTATATTCGATATTGAAGAAGCCTTCACCTGAAAGAGCAACATCATATGTCCTGTCAGTCACCTTGAAAGCTCCCTGAGAATAGTCGGTGTAATTCTCTCCCACCTTAACGCCGAGATTGGCTATACCGATGGGATGAGCGAGATTGGGATTCTCAGATCTGTCTTTTATCTTTAACGCAAGAAGAGAGTCAAAGGCCTGACTTGTAGCTCCCTCCTTCTTAAAGCCGTTAGTGTCTGAATTGGCCAGATTGTTGGTCAATACATCCATCCTGTTCTGCTCATTGATCATGCCAGTGTAGGCAGTGTACAAGCCTTTTACCATTGCTCTCTCCTGTTATAGATTATTGTTCGTCTCTGTATCCGGCCAGGAACTCAACATACTTACCCGTGCCTATAGCCACAACCGTCATGGGCTCTTCGGCAGTGATGGTGTTGATGCCTGTCTTGGAGCAGATAAGATCCTCCAATCCGTTAAGCAGGCTTCCTCCGCCGGTAAGTACTATTCCTCTGTCCGCTATATCGGCCGCAAGCTCCGGAGGCGTCTTCTCCAATACGCTGTGTATTGCATCAACTATCTTGGAGGTAGTTTCTCTTAAAGCTTCTTCCGTATCTTCAGAAGAGATATTAAGCTTCTTGGGAAGTCCCGTAACAAGGTTACGACCCTTTACCTCGTAATATACAGTCTCCGCTCTCTTAAAAGCAGATCCTATATTGATCTTAATATCTTCAGCCATTCTCTCTCCGATAAGGAGATTATATTTCTTACGCATGTAGCGTACGATTGCTTCATCAAAGTCATCACCGGCTATCTTGACCGATTCACTGACAACCGAATTGCCAAGCGAGATGACAGCTATATCCGTCGTACCACCACCGATATCGACTATCATGTTGCCGCAGGGCTTGGATATGTCTATTCCCGCACCAATCGCTGCCGCAATAGGCTCCTCGATGATCTTAACATCTCTGGCACCTGCCTGATATGTAGCATCCTCAACGGCTTTCTTCTCAACTTCCGTTACTCCGCTGGGAACACAGACTGCTATTCTGGGCTTTCTTAAACTTCTCTTGCCCACTGCCTTCTGGATAAAGTACTTAAGCATCTTCTCGGTAACCGAGTAATCGGAGATAACACCTTCTCGTAAGGGTCTTACCGCTACAATCTTATTCGGTGTACGTCCGATCATAAGTCTTGCTTCTTCACCGATGGCCAGTATCTTGTTGGTGTCCTGATCAAAAGCTACAACTGAGGGCTCTTTTAAAACAACGCCCTTACCTCTTATATATACCAGAATACTCGCTGTACCTAAGTCTATTCCTATATCTGTGCCTTGCATGTAATTACCTCTTTCTATTCGTTGCTTTGGCTGTAAATCATTAATAACTAATCTATTATACAAAAAACTTACCGAATAGAAAAGGGGGTTGCATAAAAATACGCACAAGGACAAGACCGGGGTCCTTCCCGCTCTTATGTTCGCCTCCGTGCGTATACTCCCCTTTGCAGGGCATTATGCAGTTCTACTCTTTTTTTCGGAGAGTTTATACCAAAACTTTAGTGCTTTTTTGCTTTTTTATTCAATATCTTTGCCAGATACATACCCGTATAGGATTCTTTAACCTTAGCCACGGCTTCAGGCGTACCCGTGGCTATAACGGTTCCGCCACCGTCACCACCCTCAGGACCGAGGTCGATTATATAATCCGCAGTCTTAATAACATCGAGGTTATGCTCAATAACAACTACTGTATTACCGCCTTCCACAAGTTTATGCAGAATCTCGATAAGTTTAGCAACATCATCAAAATGAAGTCCCGTAGTCGGTTCATCCAGAATATATATGGTATTGCCCGTTGACTTACGGCTAAGTTCCGATGCAAGTTTGATTCTCTGTGCCTCACCGCCCGAGAGTGTGGTCGAGGGCTGTCCAAGCTTAACATATCCCAGTCCCACATCGTACAGAGTCTGAATCTTGTTGCGTATCTTAGGAACATTCTCAAAAAACTTAAGCGCATCCTCAACTGTCATATCAAGGACATCATATATACTCTTGCCCTTATACTTAACTTCCAGGGTCTCTCTGTTATATCTCTTGCCTTTGCAGACTTCACAGGGTACATATACGTCGGCAAGGAAATGCATCTCGATCTTAACTATTCCGTCACCGGCACAGGCTTCACATCTTCCGCCCTTAACATTAAATGAGAATCTGCCCTTACTGTAACCTCTTGCCTTGGCATCTGCAGTCTCGGCATACAGATCTCTTATTAGATCGAATACTCCGGTATATGTTGCGGGATTCGATCTCGGTGTCCTTCCTATAGGAGACTGGTCTATATCTATTACCTTATCAAGCTTATCCGTGCCCAGGATGGCGTCATGCTTACCCGCAATGGTTCTCGCCCTGTTAAGCTTCTTGGCAAGGCTCTTATATAAAATCTCATTAACAAGAGAACTCTTGCCGGAACCTGACACTCCTGTCACACATGTCATTACTCCAAGCGGTATATCTACATCTATTCCCTTAAGGTTATTCTCTCTTGCATTCTTAACGGTCAACTTGCCTGTAGGCTTGCGTCTGGTTGCAGGAACGGGAATGCTCAATTCTCCACTTAAATATTTACCCGTAATTGATTCGGGAACCTTGATTATCTCATCAGCCGTTCCTACAGCAACCACTTCTCCGCCGTGGCTTCCGGCACCGGGACCTATGTCGACGATACAATCGGCCGCTCTCATGGTATCCTCGTCATGCTCAACCACTATAAGCGTATTGCCAAGATCTCTTAATGACTTAAGAGTCGCCAGTAGCTTATCGTTATCTCTCTGATGTAATCCTATACTGGGCTCATCAAGGATATAGCATACTCCGACAAGACCCGAACCAATCTGCGTAGCCAGTCTTATTCTCTGTGCTTCACCGCCGGAAAGCGTAGATGCTCCTCTGGCAAGTGTCAGATAATCAAGTCCGACATTAACTAAGAATCCGACTCTTGAATTGATCTCCTTAAGAATCTGCTTACCTATTATCTGTTCTGTCTTGGTAAGTTTAATACCCTGCATAAACTTCTGCAGGTCCTTAATGGATAAAGTTGTAATGTCATATATGTTCTTACCCGCTATTGTAACGGCAAGCGACTCTCTCTTAAGCCTCTTGCCCCCGCAGGTGGTGCAGGGAGTAAAACTCATGAGCTCTTCATATTCCTGCTTCATGGAATCCGAGAAAGTCTCCCTGTATCTTCTCATCATGTTGCTGATAAGACCCTCGAATACTATCGGATAGTCTCCCACTCCTCTCTGACCTTCGTAGTGAACCAAGACCTCTTTCGCATTCTTGCCGTATATGATCATATCCTGCACAGCAGGCTTTAATTTTTCAAAAGGTGTATCCAAGGAGAACTTATATGCCTTGGATAATGCTTCCAAAACGGCATACGTAAAGCTTCCGGGCTTATTGCTTGACGCCCATCCCGTACATGATATTGCTCCCTCGTGTATGCTTAAGCTTCTGTCCGGTATAAGAAGATCCGGATTAAATTCCATCTTGTATCCGAGACCTACACAATCGGGACAGGCACCGTACGGATTGTTAAATGAGAAGCTTCTGGGCTCGATCTCACTTATACTTATTCCGCAATCAGGGCAGGCCAGACTGTCTGAGAAGTTAAGTGTCTCTCCATCCACTATCTCAACTTCCAGCAATCCTCCGCTTAATCCTAAAGCATTCTCTATCGAATCGCTTATTCTTGAAGCCATTCCTTCTCTGATAACCGCTCTGTCCACGATTATCTCTATACTGTGTTTGATGTTCTTATCAAGTTCGATATCTTCCGACAGATCATAGAGATTGCCATCAACTCTCACTCTTACATAGCCGCTTTTACGCGCGCTTTCAATGACCTTCTCATGTCTTCCCTTCTTACCTCTTACAACGGGCGACATCAGCTGAATCTTGGTGCCTTCCGGCAACTCCATAAGCTTATCAACCATCTGATCCACGGTCTGCTTGGTTATGACCTTGCCGCACTCGGGGCAATGAGGAATTCCGATCCTTGCATAGAGCAGACGCATATGGTCATAGATCTCCGTAACCGTTCCGACGGTAGATCTCGGGTTACGGTTAGTAGACTTCTGGTCTATTGATATGGCAGGGGAAAGACCTTCTATTAGTTCAACATTAGGCTTCTCCATCTGCCCCAAAAACTGCCTTGCATAACTTGATATGGATTCCATATATCTTCGCTGACCTTCCGCATATATGGTATCAAAAGCAAGAGAGGACTTACCCGAACCTGACAGTCCTGTCAGCACTACAAACTTACCTCTCGGTATATCCACATCTATATTCTTAAGATTATGCTCCGCCGCTCCGCGGATCTTAATAAATTCTCCCATCTTACTTGTTATCTCCGTATTACTTCTTATAGTGTTCTTTTAATTCAATAAGCTTATCTCTGAGTTCCGCCGCCGTCTCAAAATCAAGTTCAGCCGCAGCCTTCCTCATCTGCTTCTCTATCTTATCCATGAGCTTACGTATCTCGCCTTCAGACATACTCTCCGGATCTTTGGCAAACTTCGCCTCTTCACCCGCGATCTCCTTGGTGATACTTATAAGTTCTCTTACAGCCTTCTGTATGGTAGTTGGCGTAATACCGTGCTCTTCATTATACTTCTGCTGGATATCACGACGTCTGTTCGTCTCATCTATAGCCTTGCGCATGGAGTCAGTCATGTTGTCGGCATACATTATGACATGGCCTTCGCTGTTACGCGCCGCACGTCCTATCGTCTGTATCAGGGATGTCTCCGAACGCAGGAATCCCTCCTTGTCCGCATCAAGTATTGCAACAAGCGTAATCTCCGGAATATCAAGTCCTTCTCGCAAGAGATTGATACCTACCAGTACATCGAATACATCAAGACGCAAGTCTCTGATAATCTGTGCCCTCTCAAGTGTATCTATATCCGAGTGAAGGTACTTGACCCTGATGCCGACTTCCTTAAGATAGTCCGTCAGGTCCTCTGCCATATGCTTGGTAAGGGTGGTGATCATGACCTTACCCTTCTTCGCTGTCTCTTTCTTAATCTCACTTATGAGATCATCTATCTGACCCTCGACCGGTCGCACGGATATCTCAGGATCCAACAGTCCCGTAGGTCTTATCACCTGCTCGGCACGCAGCAATTCATGCTCAGCCTCATAATCACCGGGTGTAGCAGACACGAACATGACCTGATCCAACTGGTCTTCAAATTCTTCGAAACTAAGAGGTCTGTTATCAAGTGCTGAAGGCAGCCTGAATCCGTAATCTACCAGAGTTGTCTTACGCGATCTGTCTCCGGCATACATTCCGCCTATCTGAGGCACCGTGATATGACTCTCATCTATTATAAGCAGGAAGTCATCGAAGTAATCCATCAGGCACATCGGTCTCTCTCCCGGCTTACGTCCGCCCATAGGCGCCGAGTAATTCTCAATGCCTACACAAAAGCCCGTCTCACGAAGCATCTCGAGATCGAAATTGGTCCTCTCCGCGATCCTCTGTGCCTCTATGAGCTTATCCGAATGCTTAAAGAAAGATACTCTCTCCTTAAGTTCCGCTTCTATTCTGTCGCATGCCGCATTAATCTTGTCCGGAGGTATGACATAATGTGAAGCCGGGAATATCGCCGCGAAATCAAGCGTATTCTTCATGCGCCCCGTAATCGGATCTACTTCCGATATCCTGTCTATCTCATCTCCGAAGAACTCAACTCTTATAAGATTGTCTCCGCCTATTGCCGGATAAATCTCTACCGTATCTCCGCGCACTCTGAATGTCGCGCGCTCTATATCATTATCATTCCTGTCATATCTGATGTCTATAAGTTCTCTTATTACGGCATCTCTGTCCTTCTGCTGGCCGGGGCGAAGCGATACGATAAGGTCCTTATAATCATCGGGATTACCCAGACCGTATATACAGCTGACACTTGATACCACTATCACATCGCGTCTCTCTGTAAGCGATGCCGTAGCGGACAGTCTTAACTTATCGATCTCATCATTGACCGATGAATCCTTGGCGATATATGTATCCGAAGACGGAACATATGCTTCCGGCTGATAATAATCATAATAAGATACAAAATACTCTACGGCATTATTGGGGAAGAATTCCTTCATCTCACTGTAAAGCTGTCCGGCAAGGGTCTTATTGTGGGAAATGATCAGAGTGGGCTTGTTAAGAGCGGCAATGACGTTCGCCATGGTAAAGGTCTTGCCCGATCCCGTAACGCCAAGCAGGGTCTCAAACTGGTTGCCCGCTTTGAAACCCTCTACCAATTCTTTTATTGCTTCCGGCTGATCACCGGTAGGCTTGTAGTCCGAGTGTAATTCGAAGTCCATATCTTCAGTGATACTCCAAAAAAAGAAATGATATACTAACAGATAGTATATCATTTCCACACTTGTATGTCTATAAAAATCGGAACAAATGTTCGCTGTCTAATCGTTCGAAAACTCCTGGACCATGTACACATTGCCGTCGTTGGCTGTGTAGAATCCGAAGCCGGCAAAATTATAGTTCGGATCTAACATTGCAGCATCGTGCTTCGGACTGCTCCTAAACACTTCCATAGCTACAGGTACGCTGTCTGCAGCTACACCCTCTGCGATCCCTATCTTTGCACAGTTCTCACATACATAACCCTCGGTATATCCGAAATCTGTATATGCACTGCCAAAGCTCGTCCGGTTGGGCCTCGTGTGGGAGAATTTTGTAGCACATTCAGTCGCTCTCACATTTGCAACATCAAGACACTTCTTGGACAACTGAAGCGGCGCGATACCTTTGGATGCCCTGTAAGCATTGACCTGTTCAAGCATAGCCTTGGCAAAATCGCTTGGATTCATGAAGCGGGATGCTCCCAATACCGTCTTGCCGTTCGGATCGCCGGGATAGCACTTACGTCCTTCTTTTTTTCCGAACACGACATAATGGTTCCACAAATCGTCCCTGTCATAGCCGAAAGCCGACTTAAGATCCGCATAAGTATCCGCGTAATACTTATGGTCGAACTTTGGATCAGGCTTGCTCCCCGCGGCATTCGCCGATGCAGGATCTGCCAAAAATATGGCTCCCGCGGCAAATATGCCAAACAATACTCTTACAAACACTTTCTTCATACTACTCTCCTTTTTCCCTTATATTTTCAGTTATCAATAACTGCTTTCCCATATCTTATGGATCTCTTCCATGGCTGCATTAAGCTGATTGTCAACACCGTCGTTGTAATAAGCATCCGAATCAAATTCCACTTCCACATCCGGATCTATTCCCGTTCCGTGAATGCAAACTCCGTTCGGCGTATAATATGAACTTGTCGTAAGTTTGACTGCTGAACCGTCAGATAAAGGAATGACCGTCTGTACTATTCCTTTTCCGTATGTGGTGGTACCTACTACTTTTCCTTTACCGTAATCCTTAACCGCACCGGTCAGCACTTCCGATGCGCTAGCGGAATATTTATTCACTAACATCACAAGAGGAAGATCCAGCTCATGTTCTCCGTCACATGTATATTCTTTTCTTTTATCGTATTTATCTATCGTATATACGATCACACCCTTAGGAAGTATGTTCCTGGCTATATCACAGGCCGTATCCAGATTGCCTCCCAGGTTGCTTCGAAGATCTATGATGATTCCTCTTGCTCCCTGACCTTTAAGCACTGCCAATGCCTCAGTGAACTGATCTGACGTCACCGAATCGAATTCCGTGATACCTATATAGCCTATGTTATCTTCTTTCATCTCATAGATAACGGTATTTGACTCTATGATCTCTCGTGTTATGTCAACTTCAATCGTCTCAGTCTTATCTGCCGTATCTCTTAAAAGTGTCAGGTGAACTACCGTATCTACCTCTCCTCTGACATACTTAACGACTTCACTGCTGTCCATTCCCTGGGCATCTATATCGTCAACTTTATATATTATGTCACCTTCATGGAGTCCGGTTCTTTCGGCAGGTCCGCCTTCCATCGTACCGGCTATTATACAGCATCCGAGATCCTCATCATAACTGATGTATGCACCGATACCGCCGAATACTCCCTCGCTTTTCTCTCTTGCCTTTTTTATTTCTTCGACGGTATAGTATTCACCGTATTTATCTCCCAGAGCATCTACCATTCCCCTGTATATTCCGGTCTCAAGATCCTCATTCGTATAGTCATTAAGATAATACTTGTCTATAACCGACTCCAGTGTCACTATCTTACTTGCCACGCCCTCATTGACGATTTTACTGTGATAACTCTCTCCGTCCTCTGCAAATGTTCCGGCTTTTACGGCCGCCTTTACCTTGTAATCACTCAAAAAATGATTGCCCAGAAGGACCAGGCCCACAATACTCATTGCTATGAGCATTCCGCACAGTATTCCCAAAAGGAATCTCTTTTGTCCGAAAGACCGTGATGTCTCTTCCTCCGATGCCTTACTTTCGACCGTAACTTCATTTAATTCTTCCACTTTTTGTTACCTCTTTTCCGTCCTTA
This sequence comes from Lachnospiraceae bacterium, assembly GCA_017540355.1. Lineage (GTDB taxonomy): Bacteria > Bacillota > Clostridia > Lachnospirales > Lachnospiraceae > Colinaster. The sequence continues at coordinate 7,704 of JAFYBE010000019.1, read as the reverse complement.
TAACACATCAATAGGTCAACCGTCACTGACGGCTGACCTTTATGATGATAAAGCCTATTTTGATAGATAATTCCAAGGGCTTACATATGATCCGTTCTTACGTACACTGAAGTGCAGATGGTTTCCCGTGGATCTTCCCGTTGTACCGACAGCAGCTATCTTCTGACCTTTCGATACATAATCACCCTTTGATACATATAAAGCCGATGCATGCATATATATCGTATACAGACTGTCTCCGTGATCGATCATCACGTAATTACCCATAGAAGCGTTATATGTCGCCGCAACCACTTCTCCGTCATAGGCTGCCAGAATAGGCGAACCGCCCGGAGCTGCCATATCAACACCGTTATGGAATTGATTCGTGCCTGTTATCGGATGAATACGGTTACCATAATCATCGGATATTCTGGTATATGAGGGAGCCGGCCACTTGAACATACCACCGTCATAGGTCAGTACCTTTCCGCTCTCCTCGGCAAGCCTGCGTCTCTCTTCAGCAACAATCTGCTCCAACTGCTTGATAGCGGCATCTCTTGCCGCCATATCCGCTTCAAGTTCCTTAATTGCGGCTTCCTTATTGTGGATATCCGCTGCAGTCATACTAATCTCGCTATTCTTGGCAGCAATCAGCGTATTAAGATTCTCCTGCTCTTCATCCTGCTTGGCCTTCGCCTCATCCAAGACCTCTTTATCCGCTTCCAAATCGGCCTTACATGCCGCTACATACTCACATGTCTGCTTATATTCTTCAAGCTTCTTGGCGTCATATTCGGAAAGTTTCTCGGCATAATCGGCCTTATTGAGCATATCTGCATATGAGCTTGCAGAAAAGATCAGATCCAAAAAGAACGTATCGCCCTTCTCATACATGAACTTAATACGCTTTTTCATGTTCTCGTATTGAGTTTGTTGTATCTCCTCCGCCTCTTCAAGATCAGCCGTAGCTTCTTCGATCTCCGCCTCTTTATCGGCTATAAGTTCTTTAAGCTCAGCTATCTTTGCCTCAACATCCGTCAGATTCGCATCTAGTTCGGTAACATATGCCTCCAAATCCTTCTTGGTGGATTCCAGTCCGGATACAATCTTCTTGGCATCGGTTATGCTGCTTTTCAGCTGCTGCTTCTCTTTCTCGGCTTCCTGTATCTCCGCCTGCTTAGCCTTGATACTTGCCTCAAGTTCTGCCGTATCTGCATAAGCTTTAATCCCGGTGTTCGCTATCTGCAAGAGGAAGACTACAAGTAATACCGCACTTAGCAGCCTTCGTTTTTTAAAATGCATACAAATCAAACCCTCAGATGCTTCCTGACTGTTATAAAACTTCCCACCAGACCGATGCCGGCTCCGATACCTAAAGATACAGGAATCAATGTGGCAAATATTGTCTCAACGGGAAGGAACTGAAGTATGGAACCTATCTCGGTAAAACGCTCCATTATGATATCAAGAGCATTAATGTATATGAAGTAAATGATACCAAGAGGTATCGCTGCTCCGATAACACCGATCAAAAGACCTTCGACCACGAACGGAGCTCTTACGAAGAAGTCCGTGGCGCCTATGTATTTCATGATTCCTATCTCTTCCTTACGAACTGAGATACCTATCATTACGGTGTTGCTTATAAGGAATATTGATACCGCCAGAAGTATACCTATGATACCCAGGGAAATGTAACTGATCAGGCGGTTCGCTCCCGTCAGTGCATCCGCCGTCTGTTGCGAACTGTTGACCTGTCTGACTCCGGGTATGGTGTTAAGATAAGTCACAAGCGAAGACTGCAGCGAGATATCCTTCATATATATCTCGTAGTTCTCCGAATCTTCCAACGGATTCTCCGTGAACCCATCCGAATACTCTCCGAGGTATTCATCCTTAAAGCTCTCCCAAGCCTCATCGGCAGAGATGAAATTAATCTTGTCAACTTCCTTACGATCAAGTATTAGTTCTCCGATGTGCTGCTTCTCCTCATCACTTAAGCCTTCATCGAAGAAAACCGTAACTGCAACTCCGGCCTCAGCACGCTTCACGATATTCTGGAAGTTAGCCACAACCGAATAAAAAATACCGAAAAGCAAAAGACATGACGCTATTGTCGCAATTGATGCCAGCGAGAACCAGGCATTCCTGAACATGTTGCGCACACCCTGTCTTAATGTATAGAAGAAAGTACTAATTCTCATCGATATAGCCTCCTTCCTCTTCGTCGCTGACTATTACGCCCTTCTTCATGGTCACGACTCTCTTCTGCATCTCATTGACTATCTCTCTGTTATGAGTAACGACAAGAATCGTGGTTCCTCTCTTATTAATCTGCTCCAAAAGCTTCATTATCTCCCATGAGTTACGCGGGTCAAGGTTACCTGTCGGCTCGTCACACAGCAGTATCGGCGGCTTATTGATAAGTGCTCTGGCAAGTGCAACTCTCTGCTGCTCACCGCCGGATAACTCCTTGGGCTTAGCCTTATACTTGCCGGCAAGTCCGACTATGGATAAAATTGCGGGCACATTACGCTTAATGAGTCTGCCCGGAGTCTGCACTATTCTCTGAGCGAACGCCACATTCTCATATACGTTACGGTCCTTTAAAAGTCGGAAATCCTGGAATACGACACCGAGATTCCTTCTGTATTTCGGAACCTGTCTGTGTCTTAATCTTCCGAGATTAATGTTATTGACATATATCTCACCTGACGTCGGTGTCAGCTCTCTCAACAAAAGTTTGATAAGCGTAGATTTGCCGGATCCGCTGTCGCCCACAATGAAGACGAATTCTCCCTTCTTGACAGTCAAGCTTACTCCGTTAAGTGCAGGTGAACCCGTCGCATAAGTTTTGGTGACGTTATCAAGCACTATAAGTTCATCTTCTGCCATTTGTCGTTTGGTTTTTTTCTTACCTAAAGCCAATGTTTTTCTCCTTTATACCGGTATCTTTATACTATGAAATCAATACTCGAGTGACTCCATATAATTCATATATTTAACAACCATAAGGGCAATCTTAAAGGTTATTGCATCTTCAAAAACCCTAAGATCGAGGCCCGTTGTCTTCTGTATCTTATCAAGTCTGTATACCAGAGTGTTCCTGTGAATAAAGAGCTGTCTCGATGTCTCTGATACATTAAGGCTGTTCTCAAAGAACTTATTGATTGTCATCAAAGTCTCTTCATCGAAATCGTCCGGACTCTGTCCTCCGAATATCTCTTTGATAAACAGCTTACAGAGGGGAATCGGAAGCTGATATATAAGTCTTCCTATACCGAGTTCGCTGTATGCAATGATCTCTCTGTCATCAAAGAATATCCTTCCTACATCAAGAGCCATCTTGGCTTCCTTATATGAATGACTGACCTCTTTAATCTCTTCTACAATCGTACCGTATGCAATACGTACTCCGTCTATTCCCTCTCTTGAAAGGTACTTCATGTATGTATCGCAGTATCTCTGAACATCGCTCTCTTTCTCACTCTCAGAAAGCTCCTTAACCACGATAACATCTTTCTCATCAACGGCCGTTATGAAATCCTTGTTATTGCTGCCGTATCCGGTGCGCATGAGCTCGAGCACTCTTCCGCTTTCGTTCATGTCATTCTCTATCGTGATGACTACTCTCTGAACTTCAGGCTGAATGTGCAACTTCTTGGCTCTGCTGAATATGTCCACCAAAAGAAGGTTGTCCAAAAGGAGGTTCTTGATAAAGTTGTCCCTGTCAAAACGCTCCTTATATGCAACCAACAGTCCCTGAATCTGGAATGCCGCCATTTTACCCAGAGTATACAGATCTTCACCCTGTCCGGATACGATAAGAACATACTCGGTCTGGCCTTCGTCTATTACCTTAAAGAACTGGCATCCGTTTAGTTCCTGGCTGTCTGCCGGCGACACGGCAAATTCCGCCGCCTGGGCACTGTACTGCTCAAGAGACGGATCTGATGCGGCAACCATCTTCCCATCGGAATCAACCACGCATATCTCGATCCTTGCAATGTTCTTGAGTCCTTCTATAGTGCTTTGCAATATCTGGTTTGAGATCATTTTGTTCACCTTTGTTATTTTGCACAATTACAATAAGCATAATCGGATTCTTCCAAATCCATAATGCACATACCTTTTCTATTTTAATAGAAAATTACAAAAAAATCCATAGTTTTAGCACTATTTTTTTGTGCAATTTTATCTAAAAAGGCGTCTTTTCCTTTTCGTCATTTTTAACAAAACTAATCCTTTTTGCACGCCGTGCAAACATTTGGCACGGCATGCACAATTATCCGCGAAGAATTATGTATACTAGATGTAGGATCCCGCAGACGGCATTTCTTTGATTACGGAGGTAGAATTGTGAATAAAAGAAATGAGAAATACAAAGAATTGATTAATTCTTTGGCCTTTAATATATATCACTACAGAGAACAGGCAAAGATGACGCAGGAACAACTCGGAATAAAGTGTGATATGTCTGCATCAAACATTTCACGTATCGAAAGCGGCCAGATAATTCCCAATGCTGTACAGATTAAATGCATTGCCACGGCTCTAAAAACTAATGTTGCAAGTCTGTATAACGAAAGTCTGCCCAATATAACGGATCCTTCTTCGCATATCCTCTACAGATTCACCGACACAATGATATCAATGCATAACGACATGGAAGTATTAGCGGAAAGAATGGATCGTCTGGATACGGATAACACGAAACTGAGCCGGGCCTTTTCATCCCTGGCTAAAAACATAAACAAAACCAGGTCTTAGGTCGGACAATGCCGGACACGTAAGCTTCTTACTCATATCTGTCCGGAATTGTAGGATAGAAATTTTATAAAAGGGAATAAGGGAGTTTTTCTAGAATCCTATCTGTTGTCACGACCATCAAAAAGGAAGCCGTGGGGGGAACCACAGCTTCCTTTCTCGTTGTTGACATTATAGTCTGCGGGGTCAAAAAATACCCCTTAAAAGGGAGGATGCCAAGCACTTATGTGCTTGGCATTTATTATGAAAAAGTTTTATCTTGTTACTAGCATCACCTTATGATACTAGTATATATATCAAAAGTGTCTAAAATGTACTGACTATTTGAAAAATATGAAAACTAATTATGAACAATTTGTAAACTCATGTTTTAACAATTATTTCCTGGAATAGTAATCATCAAGGGCCGATTTTATGGCCTCTTCAGCAAGAACCGAACAGTGCATTTTATAATCCGGAAGCCCGTCAAGCGCTTCCGCAACGGCTGCATTGGTAAGCTTCATTGCTTCCGATACGGGTTTACCTTTAATAAGCTCCGTCGCCATCGAACTTGATGCAATTGCACTTCCGCATCCGAATGTCTCGAATTTTACATCCTCTATTATTTCATCATCATTGATCTTAAGATACATCTTCATGATGTCTCCGCACTTGGCATTACCGACTTCGCCTACTCCATCGGCATCTTCTATCACACCGACATTGCGCGGATTACGAAAATGTTCCATTACCTTTTCACTGTATAGTGCCATATATTTTCCTCCTGTATATAAATTTCACTTCTATAATATGAATTGCTTCTTACCTGTCGTAAGGTCACGCCATATGGGTGAGAAACTTCTGAGATATTCAACCACCTCTCCCACAGAGCTTATTATCGTCTTAACGTCTTCATCCGTAGTATCTTCACTTATGCTTAACCTAAGCGAGCCGTGAGCCACATCATGAACCCTTCCGATAGCCAGTAACACGTGGCTCGGATCAAGTGAACCGGACGTGCATGCACTTCCTGACGAAGCCTGTATTCCTTTATCGTCAAGTAAAAGCAGTAGCGACTCACCTTCTATTCCCTCGAAGCAGAAATTAACATTGCCGGGCAACCTGTGAGCTGCGTCTCCGTTAAGTGCGGAATGCGGTATCTCTGTCAGACCCTGTATAAGCTTATCTCTCTTAGCCGCAACAGATGTCATCTTCTCAGACATATCGGTTGTCGCTTCCTTCAAAGCCTCCGCCATAGCAGCAATGCCTGCAACATTCTCTGTTCCGGCACGCTTTCCTCTCTCCTGGGCTCCGCCTTCTATAAGGTTAAATACCGGAACACCCTTTCTTACATATAAAAAACCGACGCCCTTAGGTCCGTGGAACTTATGAGCGGATGCAGACAACATCCCGATATTGTCATCATCCACATTAACGGGGATGTGTGCCATTGCCTGAACAGCATCCGTATGGAACGTCACTCCCTTTGTCTTACATATCTCACCGATTTTGCGTATCGGCTGAATCGTACCAATCTCGTTGTTGGCGTACATTATCGTAACAAGACATGTGTCTTCTCTTATAGCCGCCTCAACTTCTTCGGGTCTGATAAGTCCGTCCTCATGCACGTCAAGAAGCGTAATCTCAAATCCCTCTTCCTTAAGCTTATTAAGTGTATGCAAAACAGCATGATGCTCAAATGCCGAAGAAATGATGTGCTTCTTACCCTTCTTGGCACCAAAGCGTGCCGCTGATGTAATGGCCTGATTATCTGCCTCACTTCCTCCGGATGTAAAGATTATCTCATTGGGATTTGCACCTATAACCGAAGCAATATCAGCCCTTGCCTGTTCCAGCACTTCCTTCGCTTCCTGTCCTATAGAATATAAGCTTGAAGGATTGCCGTAGGTCTGTCTCATAACTTCAGTCATTCTGGCAATCGCCGCTTCGCTCATTGCTGTTGTTGCCGCATTATCCGCATATATCATAAAAAGTCTCCTTTCATATTCGTGTGATTCATATTATATTTCCTATTCGCCTACTGTGTCAATAGGTTTTACTTGATTTACCTATTTACCCTGAGGTATAATAGGTGAAAATCATTCAACCAGTATATTCGGAAGGAAAAAAAATGATATCAACAAGAGGACGTTACGCTATTCGCGTCATGATAGATCTGGCGAACAATGATAACGGTAAGTATATACCGCTTAAGGATATAGCCGCAAGACAGGAGATATCCAAGAAATATTTGGAGATCATAGTCAAGGATATGGTGGCCGGCGGACTTGTAAATGCTGCCAGCGGCAAAGGCGGCGGATACAAGCTCTGTAGAAAGCCTGAAGAATATACAATCTGGGAGATTATTGAACTTATGGAAGGAACCATGTCATCTGTGGTTTGTCTTGCCGATCCCAAATATGCGTGTCCCAAAAGAGGATCCTGCAGCACACTTCCGATGTGGGAAGAATATGACAAAGTAGTACGTGATTTTTTTCTCAGCAAGAAACTTTCAGATCTGTTATAGGAACTGTCGGATGCGGTTACGGTATATAAAACAAACGGGAGAGATGAATAACATCTCTCCTGTCTTATTATTAAATGTGCTTAATCTATCAAGCCTTACCGTCTGAACCAAGAACGTTAACGATCTTGTGAGCAACCATGTCCTTAACGGCCTGACGAGCGGGCTTAAGGTACTGACGAGGATCGAAGTGATCCGGATGCTCAGCGAAGTACTTACGGATGTTACCTGTCATAGCAAGACGAATATCAGAGTCGATATTGATCTTACATACAGCAAGCTTAGCTGCCTGACGGAGCTGCTCCTCAGGAATACCTACTGCATCGGGCATGTTACCGCCGTACTGGTTAACCATCTTAACGAACTCCTGAGGTACTGAAGAAGAACCGTGAAGTACGATAGGGAATCCGGGAAGTCTCTTAATGCACTCCTCAAGTACGTCGAATCTAAGC
>JAFYBE010000018.1 GCA_017540355.1 Lachnospiraceae bacterium | reverse complement strand
GCTTGTTGATGAAGAAACGCTTGCCACAGAAACAGTGACATATTCGGGTGAGGACCTTGCTGCGGCAGTGGATACATTTGAAAAATACAATGGTGAGGAACCTGACCCTGCCGATTACGGAACATGGGTAAGAGGCGTTCCTGCAGTGGTAGAAGGCTGGCTTGATACAGCCGGATGTGCTGATTGGCTTAAGGGACTGATCTTAGACGGTATCATCGCCGGTGTAGGTGCGGTGCTTGGATTCGTTCCTCAGATGTTAGTACTTTTCTTCCTCCTTGCATTTGTGGAGGCATGCGGATACATGGCACGTATCGCATTCGTGCTTGACAGAGTGTTCAGAAGATTCGGATTATCCGGTAAGTCATTCATCCCTATGTTAGTAGGTACGGGATGCGGAATTCCCGGTGTAATGGCCTCAAGAACCATAGAGAATGAACGTGACCGTCGTATGACAATCATGACTACGACGTTTATCCCCTGTGGAGCCAAGGTGCCCTTCATCGCAATGGTGGCGGGTGCTATCTTCGGCGGATCCGCATGGGTGGCAACAAGCGCATACTTTATCGGTATAGCGGCGATAATCATATCCGGAATAATCCTTAAGAAAACAAAGAGATTCTACGGCGAGCCCGCTCCCTTTGTTATGGAGTTGCCGGCATATCATATGCCTACACTTAAGAACGTATTAAGAAGTATGTGGGAAAGAGGCTGGTCATTTATCAAAAAGGCCGGTACCATCATCCTCTTATCAACGATCGTGATTTGGTTCTTATCATTCTTCGGCAATACACCCGAAGGCTTCAGGATGCTTGAAGAAGACGAGATAGATATGAGCATACTTGCTACCGTAGGTAATGCGATCGCATGGATATTCATTCCTCTTGGCTGGGGTAACTGGGAAGCGACCGTTGCATCGATAACGGGTCTCGTTGCCAAGGAGAACATCGTAGGTACCATGGGTATCCTATACGGAGCTTCAGGTAATGCCTATGATGCGATAGGTGCGGCGTTTACATCCGCACAGGGTATGTCATTCTTGGTATTTAATCTTTTGTGTGCACCTTGCTTTGCAGCCATCGGTGCGATAAAGCGAGAGATGAACTCACCTAAGTGGACATGGTTTGCGATAGGTTATCAGTGCGGATTTGCATATCTTGCAGCACTTGTTGTCAATCAGTTGGGTTCGGCGTTTGCCGGAGCGGTAAATATATTGGGAGTCATAGTTGCGATAGCCATCATAGCATTTGCGATCTATATGTTAGTAAGGCCGAGCAAAGAGAGCGCTGATACCGTAACAAGCTATAACGCTTAAACGGTCTGAAAGGAGTAAACATGGGCAATATCATCGCGATAGCCATAATCCTTCTTATAGTCGGATGTTGTATATTCAGCATCATCAAAGATAAAAAAAGCGGAAAGACTTCCTGCGGCTGTGGCTGTGAGTCATGTGCGATGTCAGGCAAGTGCCATCCGGCAAAACAGTGATAAGTCAGGGAATAAGAGCAATAGGCTATAATTCCATAGAATACTCTCCAAAAAAGGCAGTCATCTTACGGTGGCTGCCTTTTAACTTCGGAATTATTAAACAATAACAACCGTTAAGGTTAAGTTAAGATTCTTCGATTTTACGGGTAAGGTATGACTGATATCATAGCATCATAAACAGATGGCGTAGGCGAAAAAATCGCATAACATAAGGTCATATAAACGGGAAGTGATGTAAGGGAAGCCTTACGAAAATTGAGGAGGAAAAGATATGTGGAACAGAGCAGATCTTAAGAAGAAAGGTCAGCAGGCCTTTAACAAAAACTATTGGAAGTGCGTATTGGTAGCACTGATACTTGCCCTTGTAAGCGGAGGCGGCGGATTCTCCGGATCAAGTTCGGCATCGCCGAGTGCGTTTGTGGGAAGTGAAAATGATGATTCAACATCGGTGACGGTTGAAGAAACAAGCCTTGAGGACGGAATCACCGTTCATATCGATAACGACATCGAGGAGATTGAGGAAGACATTAATGAAGATATCGCTGAAGATATCAATATTGATTCAGATGCTTTTGCCGGCATAAGCAAGAACGTTATGGCTTTGGTTGCAGGTATTGCGTTTATCCTTGTATTCTTAGTGATATTCGCTATAGCACTTGTGCTTGATGCATTCATATTCAATCCGCTTGAACTCGGATGTGACAGATTCTTCTATAAGAACCTTGATGAGCCCGCGGAGGTATCAGAGATAGCATACGGCTTCGACCACGGATACAAGAATGTGGTAAGAACGATGTTTGCAAGAGACATCTATACGCTTTTATGGTCACTCTTATTAATCATTCCGGGTATCGTTAAGGCATATGAGTATCGCATGATTCCTTATATCCTTGCAGAGAATCCCGATATGGACAAGGATGAGGTATTTGCAAGATCCAAGGAGATGATGAACGGACAGAAGTGGAATACATTTGTGCTTGATCTTTCATTTATCGGCTGGAATATTCTTTCTCTGCTTACGATAGGAATGCTCGGTATCTTCTATGTCGGACCTTATAAGAGGGCGACACGCGCAGCATTGTATGATACACTTAGAGGTGATATGGCCGATGTGACGGACGTAATAGAAGAAGCAGCAGATGTAATCGTATCGGGAGATTATGATGAACAATAAGAAGATACTTATAGCGGATGACGAAGCGGAGATAAGACAACTCATCAAGCTCTATCTGGAGAATGAAGGCTATGAAGTAACTGAGGCTAAGGATGGCGATGAAGCCATCCTTAAGCTTCATTCAATGACACCGGATTTATGCATTCTGGATATCATGATGCCCGGTATGGACGGATATCAGGTACTTAAGAAGCTTCGTACCGACTCCAATATCCCCGTAATAATCTTATCGGCCAAGGATGCGGATTCGGAGAAGATCTTGGGTCTTAATCTCGGCGCCGATGACTATATCGCCAAGCCCTTTAATCCCCTTGAACTTGTGGCAAGGGTTAATTCCGCGATGAGAAGATTCTATTCGCTTGGTTCCGGAGACACTGCAGCGGATATTGTAAAAGTGAGAGATCTAGAGCTTGACAGACAGTCATGTACCTTAAAAAAGGCGGGCGAATCAATAGATTTAACCTCGGTTGAGTACAGAATAATGGAGCTTTTCATGACTCATCCCGGCAAGGTTTTCACCAAGCAGCAGATATATGAGTACGGCTGGGAGGATGATTATATCGTATCGGATAACAATATCATGGTTTGCATCAGTAAGCTTCGTACCAAGTTAGCGGACGATCAGAACGGCTATATCAAGACACTTAGAGGTCTGGGATACAGGATGGATAAATAACGGGAAGATGTTATGGGCGACAGAAACAGGTTAAAAGGCCGTATAATCTTAAGATTTATAAAGATAATGCTGTTGGTAAGCATCGCCGAGTATTTCGTTATGACGTTTATCAATGCACTTATCATGCCCTTTATCCGTAACGTGTTCTTTGCCGGAATGGATATTGAAGATCTGAAGGTAGGCGGCGTTATTGTCATATTCTTAGGCATTTTAACCGCCATACTGATTCGCCTTGCGGAGTATGTACTTCCAAGCCAGATACATTTTCTGGCCGATGCCGCATATTCGCGCATATATGCCACAATCCAGGCCGTATTGTACAGAGGCAAGACACAGGTCGGCTTATCGGGCATGGGAATTAAAGAGAAGATCATGCTTTCGGTGTTCGCCGCCGGATTTTTCATAATCGTGATACTGCCGTTTATATTAGGCGCTCTGTATTTTACCCGTGTCGTAATGAAGGAATTCGGTGCGGTTGAGGAAGCGGAGCGTGAGAAAGAAAAAGAAGCAATGCGCATGAGGAATCTCATGCTTACGGATATCGCGCATGATTTAAGAACTCCGATGACAACCGTGTCAGGTTATGCCAGGGCCTTATCGGACGGACTGGTTCCGGAGGATAAAAAAGAGGACTATTTAGAGGCGATCCGCAGCAAGACGGCGAGGATGGATGAACTCATCGGACTGCTTTTTGACTATACGAAGCTTGAGAATGAAGGCTTTAAGCTAAACCTTAAGAAGACCGACATATGTGAGCTTGTAAGAGAGTGTACGGCGGGTCTGTATACCGATATCGAAGCGGCCGGAATGGATGTCGATGTGGATATCCCGGAGGAGCGTATAGATGTAAAAGCGGACGCTCTGCAGTTATCGAGAGTAATAAGCAATCTTATCACCAATGCGATCAGACACAATGACAGCGGATGCAAAATCGGAGTATTTATTAAGCGTGACGGAACAAAGTTAAGGGTGATGGTTGCCGATACCGGCAAGGCGATAGATGAAGAGACATCCGCCCATCTTTTTGATCCCTTCTATACCGGAGACGCTTCAAGAAGCAGCAAAGGAGGCACGGGACTGGGGCTGTCGATAGCAGCCAAGGTTACGGACCTTCACGGATATACATTAAGACTTAAGCAGCGTCCGGACACGGCAAGATACGGACTTTCGCGAGAATATGTCAAGGCATTCATAATAACGATAAAAGATGTTTCATAATAGAGGCTAAGCCCCCCGAATACGATTGATATTTGGGGGGCTTTATGTTAGAGTTAATTATGTATGCAGCAATAAAAACGGGGGTTATAAATGGACTATAACACAGACAGACTTACGGATATGTTTGAAGACAGACATATCTATCTTAAAAAGCTTAAACAGGTTACATATGAGAGCTATACCGAAGAATTTGCACAGACCTACGGTCCGCAGCTGGATGCGATAATAAAGTTCGTTGCAGACAGCGAAGATGCAGATGCTGCCGCTAAAGAAGTCGCAGGCGATTTTGCGAATAAGACTTTTGAGCGATATGCGAAAAAAGGCAAGATAGGCGGAAATCTCATGATGGACCTTAACTTCATGATGATATATTACATGTTCCCGTATCTGATCAAACAGCGTGGGGTGCTGACAGAGACGGCTGAAGGCTTTGCGAAGGTGCTTAAAGATAAGTGGAATGAAGTGATGGGGACCAACATATCATATGCACCGTACGAAGAGCTGTATGCAGGGTTTAAGAAGAGGTTATTCGGGTTCTTCTGATTAAAGGGTTAAGGGTTATGGAAAAGAGAGTATTGCAGATAGGGGTATTGATGGGCAATGTGTTCACGAAGCATCCCATGGAGGTGCTTCGCGGACTTAGTATCGGTGCCAGGGAGTGTAATGTCAATTTGACGGTTCTTCCCGGGGCACAGGGTTCCATCTATGATTACTGGGATTCGGAAGAGAACAAGGCATCGGACGACAATCTTGATTTCTCGGAATACAACTATCAGTACAATTCCCTTTATGACTATGCTTTGATTGCGGGTCTTGATGCAATAATAATCACATACGGAACATTGATGATGTTTCTAAGCCGCGATGAGAAGAACGGCTTTTTCAAGAAATTCGAAGGGATTCCCCTTGTCGTACTTCAGGAATACAACGAGAATGAGCCATATTGCTACCTTATAGCGGACAACTATAAGGGTATGTTTGATGCGGTGACGCACCTTATAGAAGTGCATAACCGCAAGAAGATAGTATTTGTGGGCGGACCCAAGATGAATACTGATGCGTCCGAGAGATTGAGAGGATACTTCGATGCGATGTGGAGTCACGGTTACGAAGTTGGATCGGAGATGTTTGTATACGGAGACTATTCGAACAAGGTAGACTATTTGATCAATCAGCTTTTGGATGACAATCGCGACGCGGATGCGATTGCCTGCGCCAATGATGAGATGGCCACCTGTGCTTACAGAGTCTGCAGGAAAAGAGGCCTTGTCATAGGCAGAGACATCTCGATTGTGGGATTTGACGATGTGGAGATAGCAGCGACTCTTAACCCGCCTCTTACGACCGTCAGACAGGACGGATTTAAGATGGGAAGAATGGCTATCGAGCTTGCCTTAAAGGCTATTAAGGGCGAAGAGAAGAAGCTTCACAGGCTGGATGTGCCGCTGGTTGTCAGAGGTTCGTGCGGATGTGACTACACGGAGGGTAATTTAACCGAGAATGAGGATGATGTACTAAAGCTTATTGACGGCCTTATTGATAACAGGGACCCCGAATATATAAGGCAGACGGTGGATGCCATTGCAAGCAATTCAATGGATTATATCTTCAGACCCGAGGTTAAGACGATACTTGAAGAATATTTCATAGAACTCATCTATATTCTTAACCAGGTAATGGATACGGATAATCTTGCAAGAGACAATTCCGAGATTAAGCACGGATACAGGGAGATGCTGCGTGCAAGACTTGATTCTTCGATTAAGGATGCAGTCAACTGGAGTGCTTTTTCAAAGTATTTCCACAGGATAGTCAACAATCTTGCGAACATCACAGACGATCATGATAAGGGCAGGCTTCTTAACAGGATATTGGAGCGTACGCATGAGCATATAGAGGCGATGTTTATCTTAACCGGTCTTGAGCAAAAAGACAGAACGGAGAGAAGTTACTGGGATGCCGCGCTGGTTATCCAGAGACTTAAGGAGAGAGTAAGAGATAATAAGGCATTCTTAAGTACGGCCTTGCGTCAAGTTATCTCGCAGGGAGCCAAGAGTGCATATCTTTTGATAAATGTCAGGCCGATAGAGCATGCAAAGGGCACCGAATCCGTATGTCCCGATGCATTAAGACTCGTGGCGTCGAGTGTCGGTGATGAGATAACCATATATAAGAAGAGCGATGAGCAACTTGTCACGAAGAAATCCGGTTTTTCACGATTCTACCCGGATGAGAAGGGCCATGTATATATGTGCTTCCTTCTTTTCTCGGAGACTGAGCAGTACGGACTGTTAGTCGCGGAGATCACACCCGAGCAGTTAAGCGGTATGCACGGAGTGAGTATGCAGTTAAGTAACGGTTTATCCATCATGAGCCTTACCGATAAAGAAGACCTTGCCAAGAAGGAACTTAAGAAAACGCTCAGACAGCTTAAGGATCAGAACAAGATCTTAAGCTCCGTATCAAGTTCGGATCCCATGACGGGAGTCAGCAACAGACGCGGATTTATGGAGAAGGTGCTCTATCTTAACCGCAAGCATGACGGCAAGGAAGCTCAGTTGTTCTTCTGTGATCTTGATCACCTTAAGCAGATCAATGATGAGTTCGGACACAGTGACGGTGATTATGCGATCAAGACCATAGCCAATGTTGCTCAGGAGATACTGGGCAGCAAGGGATGCTTGGGAAGGATAGGCGGAGATGAGTTCGTGGCCATGGTACCTTGTAAGAGCGATGAAGCTGCAGAGCTTATCAAGGAAGTCAAGGGAGAGCTTGCGCGGATCAATAAGACATCAGGTAAACCGTATTACATAGAGTGTTCAATGGGGTGCATAAGCTTTAAATGCAATGAAGATATCGTTATGGATGATGTCATCAAGAAGGCTGATGAGGTGATGTATTCCGATAAGGCCAAAAGAAGAGCCTCGGTACGCAAGGAAAGCGGTGAATGATCCGTATATTGACGCCGCATGATATAACGAATAAACAGGAGGATAAGGAGAGAGAATATGTATAAGGATGAATTGATCTATTTCGGTAATGCAGGTGATAAAGAGATAAGCATAATTCCCAAGATGGCCAATCGCCACGGAATGATCGCCGGCGCAACGGGAACAGGTAAGACCACTACAGTTAAGACAGTTGCAGAGTCTTTTTCCGATGCGGGAGTACCCGTATTCATAGCCGATGTAAAAGGTGATCTGTCAGGTATCGCGGCAGCAGGCGAGACTGAGGGAGCATGCGCACATCCCGTTAACTTCTGGGATGTATACGGACAGAAGGGTATGCCTTTAAGGACTACGATATCCGAGATGGGCCCCATGCTTTTGGCGCGTATCTTGGGACTTAATCAGACACAGTCCGATATCCTTACAATCATATTCAAGATCGCCGATGACGGAATGTACATAGATGAGGACGGCGAGCTTACACAGGGTGAGCCTCTGCTTCTTATAGATACCAAGGATCTTCGTGCGATGATCTCTCATATCAGTGATTACACGGATAAGTTCTCTCCCATATACGGCAACATGGCCAAGGCTTCTTTGTCTGCCATAATCCGTTCGATCATAACACTTGAGGGCGAAGGCGGAGAGTATTTCTTCGGAGAGCCTGCAGTTGATATCAGAGACTGGTTTGTAATAGACAATGCAAGCGGCAAGGGTATGATCCAGGTACTCGACTGCCAGAGACTTATCCAGAATCCCACGATGTATTCGACCTTCCTTTTATGGATGTTATCCGAGATATATGAGACTCTTCCCGAAGTGGGAGATCTTCCTAAGCCCAAGATGGCATTCTTCTTCGATGAGGCGCATATGCTCTTTGACAATGCAAGCAAGCCTCTCCTTGAGAAGATAGAGCAGGTTGTTAAGCTTATAAGGTCCAAGGGCGTCGGCATATTCTTCATAACTCAGGCTCCTCAGGATATACCGGGCGGTGTGCTCGCACAGCTTGGCAATAAGATTCAGCATGCACTTAGAGCTTATACTCCCGCAGAGCAGAAGAGAGTTAAGGCAGCTGCGGAATCATTCAGAGAGAATCCGGAGTTTAACACATATGATGTATTACAGGAGATG
The DNA here is from genome assembly GCA_017540355.1 of Lachnospiraceae bacterium. Taxonomy (GTDB): domain Bacteria; phylum Bacillota; class Clostridia; order Lachnospirales; family Lachnospiraceae; genus Colinaster. Next base: position 49,992 of record JAFYBE010000018.1, on the reverse strand, counting down.
CAGATAGGTGAGGCTATCGTATCCGTGCTTGATGAGAACGGAATACCCACTATCGCAGAGCGCACCAAGGTAATGCTTCCCGAAAGTTCTATGAAGCCCATAGATGATATTACAAGAGATACGATGATCAAGTCAGGCAATCTCTACATTAAGTATCAGGAATCCGTGGACAGGGATTCGGCATATGAATTCCTTGTGCGTCAGGGCGTTAAAATTGCTGAGAGAGCCGAGCAGGTTAAGGCAGATGAACTTGCAGCCAAGGAAGCAGCCAAGGCAGAGGCTGAGGCAGCTAAGGCAGCTGAGAAAGCCAAGGCTCAGGCTGAAAGAGATGAAGCTAAGGCCAAGGCGGCAGCCGAGAAGGCGGCCCAGAAGGAGATAGAGGCCAAGGCCAAGGCAGCAGCCAAAGAAGAGGCAGCCAAGGCAGCGGCTAAGAAGCGTGCGGTCAAGAGCGTCGGCAATTCGGTAGTCGGTACCGTCGGACGTGAAGTCGGCAAGACGGTCGGCGGATCTGTCGGCGGAAAGTTCGGTAAGACCTTAGGCGGTAATTTAGGTGCAGCTTTAGGCCGAGGCATATTCGGAACATTCCTTAAGTAAGAGCGTCTTGGCACCGCAACGGTCGGCAAAAGAACAGTGAATTAATCAAGCCGTCAATTCCTTACGGAGTTGGCGGCTGCTTATATTTTTGTTCCCTGTTTGGAAAAAGTGCACAAAAAAGTTTAGAAAAATTTAGTAAAATGACGAAAATGCGTAAAATGTCCTCAAAATGTTTGAAATAGGGGATGTATGGTGGTAAGATTCAATCAGTCGGATTATTGGACGTGAGGGGATTGATTCTGCACGGAGGTTTGTTAATGAGAAGAAGAGCAGGAGTATTACTTGCGATATCAAGCATACCGTCTGAGTACGGAATAGGCGGTTTTACAAAAGAAGCCTATGCATTCGTGGATTTTCTGAAAGATGCGGGACAGAGCCTGTGGCAGATATTGCCGCTCGGACCTACCGGATACGGTGATTCACCTTATCAGTCTTTCTCAACCTTTGCAGGCAATCCGTATTATATCGACCTTCAGGAATTCATAGACAAGGGCTGGCTTAATAAAAAAGAATGCGAGAAGACCAAGGTATCGCATCCTGAATATGTGGACTATGAAGCCGTATATAATTCAAGGTTTGCCCTGCTTAGAAAGGCATATGAAAAGAGCGGTATAGCTAAAGATCCCGATTTTAAGAAGTTTGTTAAGGATAATGAATACTGGCTTGACGGATATGCTCTGTATATGGCGATCAAGGATTCCAAGAAGGGAATATCATGGCTTGAATGGGAAGACGATATTAAGCTCCGCAAGCCTGTAGCCGTTAAGAAGTATAAAGAGAAGTTAAAAGACGATTATACTTTCTATCAGTTCCAGCAGTATTTCTTTTATAAACAGTGGTATGCACTTAAGGCTTATGCGAATGAGAAGGGCATAGAGATAATAGGCGACATACCGATATATGTTGCACTTGACGGTGCGGATACCTGGAGCAATCCCGAGCTGTTTAAGCTGGATAAGAACTGTAATCCCACACATGTAGCGGGATGCCCGCCCGATGTCTTTACGGCAGACGGTCAGTTGTGGGGCAATCCTCTGTATCGTTGGGATTATCATAAAAAGACCGGATATGAATGGTGGATCAAGCGCCTTGCGGCATGCTATAAGCTGTATGACATAGTAAGGATCGATCATTTCAGAGGCTTTGATGAGTACTACTCAATCGAATACGGCAGGAAGAATGCCATAATAGGTGAGTGGCTTCCCGGACCCGGATATGAATTGTTCGAGGTACTTAAGAATAAGCTTGGCAATAAACAGGTTATAGCCGAGGACCTCGGATTTATGACAGACAGTGTCAGAAGGCTTGTAAAAAAGACCAGGTATCCCAACATGAAGATAATCATGTTTGCCTTTGACATAGAGGGAGACAGCGAGCATATGCCTCATAACTATGAGCATAATTGTGTCGTATATACCGGAACTCACGACAATGATACGCTCGTGCACTGGTATCAGACCCTTAAGCGTAAGGAGAAGGCTTTCGTTAAGGACTATCTGGGGATTAAGAAGGGCGCGAGAGTGACGGAGGTTGTCGACGGAATAGTTCGTGCGGCCTATGCGTCTGTTGCGGATACGGCGATTATCCCGATGCAGGATGTTTTATCCCTTGGCGGTGAAGCGCGTATGAACGTACCTTCAACTTTAGGCACCAACTGGAAGTGGAGGCTTAAAAAGGATGCGCTTACGCCCGAACTTGCATCAAAGATGCGTCGTCAGGCCGAAGTTTACAAGAGAATATAACGACTAAAGTACATAATTATCAGTTAAATGATACCGGAACGATTAAGCCGTCACACAGTATGTGATTTAAGCCGTTCCGGTATTATTTATTTGGCGCAGAAACCTTGAAAACAGTAATCATCTTATGCTATAATACAAACTTGACTGTGGATAAAAATGCAGGTTAAGACAAATAAAGGAGTAGATATTAATGAGTGTTAAGGTAGAGAAGTTAGACGGTGGCATGGCCAAGCTTATCATAGAGGTAGCGGAGGCCGATTTTGAGAAGGCTGTTGAGCAGGCTTATCTTAAGCAGAGGAATAAGATTTCGATCCCCGGCTTCAGAAAAGGTAAGGCACCCAGAGCCATGATAGAGAAGATGTACGGCAAGGAAGTATTCTTCGAGGATGCAGCCAATGAGATCATCCCCGATGCATACGAGAAGGCCTACGATGAGTGCGGTGAGGATATCGTATCAACTCCCAAGGTGGATGTTGTACAGCTTGAGGCAGGTAAGCCTTTTATCTTCTCTGCAGAGGTTGCACTTAAGCCTGAGGTTACTTTAGGTAAGTATAAGGGCGTCAAGGTAGATAAGGTTGATACCGAAGTTACCGATGAAGAAGTTGATAAGGCAATTGAAGATGAGAGAGCACGTAACGCAAGAAGCATAGCTGTTACGGACAGATCCGTACAGGATAAGGATGACATCATCCTTGACTTTGAAGGTTTTGTTGACGGTGTTGCTTTTGCAGGCGGCAAGGGTGAGAATTATCCCCTTACAATCGGTTCGGGTCAGTTCATTCCCGGATTTGAGGATCAGCTCATCGGTAAGGAGATCGGTACGGAGTGTGAAGTCAATGTTACATTCCCCGAGGATTACCAGGCAGACGAGCTTAAGGGTAAGGATGCCGTATTTAAGTGCACGGTAAGAGAGATCAAGGAGAAGCAGCTTCCTGAGCTTGACGATGAATTCGCATCAGAAGTATCTGAGTTCGATACAATGGATGAGTACAAGGCTGACGTAAGGAAGAACCTTGAAGATAAGAAGGCTGCAGATGCCAAGAATGCCAAGGAAGATGCAGTAATCAAGGCTATAATTGAGGATTCCAAGATGGATATCCCTCAGGCCATGATAGATACACAGAAGCGTCAGATGCTTGAAGAGTTTGCTCAGAGAATCCAGGCTCAGGGTCTTAACTTCGAGCAGTATATGCAGTTTACGGGAACAACGGCTGAAGGCCTTATGAGCCAGATCGAGCCCCAGGCTATGGATCGTATCCAGTCAAGACTTGTATTGGAGGCTATAGCAAAGGCAGAGAATCTTGAAGCAACGGAAGATGATTTCAATAAGGAGATCGAGAAGCTTGCCGAGAGCTACAAGATGGAGAAGGATAAGGTTGCAGAGATGGTTGGAGAAGCAGGCAAGAAGCAGATCATGGAAGACCTCGCCGTATCCAAGGCAGTTGACTTTGTAACAGAGAACGCAAAGGAAGGTAAGTAACAGATGAGTTTGATACCTTACGTCGTAGAGCAGACCAGTCGCGGTGAGCGCTCTTATGACATTTATTCAAGACTTTTACAGGACAGAATCGTATTCTTGGGCGAAGAAGTAAGAGAAGACAATGCGGCTACAATAGTGGCACAGCTTCTTTTCCTTGAAGCAGAGGATCCCGAGAAGGATATCAACCTGTATATCAACAGCCCCGGCGGTTCTGTAACCGCAGGAATGGCTATATATGACACCATGCAGTACATCAAGTGCGATGTATCGACCATATGTATAGGTATGGCAGCAAGCATGGGTGCATTCCTTTTGGCAGGCGGAGCCAAGGGCAAGAGATTTGCACTCCCCAATGCTGAGATCATGATTCACCAGCCCAGCGGCGGTGCACAGGGTCAGGCTACGGAGATTCAGATTACTGCTGAGCATATCTTAAGAACCAAGGAGAAGCTTAACAGAATCCTTGCAGCCAATACGGGACAGGAATACGAGACTGTTGCCGCAGATACAGAGAGAGATAATTGGAAGACTGCCGAGGAGGCTTTGGAGTACGGACTCATTGATTCCGTGGTATCAAGCAGAGCCGAGGTTAAGAAAGATGAGAAATAATTCAGGCAATCCGGAAGTGTGCTGTTCGTTCTGCGGCAAGTCGCAGAGCGAGGTGCTTAAGCTTATAGCCGGACCCAACAATATATTCATATGTGATGAGTGTATCGGCATATGCAGCGATATCCTGGAAGAGGAATTCGGAAGCAAGGAAGAAGAGCACGATGACGTATCCAAGGACATCAATCTTCTTAAGCCTGTCCAGATTAAGCAGTTCCTCGATGAATATGTTATAGGACAGGAAGAGGCCAAGAAGGTCCTTTCCGTAGCTGTTTACAATCACTATAAGAGAGTTATGTCGGAGAACGACGATGATGATGTGGAGCTTCAGAAGAGCAACATTATCATGATGGGACCGACAGGAAGCGGTAAGACATATCTTGCACAGACGCTTGCCCGTATAATCAACGTTCCTTTTGCCATAGCAGATGCCACGACTCTTACAGAAGCCGGATATGTGGGCGAGGATGTTGAGAACATCCTGCTTAAGCTTATACAGGCAGCAGACTATGATGTGGACAGAGCCGAGTACGGCATCATATACATAGACGAGATAGACAAGATCACGAAGAAGAGCGAGAATGTATCAATCACCAGAGATGTATCGGGTGAAGGCGTACAGCAGGCACTTCTTAAGATAGTCGAAGGAACGATAGCTTCCGTACCGCCTCAGGGCGGACGTAAGCACCCCCATCAGGAACTCATACAGATAGATACGTCCAATATTTTATTTATCTGCGGAGGTGCTTTCGACGGACTTGACAAGATAATAGAGGAGAGGCTTAATCGCAAGTCGATCGGTTTCAATGCGGAACTTGGCAAGAAGTCGGGACACGACATCGGAGAGGTGTTAAGTCACGTATCCACACCGGATCTTATCAAGTTCGGACTCATTCCCGAGTTCGTGGGACGTGTACCGATCAGGGTATCACTTGAAGGTCTTGATAAGGATTCGCTTGTTAAGATACTTAAGGAGCCCAAGAATGCTTTGATCAAGCAGTATAAGAAGCTGTTCGGATTTGACAGCGTGCAGTTAAGCTTCGACGATGATGCCATTGAGGCAATCGCGGATGAGGCATTTAACCAGAAGACGGGCGCAAGAGGCTTGCGTACAATCATGGAGAAGATCATGATGAACGTAATGTACGAGATTCCGTCGGATGACAGTATTACCAGATGCGTAATCACTAAGGCGTCGGTGACCGACGGTGAGCAGCCTATGGTATACAGAGACTGAGATAATAGCCGCCCGCAGGGCGGCTTATTTATTCACGGAGAGTATGGAGGATCCAAGTGAATCTACCTGTTATAGCACTTAAAGGACTTAATATTTTTCCCGGTATGGTCATACATTTTGACCTTAACAGAAAGCCATCCATAGTAGCAGTGCGTGTAGCGATGAAGAGCGGAGGAAGGCTTTTTGCCGTTACCCAGCGCATTATGACGGAGGAGACTCCGGGGCTTGACGGCCTTTATGAGATAGGAACGGTGATTCAGGTAAGACAGATCACCAAGCTTCCCAACAACACCATACGTGTGCTTGCCGAAGGCGTGGGCAGAGCAAAGCTGAACGACATGACAACGGCCAAGGCACAGGGTGTATATGCGCTTGGCGACATTGACTTAATAGAAGAGGATGACGGCCACATAAGCGATGACAGGAATTATGAGGAGGCCGCTTTCCGTACGATGGTTGAGATGTTAAGCGGCTATCTTGAGTACCATCCCAAGATCAGCCAGACACTCAATTCGCAGATTGATTCTTCGATGAGTCTAGGTGAGATTGTTAACCGTATAGCGATGAACATTCCGATTGCCTACGATAAGAAGCAGCAGCTTTTAGAGGCCATATCCACGGCGGACCGATATGAGATGTTATCCACCATCCTCTGTCAGGAGACGGATATAGCCAAGATCCATTATAAGCTTAATCAGGATATACAGAGCAGGGTGAATCAGAACCAGCGCGAATACATCATGCGTGAGCAGATGGCCATCTTAAGGAAGGAACTGTCCAAGGGTGAAGAATACACGGACAGCGAGCTCTTTAACAAGAAGGTGGACGAACTTGAGGCATCGGATGAGATAAAGGAGCGAATCCGCAAGGAGATACGTCGCTTTGACAACATATCCGAGTCAAGTCAGGAGGGCTATGTATTAAGGTCATATATAGAGACTCTGCTTGAACTTCCCTGGGATCATACCGCGGCGGACAATACCGACATTGAGCATGCATCCGAGATTTTAGAAGAAGATCATTACGGGCTTGATAAGGTAAAAGAGAGAGTTCTGGAATTTCTGGCGGTAAGAGCACAGACATCGAAGGGACGCAGTCCGATCATGTGTCTCGTGGGACCTCCCGGAACAGGTAAGACATCCATAGCCAAGAGTATCGCAAGAGCTCTGGATAAAGAATATATAAGGGTAAGCCTCGGCGGAGTAAGGGACGAAGCGGAGATAAGAGGTCACAGACGTACATATGTCGGAGCCATGCCCGGTCGTATAGCTACGGGATTAAGGCATGCGGGAGTTAAGAATCCGCTTATGCTTTTGGATGAGATAGACAAGGTCAGCAATGACTATAAGGGTGACACTTTCTCAGCTCTTTTGGAAGTATTAGATCCCGATCAGAACAAGCAGTTCAGGGATCATTACATTGAACTTCCGATAGATCTTTCGGAGGTGCTTTTCGTTGCTACGGCCAATGATACAAGTACGATTCCCAGACCTTTGCTTGACAGGATGGAGCTTATACAGATATCCGGCTATACACAGAATGAGAAGTTCCATATAGCCAAGGAACATCTGATGGCAAAGCAGTATGAAGCCAACGGAATGACTAAGAAAAATCTTGTTATAACCGACGGCGCGATTAAAGATATCATACGTTATTATACGAGAGAAGCAGGAGTTCGTGAGCTTGAAAGAAAGATCGGAGAGGTATGCAGGAAGTGTGCCAAGCAGGAACTTTCAAGACGCCAGGAAGAAGAGAAGAAGGCCAAGACGTCTGCAAAGAGCAGATCCAAGAAGGCTGCATTAAAGACTCCCGATAAGATAAGCGTTAACAGCAAGAATCTTGAAGAATACCTCGGTAAGCGCAAGTATTCTTCTATAATGGCCAATAAAAAGGATGAGGTCGGCATAGTCAGAGGCCTGGCATGGACGGCTGTAGGCGGTGATACCCTTCAGATAGAGGTATGTATGATGCCCGGTAAAGGCGAAGTGAAGCTGACCGGACAGATGGGTGATGTAATGAAGGAGTCGGCGACAATAGCGTTAAGCTATGTCAGATCGGTCGGCGAGAAGTATCATATCAAGCCCGAACTTTTTTCGGAGAATGATTTCCACATACATATACCTGAGGGTGCCGTTCCAAAGGACGGTCCGAGTGCGGGTATAACAATGGCTACGGCCATACTTTCAACCGTCATAGGCAAGAAGGTATTCTGCAAAGTGGCAATGACCGGTGAGATCACCTTAAGAGGCAAGGTTCTGGCAATAGGCGGACTTAAGGAGAAGCTTCTGGCTGCCAAGACTGCGGGCATTCGCAAGGTACTGGTGCCGCAGGAGAATGAGAAGGATGTCGAAGAACTCGACAAAGAGATAACCGACGGAATGGATATAATATTCGTATCGAATATGGATGAAGTTGTTTATCAGGCGATAGATACGGACAATTAGGAAGTGATACGCCTGTAAGCGGAGGATGAATATGGTCATCAAAAGCGTAGACCTTGAGACGGTGTGCGGAATAACAAGCAAGCTTCCGGTCAATACAATGCCGGAGATAGCTTTCGCGGGAAAGAGTAATGTGGGTAAGTCATCGCTTATAAATGCGCTTATGAATCGCAAGTCTTATGCGAGAACGAGCTCAAGCCCCGGCAAGACGCAGACCATAAATTTTTACAATATCAATAATGAACTGTATTTTGTGGACCTGCCCGGCTACGGCTATGCGTCTGTAAGCGTTGAAGTCAAGGCCAAGTGGGGAAAGATGATAGAGAGATATCTTCACAGTTCCAAGCAGCTTAAGCTGGTTTTTCTGCTTATCGATATAAGGCATAAGCCGGGGCAGAACGACCTGGATATGTATAAGTGGATAGTGAACAACGGTTTCAGACCCGTGATTATTGCCACCAAGCTTGATAAGCTTAAGCGAAGTGAAGTAGCCAAGTGCGTCAAGGTGATAAAGGAGACGCTTAACCTGGATAAAGAGGATATATTAATTCCGTTCTCGGCAGAGAATAAGACCGGAAGAGATGAGATATATCAGTTGATCGATACTATGCTTGGCGTAGACGAAGAACAAGATATTAATTCGTAATTTAATTAATATACAAACAGAGGAAGGGAGACAGTTATGAAAGGAATTGTAAAAGGGAAAAGATACGGAATAAAGATGATGACGGCATTTGTACTCATCGCCGTGCTTGCAGTCGGATTCGTTACGGGTTGCGGTAAGACCAAGCCGGGTACGGATACGGAGAATGCGGAGGTCACACCGGAAGCCGGAAGCCAGACAACAACTTCCGGCAATAAGTCTGATACAGGCAATGATACCGAGGTTTCGGCTGCTGATGAATTCTATGATACGGATGCCTACACATACAGCCTTAAAAAGAAACTGTTAAGTTATAACGGCGAGGTTGCATACACAGCTGACAATATCATCATTTGCAGTAAGGAATATGACTATGATGCGGCTGATGAAGGAGTGTATCCGGACAATGCGATAACTTTGCTTGTTGATTACTATGATTATAACGGTAAGCCGACGGGTGAAGGCTTTACGCTTATGATGGATTACGATGACAGCATGTATGATTTCTGTGCAGACAGCAAGGGTAATGTCTATTTTATCCATTCAACGAGCAATTACGACGATCAGTACGGATATTTCAATGCATACGAGCTTGTTGAATACGATAAGGAAGGACAGCTTGCCCAGTCGGTTATTTTTGAAGATTCATCATACGATTTTACGGTTAAAGATATACTTGTTACACAGTCGGATAAGCTTATGGCCATTACCAACGAGGGCCTTATGCGTTTTGAAAACAACGAGGCGGTTGATAAGTTCATGACAAAAGATGCCGATTCGATGGACAGATTCTATCCCTTATCAGGTGATGAAATTGCAATTCTGTCATACGGAGTCGACGGAGACGATTTATGCGTTGTCAATGTGGAATCCAGAAAGCAGACCGAGGTTAAGGATCTTCCGTTCTCCATGACAAGGGCATATGCCGTATGTCCGGGAACAACGACGGATTTTGTCGTGTCGGGTGATAACGGTATATGTACATACAGTGTGGGTGATGCGACATATAAGAAGCTGATGAATTTCCCGGCTATAGACAGACCGCTTACATATCTTGAGAACATAAGGGTGCTTGAGAATAACGATATAATCGGTTCTTTTTATGATTACGAGAATGAAAGTGTGGTTTTGGGACTTTTCTCACCATATGATTTTTCTTCGGATGCAAGGAAGAAGCTGACGGTGGCCTGTGTGGGTCTTTCCGATGATACGGCCAAGATGATAACCGAGTACAACAAGACTGATAAGGAATGCAGAATTGCTGTTCTGGATTATTCCCGTATGGGCATAGCCGCCGATTATACGCTCGGAACAGAGACGATAATGAAAGACATAAACGAGGGCAGGATCCCGGATGTCATGATCGTTAACTCCAACATTCCTTTCAAGGCATATATGAGCAAGGGCTTTTTTGCCGATCAGAAGCCGTTTATTGAGAGTGATTCGGAGATTAATCTTGATAATTATGCCCCGAATGTTATAAAAGCATGCTCAATGAATGACAAGCTTTACATGTTCACTCCCGATTTCGGTATCAATACGGTTTTGGCCAAGAGCTATTACATGGGCAACAAGATGGGCAATAAGTTAAGCACCTTCCTTTCGACCGCGAGATATTCCGGAGCGGATATATACGGCAACTGGATACAGACCAGCCTTATGTACAATATCTTCGAAAGTGTGGGAGAGGACTATATTGACTGGAATAACTTCACGTGCAGCTTTGACAATACTGACTTCCAGAAACTGATATCTTATGTGTCGACCTATCCTTCCGACTACAGTTACAATGACAGCAGTCAGGATGAGGACCACGGCTGGCCTTATAACGATTATGCTCTGGCTTACAGGAATGACAAGGCGTTATGTGAGATAAGGGGTATATATGACATCAATTCTTACATAGAAGGATACAGAGGTGTCTTCGGTGAACCCGTTACGATGGTCGGATTCCCCACGGAGTCTGAGATGGGAAGCAGCATAAGCTTTAACTACGCTTATTCGATATGTGAGGCAAGTGAGAATAAGGATGCCGCATGGAGATTTGTCCGTATGTTCTATAATGAGGACATAGGCGATGATATCTATCTTAATCTTCCGACGGCCAAGAAAGCGCTTGAAGCAGCCGTTAAGGATGCGGGCGGAAAGTATAAGAACTATTATTCCGAAGACTCATTTACCTGGGAAAATCCCACATATCTTGTCGGCGAGGAATACGTTGAGCTCACTCCGCTTGACAGAGATGAGAGCGAAGCTTTGCTTAACAGCATATATATGATAGACAGAATGGGTTGTGAGAACACAGCGCTTATGAGCATAATAGACGAAGAGACTACGGGTTACTTCATGGGTGCATATGATGCGACCACGACGGCTAAGTCTATTCAGGAAAAAGTTACGGAGTATCTTGACGGATTGAAGAACTGAAGATAAGAGAATCCATAATGAAGGTATGAGGGCCGCTTAAGAAGTCTTAAGGGCCCTCATTGCGTTAAGTATTGCTATGAATGCGACGCCGACATCAGCGAATACGGCAGCCCACATTGTGGCAAATCCCACGGCTGCAAGTACAAGCACCAGAAGCTTAACGCCTATGGCGAATACGATGTTCTCGCGCACTATCTTTAAAGTCTTTCTTGAAATTGCGACGGCCTTGGCAATCTTGCCGGGTTCATCGGTCATTATGACGATATCCGCAGCCTCAATCGCTGCATCGCTTCCCAAGCCTCCCATCGCTATGCCTATATCGGCCCTGGCCAAAACGGGTGCATCGTTGATGCCGTCACCTACGAATATCAGTCTGCCGTTTTCGGACTTATCGGCGAAGAGGTCTTCAACAATCTGAACCTTATCCGCAGGAAGAAGATCCGAATGATATTCCTTGATACCGATCTTACCGGCGACTGCTTCAGCGGTCGCTTTTCTGTCGCCCGTAAGCATTACGATACGCTTCACTCCGCATTTTATTAGGCCGGCCACTGCCGATGCCGCGTCATCTTTGACGATATCGGATAAAAGAATGTGCCCTAAGAGCTTCTTGCCGTCAGATACATAGACTATCGTGCCGGACGATTCGGACTCGGATACGCTTATTCCCTTATCTTTCATAAGCTTGGCGTTACCTACGAAGTATTCTTTGCCCTCTATTCCTGCTCTGATACCGTGTCCGGCTATCTCTTCGATATCCTCGATGGCTGCCTTTAGACTGTCTCTGTCGCTTCCCGACTTCTTAATATACGTATCCACCAAAGATACGGCTATGGGGTGAGAAGAGTAGCTTTCGGCTATGGCTGCCACTTTTAAAAGAGCATCCTCTGATATATCATCTGACTCAACATATACGCTGTCTACGCCGAACACTCCCTTTGTAAGGGTTCCGGTCTTATCCATGGCTATAATCTCAGCCTTGTTAAGCTGCTCCAAATAGCTGCTTCCCTTTACAAGGATACCTTCCCTGCTCGCTCCGCCTATACCGCCGAAGAAGCTTAAGGGGATGCTTATTACAAGTGCGCAGGGGCATGAGATAACAAGGAACGATAAGGCTCTGTATATCCATGTAAGCCACTGTCCTGTAATGATTGAAGGGATGACAGCCAAAAGCACTGCCGCACCTACGACCGAAGGAGTATAGTATCTGGCGAATCTTGAGATGAAATTCTCCGATTCGGCCTTTTTATCTGTAGCGTTCTCAACCAGCTCTAAAATCTTGGATACGGTTGATTCGCTGTATTCTTTTGTAACATTGACCTTGATAAGGCCGCTTAAGTTGACGCATCCTGAGATTACGTCATCTCCGGGAACTATGTCCTTTGGAACGCTTTCGCCTGTCAAAGCCATGGTATCCAAGGCTGTAATACCTTCCGTAACGGTTCCGTCAAGCGGTATGCGCTCGCCCGGACGTACAATTATGGTCTCGCCTGTGGAAACTTCGTCGGGATCGACTTCTTCCTCAACGCCATCTCTTATAACAACCGCATAATCGGGACGGATGCTCATAAGCTCCTTAATGGAGTTACGGCTCTTACCTACGGCGTAAGACTGGAACCATTCACCGGTCTGATAGAAGAGCACTACGGCTACGCCTTCGGAATAGCTTCCGACGAAGAAAGCTCCGATTGAGGCTATCATCATAAGGAAGTTCTCATCAAGCATATTGCCCCTGATTATGTTCATACAGGCCTTCTTTATAATGTCGTGGCTGATACCTATATATATAGCCAGGTATAATATAAGTGTGACATATTTATAATCTGCTATGGGTGTGAATGCCTCCAGCAGCTTGACCGCTATGAAAGCGACGGCGCATATTATTATTCTGATGAGTCCCTTTTTTAACTTCTTAGACATTGTGCTCCTCCGGGATATCTGACGTATAATCCTGCCTTAAAGCGGCAGGTTCAGTATTATTTTTCGATTACGGTCACATCAGGCTCGAATTTATTAACTATAGATTTAACTTCTTTGGTTACAGCGGAAACATCGGCGTCATCAGCCAATTCCAGCTTGAGCTTCTGTGTTAAAAGAGTGCACTTGCTGCTGATAACACCCGCAATCTTTGCTGTCTCCTCTTCAATCTTACCTGCGCAGTGTGCGCAATCAAGGTCTTCCAAAATAAATAATTTGTTCATGTGATCCTCCTGCTATTCGTTGATGTGTTCAAGTCCCATATCAAGTATTCCGGATATATGGTCATCCGCAAGTGAGTAGAAGACGGTCTTGCCTTCCCTTCGTCCGTTCACGAGGGATATGGACTTAAGTACGCGCAACTGATGTGAAATCGCTGACTGCGTCATGCCCAAAGAATCGGCAATGTCCTGTACACACATCTCGCCCTGCCTTAAAAGGCATAAGAGCTTGACTCGCGTATAATCTCCGAAAACCTTGTAGAATTCGGAAAGCTTGTTGAGTGTGTCGTCATCCGGCAACCTGATCATAAATTTTCCTCCTGTATACATACCCGATATGAACATATGAATAACTGTTCATATGTTCATGTTATCATATAATTTGCGGATGTCAATACCTTTTTTAAATTATTCTGACTCGTACATAAGGACTAAATGATTTGACATTTATTATAGGAAATAGTACATTATCCTTATATTATGTATAAAGGGGAAGGTCGGAGTTAATAAGAGGACAGGTGTACAATCACATGTTTAAGAAGAACGGTCTGGCAATCTTCATATACGGAGTATTTGTCATTTTCAATATGCTGATCTACAGCTATCTTGAGCACAAGGTATCAATTCCCATAACCATGACGATAGAACAGAGACATCAGATGGACGATGATTCGGATGATGATGTTTTTGTTACGCTTAAGCATTCCAAGGAATGGCAGGAAGGTCCCGATGAATACGGTATCCAGTATGATGCCGTAATCCATAACAATACATCTCAGAACATCACGAACTGGTATGCGGACATCAAGCTGCCCAAGGAAGCCAGATTGTCGGATTCATGGAACATAGAATATGCTCTTAACGACAATATCATGCGCGTTTCAAGCGTTGAGCATAACGTGGATGTACAGGCTAATGATATTCAGACTTTCGGATTTATCATCATAAGTTCAGAGGTCCGTGAGATAGAGGAGATTACTTTTACTTTCCAACCCGTATATCAGATGAGAGATTACAAGCTGTATTGGTTCAATGTTCTTTTATCCATCGCTTTGGGCGTAATCCTCTTATCATCAATCGTGGTTGAGACAAGGCTTGCTCCTTTAAAGAGAGAAAGTGATGAGGATAAGATCATTATCCTGCAGACCATGCAGACTTTCTCCAACTTTATCGATACCAAGGACCCCTCTACCAAGGGTCATTCGATGAGAGTCGCATATTATTCCAAGGAACTTGCCAAGAAGCTTAAGCTCCCTGAAAGAGATGTCGAGCTCATATACTACATAGCGCTTTTGCATGACATAGGTAAGATATATATCCCCGATGAGATTCTTAACAAGCCCGGAAAGCTTACGCCGGATGAGCGTGCTATAATCGAGACGCATGCTGCCAAGGGTGCTGAGATTCTTAAGGATTTCTCGGCTATCGAAGGAATAGCGGAAGGTGCAAGGTATCACCATGAGCACTACGACGGAACGGGATATCCCATCGGACTTGCGGGAGAGAATATTCCTTTCCTGGCACGTATCATCTGTGTGGCTGATTCATATGACGCCATGAGTTCGGACAGATGTTACAGACCGAGACTTACGAAGGATAAGATAATAGAGGAACTTAAGAATAATTCCGGTACACAGTTTGATCCGGAAGTTGTCGAGTGTATGTTAGAGCTGCTTGACAGCAACGAATTCTACACCGGCATCTTAAGGACAGCAGCAAGGACCCCGAAGAAGAGGAGGGCTGATACATGGAAGCGAAGATGAAGAAAGTCGGAATGACCGTAAGTGTATTTATGGGAGTGACATTAAGCTTTTGCCTGTCACTTGTAGGCAATCTGCTCGGAAGCCGTCAGTCCGGAGCTTTCAGCGTGCCCGGATGGCTCATAAGCTTTGTGGTAAGCACGATCATAAGCCTTGTTATCGGATTCATTGTACCCATGAAGAAGATATCAGATTCCATCCACGCTAAAAACGGCGGTCCTCGTTCACTTAAAGCACGACTTATCGACACCCTCGTGTCGGACCTTATATATACACCGGTAATAACGCTTGCGATGGTATTCCTGGCATACAGGAACGCAACGGCTCACGGCGCACAGATGCCGTTTTTACCGATGTTTTTAAGCTCGCTTGTAGTAAGCTTAATAGTGGCATATATACTCATATTTATATTGATGCCGGTTTTCCTTAAATTATCTCTTAAGCTTAACGGGATACAGGGACCGCCGATGTAGGCACCGGGTAACCAGGGCTAAATCAGGATTAAAAGGGGTGTAATATGGCAGGATATATACTGGCGATAGATCAGGGGACTACGAGCAGCAGAGCAATCATTTTTGATAAAGACGGCAATATCGTTCAGGTGGCGCAGAAGGAATTCACACAGTATTTCCCGAAGCCCGGCTGGGTGGAGCATGATGCCAATGAGATATGGCTTTCTGTTGTGTCTGTATATATGGAAGCCATAGTTAAGTCAGGTATAGCACCTTCGGATGTCAAGGCCATAGGCATCACCAATCAGAGAGAGACGGCTGTGGTATGGGACCGCAGCACAGGCAAGCCGATATATAATGCCATCTGCTGGCAGTCAAGGCAGACAGCGGATATCTGCGAAGATCTCCGTAACAGGAGCCTTGAATCGGTCATCAAGGACAAGACGGGCTTGATCATAGACCCGTATTTCTCAGCGACCAAGATTAAATGGATACTTGATAATGTGGACGGAGCAAGGCAAAAGGCCGATAACGGCGAGCTTATGTTCGGTACGATCGACTCGTGGCTCGTGTACAGATTGTCGGGCGGAGCTGCGCATGTAACGGATTACAGCAATGCCAGCAGAACCATGCTTTACAATATCTTTGACCTTAAGTGGGATGAGGATATTCTGCGTGAGCTGGATATCCCGGCATCCATGCTTCCCGAGGTTAAGCCCTCGTCATGTGTGTATGCGCACACGGCTCCCTATCATTTCTATAATATTGAAGTTCCGATAGCGGGAATTGCGGGCGATCAGCAGGCCGCACTTTTCGGTCAGACCTGTTTTGTGCCCGGAATGGCCAAGAACACCTACGGTACGGGCTGTTTCCTGCTTATGAATACGGGAGATAAGCCAATCCGTTCTTCTCACGGTCTTGTTACGACGATTGCGTGGGGACTTAACGGCAAGGTGGAGTATGCGCTTGAAGGAAGCGTTTTCGTGGCAGGTTCGGCCATCCAGTGGTTAAGAGACGGACTGCAGCTTATATCCACGGCTCCCGAGAGTGAAGAAGTGGCATGCGGCTGTGAGGACAGTGAAGGCGTATATGTGGTTCCGGCCTTCGTTGGTTTAGGCGCTCCGTATTGGGATGATAAAGCCAGAGGAGCGGTGTTCGGACTTACAAGAGGTACAACAAGGGCGCATTTTGTTAGAGCCACGCTTGAATCGCTTGCTTTCCAGAGCAGGGATCTTATTGAAGCCATGGAGCTTGACAGCGGAATATCGCTTAAGAAGCTTAAGGTGGACGGCGGAGCAGTGAAAAATAACCTGCTCATGCAGTTCCAGGCAGATATACTCGGTGTGCCCGTGGAGCGACCTGTCATCAATGAGACAACGGCACTCGGCGCCGCATATCTTGCAGGTCTTGCGGTTGGATTCTTTGCGGGACCGCAGGCGCTTATAGACAATTATATGGTGGACCATACATTTACTCCGCAGTATGACGAAGATAAGAGAGAGAGTAAGTATGCGGGCTGGAAGAAGGCAGTTGTTGCAACGGAAGCCTTCTAGGCCTGTGATTTAAGCAGTTTATAAATATTTTATCAAAATTATTAGCACTCGTTATTGACGAGTGCTAATTTTGTACTATAATTAGTTCTTGAAAGGGGACTTATTATATAACAAATATTCAGTAAGGAGGTAACCATATGAATATCGGAAAATTCACACAGAAATCCATAGAAGCGGTTCAGAACATGGATAAGGTTGCCATCGAATACGGTAATCAGGAGATAGACGAGGAGCATCTTCTCTACTCTTTAATTACAATAGAAGACAGCCTTATAGCCAAACTTATAGAGAAGATGGAGATCAGATTCTCTGAATTTAAAAAGAGGATTGAGCAGGCATTGGATAAAAGAGTCAAGGTACAGGGTGGTCAGCCCTATGTAAGCCAGGCTCTTAATAAGGTACTTATAACTGCCGAAGATGAGGCCAAGCAGATGGGAGATGAATATGTATCTGTTGAGCATATCTTCTTAAGCATACTTAAGAATCCCAATGCAGAAGTTAAATCAATATTTAATGAATACGGCATTACAAGAGAGCGTTTCCTTCAGGCTCTGGCTGCAGTCAGGGGTAATCATACCGTGACAAGCGACAATCCCGAAGCTACATACGATACCTTAGAGAAGTACGGTCAGGAGCTTGTGGCCAAGGCCAGGGATCAGAAGCTTGACCCGGTAATAGGCCGTGACGAAGAGATCCGTAACGTGATCCGCATACTTTCGCGTAAGACCAAGAACAATCCGGTACTTATAGGTGAACCCGGTGTCGGCAAGACAGCCGTAGCCGAAGGCCTGGCCGGAAGAATAGCAAGAGGAGACGTACCTCAGTCTCTTATGGATAAGAAGATATTTGCCCTGGATATGGGCGCGCTTGTGGCGGGTGCCAAGTACAGAGGTGAATTCGAGGAAAGACTTAAGGCCGTGCTTGAAGATGTTAAAAACAGCGACGGCGAGATCATCTTATTCATTGATGAGCTTCATACGATAGTGGGTGCCGGCAAGACGGACGGAGCGCTTGATGCCGGCAATATGCTTAAGCCCATGCTTGCAAGAGGAGAGCTTCACTGTATAGGTGCCACCACTCTTAATGAGTACAGGCAGTATATAGAGAAGGATGCGGCTTTGGAGAGAAGATTCCAGCCCGTTATGGTGGATGAACCTACGGTCGAGGATACTATATCCATTTTAAGAGGTCTTAAGGAAAGGTATGAGAATTACCATCATGTTAAGATCCTTGACAATGCGCTCGTATCTGCGGCAACCCTTTCTCACAGATATATAAGCGACAGATTCCTGCCGGATAAGGCCATAGACCTTGTGGATGAGGCATGTGCGCTTATCAAGACCGAGATGGATTCTATGCCTGCCGAGATGGATGAGATGAGTCGTAAGATCACTCAGCTTCAGATAGAAGAGGCGGCCCTTAAAAAAGAAGAGGATAAGCTTTCAAAGGAGCGTCTTGCGGATTTACAGAAAGAGCTTGCCGAACTTCAGGATGAGTATAACGTTAAAAAGGCCGAACTTGACAATGAGAAGGCTGCAGTCGATAAGCTTTCAAGGTTAAGAGAGCAGAGAGAGCAGCTTAAAAATGACATAGAGATAGCCAAAAGAGAGGGCGATTACGAGAAAGCCGGTGAACTTGAATACGGCATTCTGCCTGAGGTAATAAGGAACCTTGAATCCGAGGAAGCCGCGGTGGGCGGCAAGATGAAGCTTGTCCATGAGGCTGTAACGGATGAAGAGATAGCAAGAATAGTATCGCGCTGGACGGGAATCCCGGTTAGTAAGCTTGGTGAATCCGAGCGTAACAAGACCCTGCATCTGGATGAGGAACTCCATAAGAGAGTCATAGGACAGGATGAGGGCGTTACCAAGGTTACCGAGGCGATCATAAGGTCCAAGGCGGGTATAAAGGATCCGAGCAAGCCCATAGGTTCGTTCTTATTCCTCGGACCTACGGGTGTTGGTAAGACCGAACTTGCCAAAAGCCTGGCCGAAGCCTTATTTGATGATGAGAATAACATGGTACGTATCGATATGTCCGAATATATGGAGAAGTACTCCGTATCCAGACTTATCGGAGCGCCTCCCGGATATGTCGGATATGATGAGGGCGGCCAGCTTACAGAGGCGGTTCGCCGTAAGCCTTATTCTGTCGTGCTTTTTGATGAAGTCGAGAAGGCTCATCCCGATGTGTTCAATGTCCTGCTGCAGGTGCTTGATGACGGCCGAATAACAGACAGCCAGGGCAGGACCGTGGACTTTAAGAACACGATTCTTATCATGACATCCAATATCGGCGCGCAGTATTTGATAGACGGAATAGACGCTGACGGTTCAATCCGTCCCGAGGCCGAGAAGGCGGTTATGGATGAGTTAAGAGCTCATTTCAGACCCGAATTCCTTAACAGACTGGATGAGACCATACTGTTTAAGCCGCTTACCAAGGACAATATAGGCGGAATAGTAGACCTTGTTCTTAATGACCTTAACAAGCGTCTTGCAGACCGTGACATAAGCATAGCTTTATCCGATGCGGCCAAGACCTTCATAGCCGACAATGCCTACGATCCGATATACGGAGCAAGGCCGCTTAAGCGTTACATGCAAAAATATGTCGAGACTCTGTCTGCTAAGCTTATCCTTGAAGGTGACATAGACGAGGGACGAACTATCAGGATCGACGTAAAAGATAATGAACTGACTGCATCGATTGAATAAGATGTGATCAAATCCATAAACAAGACAGACGAAAGCCCCGTGGCTATACCGCGGGGCTTTCTTAAGTATGACAACACTATTTATTGTGAATACCGATTTTATAAGGACAACTTACCTTGCGAATGTGTCGTAATACTCTTCCATTGCCTTCTCAATAATTTCAAATAATCTCTTCATAACCGTACCTCCTTTTACTGTATCAACCCTTAAACTATACCAATAAGTTCTGTTTTTTGAGGTTCTTCCCTCTTTCTGATTACATCATATCAGATTGACTTGTTAGTGTAAAATACATATAATGTAATAGTGGCAATACCTTACAGGTATATCAGGACAAACTTTACAAAGAGGGAATAGCGATGGAATTAAGGCATATAAGATACTTTCTTACGGTAGCGGAAGAGGGGAGTTTTACAAAGGCCGCGGATAAGCTGCTTATCGCACAGCCACCCTTAAGCCGTCAGATAAGAGATCTTGAGGAAGAACTTGACGCCAAGCTTTTTGAACGTAAGAATCATGGCGTGACGCTTACGGAAGCCGGTGTGCGTTTCAGACAGTATGCGAGTCAGATTGCCGCATTGTCCGACCGCTCGATAGAAGATATAAGAGATATGAGCGAGGGCTTGCAGGGTATACTTTATCTTGCAACGGTAGAAGCCAAGGCTCCGCAGATACTCTCAGGCTGGATAGCCGGTTTTGCGCAGGAATATCCGCATGTGGAATTCAATCTCTGGAACGGTAATACCGATGACATTGTCCAGAGGATTCACAACGGACTGTGTGAGATAGGTCTGATCACGGCACCTTTTGATGAAGAATCGCTTGAAGGTGTGGAAGTATATAAGGAGCCATGGGTTGCAATCATGCCAAGCGATCATCCGCTTGCGCTTATCCCCGGAGACACCGTCGAATTATCAAGACTTGCTCCATACGGACTTTTAATTCCCTCAAGAGCTTCAAGACTTAAGGAGATTGAAGACTGGTTCGCTCCTCTTGATATAGTTCCGAGGATAGTATGCCGCCTGGCGCATATGCAGAATGCGATAGAACTTACGAGGAAGGGAGTAGGCATATCGATATTCCCCGGTGCGGT
Source organism: Lachnospiraceae bacterium (assembly GCA_017540355.1). Taxonomy (GTDB): domain Bacteria; phylum Bacillota; class Clostridia; order Lachnospirales; family Lachnospiraceae; genus Colinaster. The sequence goes on along the minus strand of JAFYBE010000018.1, from coordinate 29,049 downwards.
GGCCGATTATATAGGAGAGGACATAACCGTTAAGCGCATAGTTTCTCCCGATGTTTTCGCCACATATGTATGTATCCGCGATAAGGAACGTAAGTTATCCATGGTTGCGGAGAAGTTCTGGGAGACATATTGCAAGGAATAATCATTTGTATATTGTGGTAAAGGCGGTCATAGGCTATAATACAAGTGTTTTGCGGATGGAGAATAATATGATACCTAATGATCCGATGATGCTTTTAAGCTTTATCAATATGAAGTTGAGAGACGAATACAACAGCTTTGATTCACTGTGTGACAATCTTGACGTTGATAAGGATGAGATAGTAAGTAAGCTTGGTGCGGTCGGCTACAGATACAATAAGGATAATAATCAATTTAAGTAGATATGGATCTTTTTGATTATATGAGAGAGAGTAATAAGGAGAAGGAGTCGCCGCTTGCAGCAAGACTCAGACCCAGGACTCTCGATGAAATAGTTGGACAACAGCATATCGTGGGCAAGGATAAGCTGTTATACCGTGCGATCAAGGCGGATAAGCTTAGCAGCCTTATATTCTACGGACCGCCGGGCACGGGCAAGACCACTCTTGCCAAGGTCATAGCGGGGACCACCAGCAGTGAGTTTAAGCAGATCAACGCCACGACTTCGGGTAAAAAGGACATGGAAGAGGTCGTTGAGCAGGCCAAGCAGACTGCCGGAATGTACGGCAAGAAGACCATACTGTTTATAGACGAGATACACAGATTCAATAAGGGGCAGCAGGATTATCTCTTACCCTTTGTCGAAGACGGAACGCTTATCCTTATAGGAGCCACGACGGAGAATCCGTTCTTTGAGGTCAACGGAGCTTTGATCTCGCGTTCCATGATATTTGAACTTAAGCCGCTTGATACTGATGATATCAAGACATTGATAAACAGGGCATTAAGCGATAATGAAAGAGGTCTTGGCGCATATAATGCGGATATTAGCGATGAAGCGCTTGAGGCACTTGCCGATATATCGGGCGGAGATGCGAGACATGCGCTTAATTCCATAGAACTTGCGGTTCTTACGACGGATAAGTCAGAGGACGGTAAGATTCATATAACGCTTCCCATCATAGAGGAATGCATACAGAAGAGAGTTGTAAGATTCGATAAGACGGGTGATAATCATTACGATACGATATCCGCCTTTATCAAGAGCATGAGGGGCTCGGATCCCGATGCGGTGCTTTACTATCTGGCCAAGATGCTGTATGCGGGTGAGGACGTTAAGTTTATAGCAAGAAGAATAATGATTTGTGCATCGGAAGATGTGGGTAATGCTGATCCGCAGGCACTTGTAGTGGCTGTGGCTGCGGCACAGGCGGTTGAGAGAGTCGGAATGCCCGAAAGCCAGCTTATTCTGGCACAGGCGGCGACCTACATAGCCACGGCGCCCAAGTCGAACACTTCATGCGGTATATATGAGGCAATGGATGCAGTTAAGGAGACGGGTTCACTTCCCGTTCCGCCTCATTTGCAGGATGCGCATTATAAGGGAGCAGCCAAGTTGGGACACGGAACAGGATATAAGTACGCACACGATTATAAGAACCACTATGTGAAGCAGCAGTACCTTCCGTATGAACTTGACGGCAGGGAGTTTTACAAGCCTTCGGATAACGGTTACGAAGTAAAGATCAAAGAGCACATGAAGAAGATTCGGTCAGAGGCCGAGGAATAAATAATTTAAGAATGGAGAGAACTATGACTACAGCAGAGAAAGCCATGCAGATGCATGAAGAGTGGAACGGTAAGATCGAGACCGTTGCCAAGAGTAAGGTTAAGACAAGAGAGGATCTTGCTATAGCCTATACACCCGGAGTTGCGGAGCCCTGTAAGGTGATCGCCAAGGATCCGGAACTGGCTTACAAGTATACTATGAAGGCCAATACCATAGCCGTTGTATCGGACGGAAGTGCCGTTTTGGGACTCGGTAATATCGGTGCCAAGGCAGCAATGCCCGTTATGGAAGGTAAGGCGGTGTTATTCAAGGAGTTCGGCGGAGTCAATGCGGTTCCGATCTGCCTTGATACACAGGATACCGAGGAGATAATCAAGGCCGTTACTTACCTTGCACCGGGATTCGGCGGAATCAATCTTGAGGATATCTCTGCACCAAGATGTTTTGAGATAGAAGAAAGACTTAAGGCTACTCTGGATATACCTGTATTCCATGATGATCAGCACGGAACGGCAATCGTTGTGCTTGCGGCTACAATCAATGCACTTAAGATAGTTAAAAAGCCCAAGGAGAGCTGCAAGATCGTAGTTAACGGCGCAGGAAGCGCAGGTGTGGCGATCACAAAGCTTTTATTAAGATACGGATTTAAGAATATCATTATGGTCGACAGAACGGGTGCAATTGCATCGGACAGAACAGACCTTAATTCTTCTAAAAAAGAGATGCTTTCACTTACAAACCCTAATGATGAGAAGGGCGGACTTGCAGATGTAATCAAGGGTTCGGATATCTTTGTTGGTGTATCGGCTCCCGATACCATGACAGCGGATATGGTTAAGTCAATGGCAACCGATCCCATCATATTTGCAATGAGTAATCCCGTTCCCGAGATCATGCCCGATGTTGCGAAGGCAGCAGGCGCACGTATAGTAGGAACCGGAAGAAGTGACTTCCCCAACCAGATCAACAACGTTGTAGCTTTCCCCGGAATCTTTAAGGGAGCACTTGAAGGAAGAGCAAGACAGATCACCGAAGAGATGAAGCTTGCGGCTGCGGAAGCAATCGCCGCACTCGTATCTGATGATGAGTTATGCGAAGATATGATCATGCCCGAAGCATTTGATCCCAGGGTTGCCGATAAGGTGGCAGCGGCAGTCAGGGCGCTTATAAAGTAAGATAAGAAGTTTAACAAGTCGCATAAATAAGATACAAATCCCGAAAAAGTACTTTTCTTTTTCGGGATTTTATGTATAATAGGGTTAGGATTTTTACGTTTCTTGGAGTATTAGTTCGGTACATTTTCCAACAACAATAAGTTTAATTAAGAGTTTTGTATTTCGGAGTCCTGTTTTTGCGTGGGATGATGACAGAGAGGTATTTGATGACAAGGGAAAGATATGAATCACTTGCAATAGCCGATCTTAAGGAAATTGCAAAGTCAAGAGGTATTAAGGGGACATCAAAGTTAAGCAAGGCAGCCATAATCGATGCCATGATGGAGCTTGATGAAAAAGAGAGTAAGGAAAGCGGCGGTAAGAAGGAGGCCGGAGAGATAGGTCTTAATCCCGCAAAAGATACAGAAGCCAAGGCTAAGGCAGAGGAGAAGAATAAGTCTGATGATAAGGCCAAGGAAGCAGCCAAAGAAGGCGACAAGGCCAAGGATGATGAGAATCTTAAGGAACTTGACAGCGGCGTTCAGGTATCGGGAATACTTGAAGTTATGCCTGACGGTTTCGGCTTTATAAGATCTGCCAATTATCTGCCGGGTGAGAATGACGTATATGTGGCACCCAGCCAGATTAAGAGATTTAAGCTTAAGACCGGTGATATTGTTACGGGTAATACAAGGATTAAGTCTCAGAATGAGAAGTTCTCGGCTTTACTGTTCGTCAAGACCATCAACGACTGCACTCCCGAGCAGATCCAGAGGCGTCCGAATTTTGAAGATATGACACCCATATTCCCGGAAGAGAAACTTAAGCTTGAGCATCCGGGCGGATCGGTGGCGATGAGGATAATGGATATCATGAGCCCCGTCGGCAAGGGACAGAGAGGTATGATCGTATCTCCTCCGAAGGCCGGTAAGACAACACTTCTTAAGGATGTTGCGAAGTCGGTTAAGGCCAACAATCCCGAGATTCATCTCATCGTGCTTTTGATAGATGAAAGACCCGAGGAGGTTACGGATATCAGAGAAGCAATAGAAGGTCCCAACGTAGAGGTTATCTATTCGACATTCGATGAGCTTCCCGAGCATCATAAGAGAGTATCCGAGATGGTTATAGAGAGAGCAAGGAGACTTGTTGAGCACGGTAAGGACGTTATGATCTTAATCGACTCGATCACAAGACTTACCAGAGCATATAACCTCACGGTTCCGCCTTCAGGACGTACGTTATCCGGCGGTCTTGATCCCGCGGCTTTGCATATGCCCAAGAAGTTTTTTGGTGCAGCCCGTAATATAAGAGAGGGCGGAAGCCTTACGATTCTTGCAACGGCACTTGTTGAGACCGGAAGTAAGATGGATGATGTGGTTTACGAGGAATTCAAGGGAACCGGTAACATGGAGATGGTTCTTGACAGGAAGTTATCTGAGAGAAGAGTCTTCCCCGCAATTGATATCCTTAAGTCGGGCACAAGAAGAGACGATCTTTTGCTTACTCCCGATGAGCAGGAGGCGGTTGCAACGATGCGCAGAGCCTTTAACGGAATGAAGGCCGAAGAGGCTGCGGATAAGGTTATCGATCTCTTCGCACGTACAAGGAATAACAATGAATTCACTCAGATGATGAAGAAGATGAAGATTTTCTGATTTTTAGGTATTGCGCAGGGGCAGTATCTGTGCTACAATCATATAGCTGTTCGGTTTTAAGCCGTGCAGTAGCGGATGAGAACAATACTTTTTACTATATAGAGAGGTGAAATCATGAGAGAAGGAATCCATCCTGAGTACTATCAGGCAACAGTCACATGTAACTGTGGTAACACTTTCGTTACAGGCTCTACCAAGCCTGAGATCCACGTAGAAGTATGCAGTAAGTGCCATTCGTTCTATACAGGACAGCAGAAGTCTGCAAGAGCTGACGGACGTATTGATAAGTTCAATAAGAAGTATGGCGTTAACGCATAGCATAGTTTTTTGTTACGTAGTTTATTAAGGTTGAGGTCGGGAGGATCTCAACCTTATGTTTTTTATCGAATCGCAGTAATTCCGCGTAAGATACGGATGATGCGACAGACGGAGAGCATATGGCAAGGAAGAAGAAACATGTCAATTCAAATATAGGCGGACAGGCCGTACTTGAAGGCGTGATGATGAAGAATAAGGAACTCTACGCAGTGGCCGTAAGAAAGCCCGACGGTGAGATCGAGATCGATACAGAAGAGTATCACGGAATACTTCACGGAAGTCCCGTTACGAAGATACCTTTTATAAGAGGAGTGTTCAGCTTTTTGGATTCCCTTATACTGGGCATGCGTACACTTGACTATTCGGCATCTTTTTATGAGGATGAGGATGCGAAGGAGACAAGTATAGATAAGGCACTCGGAGATAAGTCCAAGAAGACTTTCTCGGTGCTGACGATTCTTCTGTCCTTTGTTCTGGCTATAGGAATCTTCATGGTTCTGCCTTACTATCTGTCCACATTGCTTGAGACATATGTAAGGAACGCTTCACTTTTGGCTGTTTTCGAAGGACTTATAAGGCTTTTGATCTTCCTTATATATATCGTGGCCATAACAGCCATGAAGGACATCAAGAGACTGTATCAGTATCACGGTGCGGAGCATAAGTGCATCAACTGTATCGAGAGAGGCCACAATCTCAATGTTCACAATGTTAAGCGTTCATCGAGATTCCATAAGAGATGCGGTACAAGCTTCTTACTCTTTGTCATGATAGTAAGTATCATACTCTTTATGTTCATAACCGTAAGCAATCCGGTGCTTAAGGTGGTTATAAGAATCCTGTTGATACCGGTTATAGCGGGTATCTCTTATGAGATAATCAAGCTCGCGGGCAGGAATGACAATGTATTTGTTAAGATATTCTCGGCTCCGGGCCTTTTACTTCAGAGGCTTACGACCAAGGAGCCCGATGAGCAGATGATAGAAGTTGCGATCAAGTCCGTTGAGGCGGTATTTGACTGGAGAGCCTTTCTTAAGGAGAACTTCGAATTCGAGGATGATGAGCTGTGACGTATAAAGAATGCCTTGAGCATATCACGGACAGACTGTCTGACGGCGGTATAGAAGATGCCGCAAGCGATGCCTCTTTGCTTATGGAGTACATAGCGGGAATAAGTAAGAATGACATCTACCTTCATCCGGAGACGGAGATTGCGGCAGATGCATGTGATAAGCTTAAAGCTGCCGTTGATAAGAGGCTTACACATATCCCCTTACAGCATATCACCAGTGTTCAGGAATTCATGGGCCTTGAATTTAAGGTCAATGAGGATGTGCTGATACCGAGATTCGATACGGAGACTCTGGTTGAAGAGGTGTTAAGACTCGGCCTTTCGGGTGTACGTATTCTGGATGTATGCACGGGAAGCGGATGCATACTTTTAAGCCTGCTTCACTATATGCATGACTGTGAAGGAACGGGAACAGATATTTCGGATAAGGCCCTTGCGGTTGCAAAAAGCAATGCGGCAAAGCTTGGACTTAAAGCAGAATTTGTATGCGGAGATCTGTTTGATGCGCTGAAAACGCAGGAACAGACTGAAGATAAATTAAAATATGATTTGATAGTCAGCAATCCTCCCTATATAAGGACGGATGTGATACCGACTCTTGATACAGAAGTTAAGGACCACGAACCCTATATAGCACTTGACGGTTCGGCTGACGGACTAAGCTTCTATAGGAGGATAACGGATGAGGCGCCCGCTTTTTTGAATAAAGGCGGTATGTTGTTCTTCGAGACGGGCTTTGATCAGGGAGAAGCCGTGAGTGCCATATTAAGAGACAGAGGATTTATAGACATAGAGATATATAAGGACCTGTCGGGCAACGACAGAGTCGTTAAAGGAGAATGGAGATAAGATGTTTGACAAGTTAGAGGATCTGTTACGCAGGTTTGAAGAGATAATGAACGAGCTCAGCGAGCCCGGCGTGACGGGAGATCAGAAGAGATTTGCTTCGCTTATGAAGGAGCAGTCGGATCTGACGCCGATAGTTGAGGCATACAGAGAGTACAAGAAGTGCAACGAGACCATAGAGGATTCGATCAGCCTGCTTGACGGGGAGTCGGATGAGGATATGCGTCAGATGCTTAAGGAAGAGTTAAGTACCGCCAAGGCAAGGGTTGAGGAACTTGAGAAGAAGCTTAAGATTTTGCTTCTGCCCAAGGACCCCAATGATGACAAGAACGTTATCGTTGAGATCAGAGCCGGTGCGGGTGGCGACGAGGCAGCGCTTTTTGCGGCTGAGATATACAGAATGTATGTGCATTACGCCGAGGGAAGACGCTGGAAGGTTGAGACTCTTGAAATGGAAGAGATCGGCATAGGCGGAATGAAGAGCGTGACCTTTATGATAAGCGGTCAGGGCGCATATTCCGTTATGAAGTACGAAAGCGGCGTTCACAGAGTACAGCGTGTGCCTGAGACCGAGTCGGGCGGACGTATACATACATCCACGATTACGGTTGCGGTTATGCCGGAGGCTGAGGAAGTCGATGTTGTAATAGATGAGAAGGATATAAGAATCGATGTCTGCAGATCATCGGGTGCCGGCGGTCAGTGTGTCAATACTACGGACTCAGCCGTAAGACTTACACATATCCCTACGGGTATCGTAATCTATTCACAGACCGAGAAGAGCCAGATACAGAACAAGGCCAAGGCTTATGCCCTGCTTCGTACCAAACTTTACGATCTTGCAATGCAGGACGCTCACGATGCGGAGGCTGAGGCAAGAAGAAGCCAGATCGGTACGGGAGACCGTTCCGAGAAGATACGTACTTACAACTTCCCTCAGGGACGTGTTACCGATCACAGAATCAACTTAACCCTTTATAAGCTTGATAAGATAATGAACGGAGACATACAGGAGATAATCGATGCCTGTATAGCGGCCGACCAGGCTGCAAAGCTCCTTAAGATGGGAGAGGGCGCATGAAAAAAGTCTTTATAGACGGCGGTGAAGGAACCACCGGACTTCGTATACAGGAAAGATTCGCATCAAGGAATGACGTTGAGATCATGAAGATCGACAGCGAGTTTCGTAAGGATGCGGCAGAGCGTAAGAAGTTTATCAATGAGTCGGACATCACGTTTTTGTGTCTTCCGGATGCGGCTGCAATCGAGGCCGTAAGCCTGGTTGACCCCGATAATGACAAGACGGTTATTATAGATGCTTCTACAGCGCACAGAACACTTCCCGACTGGGCGTACGGACTTCCCGAGTTATCGCCTGAGTTCAGAGAGAAGATAAGGACAGGCAACAGGATTGCGGTTCCCGGCTGCTATGCTTCGGGATTTAACATGATAGTATATCCGCTTGTAAGTCACGGAATAATAGGAAGTGACTATCCCGTATCCGTAACGGCATTATCCGGTTATTCGGGAGCGGGCAAGAAGGCGATTGCCTTATATGAAGCCGAGGATAAGAGGAAGGATCTGTATGCTCCGAGAGAATATGCGCTCACACAGTCGCATAAGCATCTTAAGGAGATGAAGGCGATATCCGGCCTTGACAGAGAGCCGCTTTTTACTCCGGTTGTTGATGATTACTACTGCGGAATGATCGTATCCGTGCCTTTATATACGCACCTTATGAAAAATAAGATGACTCCTGAACAGATTGCAGGCGTTTTTGCTTCGCATTATAAGGGCGAACAGTTTATAACGGTAAGGGAATTCGGCTATGAACAAGGCGAGCCCAATAACGGATTCTTACATGCCAATGCCTACGAGGGCAGGGATGATGCCGAGATTATCATAACGGGTAATGAGGACAGAGTGCTCATATCCGCAAGATTTGACAATCTGGGCAAGGGTGCTTCGGGCGCCGCCATCCAGTGCATGAACATAAAACTTGGAACAGACGAGGAAACGGGACTGAATCTTTGATTCGGTCCCGTCTTTTTGTATAAGATTATGTGTCTATATTCTGAATTCGTGCTGGCTCTTTCTGTAGAGCTCGCCTTTGTTGTACTTCTTACGGTACTGCATCGGAGTCATGCCGATGTATCTCTTGAAAGTCTTGTTAAAGTAACTTGCGTAGTTAAATCCCACCATCAAAGCTATATCCGACATCGGAGTGTTGCGAACGTCGTTGGTCAAAAACTCAGCGGCTGCGTATACTCTGTATCTGTTGATATAGTCAATGGGCGATGAATGAAGGGCGCGCTGGAACGTCCTGCAGCATTCGCTGTCGCTGACATCACAGACTTCGGATATATCTGATAAGAGGATATCCTCGGCGTAGTGCTCGGATATATATTCCATAGCCTTATCTATACGCATATTATCAAGGGCCTGCTGCTTAGTAAGCGGGATGTCCACGATCTCGGTCTGCATTGCTACATACATGCCCCAGATATCAAAGATTGCCGAAATGGCGCGCATCTCACCGCCGTGCTCTTCGGAATGCATATACTTATATACGTCATGGGCACGGTTAAGTATGGCCTTATGCTCGGCTAATGTGTGATCGAATATAGTATAATCGAAATCCTTGTTGCTTAAGATGCCTGCAAGATTGCGGTTGGTAAGCATAGTAAGCGTCGTGCCGAAAAGTAAGGCGTGATGGAAGTGGATAACCTCAAGCTCCATCTTCTTCTCGCTGTCGGGCTCGAACATATGAGGAACCCCGCGCTTGATGCATATTCCGTCACCTGCCTTGATATGCAGTGAGAAATTGCCCAAATGTACGGTAACACTTCCCTTAAGCACCGTCGTAAATTCAAATTCGCAGTGCTTGTGTGGCTTGCCGCCAACAAAGACGGGATCCGAAGGATTGAGGTGTCTTGCAAGTATCGGAGTTAAAAGACTTAAAGGGTAATCCGAATACTTGGGCAATTCATCAGCCGGATCTAAGTAACGTATCTCGCCCAAAAGCTGCGAATCTTCAATTGTGTCGTATTTACTTTTCTTAATTTCCATAGCCATGATGACATTATAACATAAAATTGATTTTTAGTATGATATAATTAATCATTCGTAAGTATAAATGACAGTCTGGGAGTATGATTATGAATCCGATAGAAGAATACTACGGCAAATTCAACGAAGAGAAGCGCCTTAACTCAAGGCACGGACAGGTGGAATATCTTGTCACGATGAAGTATGCCGACGAGTGTCTTGATATATTGGCAGGAGATGATCCGGGTAAAAAAATAAGGATTCTGGATATTGGCGCCGGAACCGGAAGGTATGCGGTACCGCTTGTCGAACGCGGATATGAGGTTACGGCAGTTGAGCCTGTTAAGCATAACCTTAAAAGGATGCAGAAAAAGTCCGATAAGCTTGTGTGTTTACAGCGCGATGCCAGAAAGCTTAAGGGCCTGGAGAACGAAAGCTTTGATCTTACCCTTATGTTAGGGCCTATGTATCACCTCTTTTCTTATGAGGATAAGCTTAAAGCCCTTAATGAAGCGGCGAGGGTTACAAAGCTCGGAGGATATATCCTTGTCGGATACTGCATGAATGAGTATGCCGTGGTTACCTATGCCCTTAATGAGGGACATTTCAGCGAATGTCTTGATACGGGCAGGTTTGATGAGTCCTTCCATACAATATCCGAGGAAAAAGACATATATGACTATGTCAGAGTGGAAGACATAGACAGGCTTAAAGAGGGGAGCAGACTGTCAAGATATAAGCTTATAAGCCCCGACGGACCGACCAATTACATAAGAAAGACCTTAAAGGGACTTACGGAGAGCGAATTTGAGCGCTATGTGGATTATGTGGCAAGCATCGCGGAGAGGGCGGACCTTATCGGAGCGGCTGCGCATACGGTCGATATCCTGATTAAAAAGTGAGTATTCTAAATTGCAATTTAACGCGTTGAATGGTAGAATTGCTTCTATAAATAAATATACACCGGGAGAATATATAAATGCCTATAACAGAAATTTTGGAACAGAATTGCGAAAAGTTCGGAGATGATGTATGTCTTGTGGAGATCAATCCTGAGATACGTGAAGTCAGAAGAGTTACATGGAAGGAGTACGAGCTTACCGAGCCCGCACCCACTTCACATTACCGCAGAGAGATTACATGGAACGTATTTAACGAGAAGGCCAATCGTTTTGCCAATCTTTTGTTATCAAGAGGAGTTAAAAAGGGCGATAAGGTGGCAATACTTCTTATGAACTGCCTTGAGTGGCTGCCCGTGTACTTCGGTATACTTAAGACCGGCGCAATAGCAGTGCCTCTTAATTTCAGATATGCGTCCGACGAGATAGAATACTGCCTTAATCTGGCGGATGTCGATGTGCTCGTATTCGGACCCGAGTTTATCGGCCGTATTGAGGAGATTGCCGATACTATCAGCAAGAACAGACTTTTATTCTATGTCGGAGCCAACTGTCCTTCATTTGCAGAGGACTATGTGGAGCTTACGGCCAACAGCATAAGCCGTTCACCGCAGATCAAGCTTACGGATGCGGATGATGCCGCAATTTATTTCTCATCAGGTACGACGGGATTCCCCAAGGCTATCCTGCATAATCATGAGAGCCTTATGCATTCGTGCAAGGTTGAGCAGAATCACCACGGCCAGACCAAGGATGACGTATTCTTATGCATCCCGCCCTTATATCACACGGGTGCCAAGATGCACTGGTTCGGAAGTTTCCTTGTAGGCGGCAAGGCAGTACTGCTTAAGGGTACGAAGCCCAAGACCATTATAGAGGCGGTATCCGCAGAGAAGTGTACCATTGTATGGCTTTTGGTTCCGTGGGCACAGGATATACTCGATGCCATCGACAGAGGCGATATAGATTTAAGCCAGTATGAGCTTTCACAGTGGAGACTCATGCACATCGGTGCACAGCCTGTTCCGCCCAGCCTTATAGCAAGGTGGAAGAAGCGCTTCCCGAACCATGAATATGATACGAACTACGGTTTAAGTGAGTCTATCGGACCCGGCGCCGTACATCTCGGTGTTGAGAATATACACAAGGTAGGTGCCATCGGTAAGGCAGGCTACGGCTGGAAGACCAAGATTATAGACGAAGAGGGCAATGAGGTTAAGCAGGGCGAAGTCGGAGAACTTTGCGTTTCAGGTCCCGGCGTCATGACATGTTATTATAATGATAAAGCGGCAACGGATGAAGTCCTTAAGGGCGAGTGGCTGCTTACGGGTGACATGGCCATGGAGGATGAAGACGGATTTATCTTCCTTGTTGACCGTAAGAAGGATGTCGTTATTTCCGGTGGTGAGAATATTTACCCCGTTCAGATTGAGAACTTCTTAAGAGGTTACGATAAGATTAAGGATGCCGCAGTCATCGGTGTTCCGGATGACAGACTCGGTGAGGCTACAATGGCCATCATAGAGATCAAGGACGGCATGAGCTGTACGGAAGATGAGATCAACGAATTCTGCTTAAAGCTTCCGAGATACAAGAGACCTCATCACATTGTGTTTGAGGATATACCCCGTAACCCCACAGGCAAGATCGAGAAGCCGAAGTTAAGAGAGAAGTATTGCGGAGAGAGCGTTGTTGCCAAGCAGAACAGAGGCTGATATACATCGCCTGATAATTAAGGACCGGTATCTTATGCATCATGACATATATAATATGAAAAAAACAGCATACTGCGTTCTGTGTTCGGCCGGTATATGCGCAGTCCTGGCGGGCTGTGGAGTACCCAAGACGAAAGGTTTTACGGAATCGGCCATGGGCGAGATAGAGGCGCTTGAATATGAAACGGCGCTTCAGACACTTGATTCGGCCGAGGCTGAGGGCGAGAATCCCGCGCTCATAGCAAGGGGCAGAGGTATCGCTCATCTTGGGCTTGCCCAGTACGATGAGGCGATAAGCAACTTCTATGAAGTGCTTTCATACAGTGACTGGCAGGTGGATGAGCTTGATTACGACGTGAATTTCTACCTTGCGGACACATATGAGAGGATGAAGAACTACGAGGAGGCAGCAGCCACATATACGGACATCCTCGGACTTCAGACTAAGGATGTGCTTGCGCTTTATAAGAGGGGTTGTGTGTATCTTAAGCTTAACGAGCATGACCTTGCGGTTGCCGATTTTGAAAAAGCGCTTAAGCTGGCACCGGATGATTACGATCTGCGTATTGAGATAGCGGGCAGACTCTCGGAGTCGGGCTTTGAGGATGAAGGACGCAGCTATCTTGAGCAGTTCCTTGCGGAGAAGGAGAAGAAGCTTTCGAAGTTTGACAAGGGACGCATATACTTCTATATGGAAGATTATGAGAACGCCAAGGTGTATTTCGAGGATGCGAGGGATGATGACGATCAGAATACGATTCTTTTCCTTGGCAAGACTTATGAGATGCTTGGAGACTACAATTATGCCACAAGTACTTATCAGAATTATTTGACGAGGCATCCGGAGGCAGCAGTCATATACAATCAGCTCGGCTTAAGCAGACTTAAGTCAGGAGACTATTCGGGAGCAAGAGAAGCTTTCACCTCAGCCAAGAACCTCGGCAATACGGGTCTTGAGCAGGTATTAAGTTTTAATGAGATAGTTGCCAATGAATATATGGGCGACTTTGATCAGGCCAAGGTGCTTATGGCGGATTATCTTCGCAAGTATCCCGACGACCAGGCTGCGATAAGAGAGAATATTTTCCTCTCCACAAGATGATGTGTGACACACACGATATAGTGTACAAAGATGTGTGTATGAAATAAAATACAATTTTGTTATGTAGACTGAAATTAAGCTCATTTAGAAAGGAAATCCCTTGATAAATGGGCTTTTTTGATGTCTGTTTTACTTAAGCCCAAAACACAATATGTTATGTCATCAGACAAATGCGTATACAATATCTTGTGTTTTATGTTGACTTATGATTAAGAGAATGTTAATATAGTTTCGGTGGGCAATTTGCCCCCGGTAGTTTATCGGGTGAATAAATTTTTATGAGGAATTGGAGAGTTGCATGTTTCAGGTAATTAAAAGGGACGGGGAAGAGACAGATTTTGCATTGGCTAAGATAAGCGATGCGATTATTAAGGCGTTTAATGCTACGGATGTGCAGTATACCAATGATGTCATCGATCTTTTGGCATTGAGAGTTACCGCAGACTTCCAGAGCAAAGTTAAGGAAGACAAGATCCAGGTTGAGGACATCCAGGACAGTGTGGAGAAGACGCTTGAGCAGGCGGGCTACACTGAGGCAGCCAAGGCCTATATCTTATACCGTAAGCAGAGAGAGAAGCTTCGTACCATGAAGTCTACGATCCTTGATTATAAGGACGTAGTGAATAATTACGTGAAGGTTGAAGACTGGAGAGTTAAGGAGAATTCTACGGTCACATATTCTGTCGGAGGACTTATCTTAAGCAACTCCGGTGCGGTTACGGCTAATTACTGGCTTTCTGAGATTTATGACGAAGAGATAGCCAAGGCACACCGTAATGCGGACATTCATATCCATGATCTTTCAATGTTGACAGGTTACTGCGCAGGATGGTCACTTAAGCAGCTCATTAAGGAAGGCCTCGGCGGTATCACAGGTAAGATCACATCAGCTCCCGCAGCTCATCTTTCGGTTCTTTGCAACCAGATGGTCAATTTCCTCGGTATAATGCAGAATGAGTGGGCAGGCGCTCAGGCATTCTCATCATTTGATACATATCTTGCACCTTTTGTTAAGGTAGACAACTTAAGCTATAAGGAAGTTAAGAAGTGTATAGAAGCCTTCGTATACGGCGTTAACACACCCAGCCGTTGGGGAACGCAGGCACCTTTCTCTAACATCACTCTTGACTGGACAGTTCCTGCAGACCTTGCAGAGCTTCCCGCTATAGTAGGCGGAGTAGAGCAGAACTTCTGCTATAAGGACTGCAAGGAGGAGATGGACATGGTCAATAAGGCATTTATTGAGACCATGATCGAAGGCGATGCGAACGGCAGAGGCTTCCAGTATCCCATCCCCACATATTCGATCACAAGAGATTTCGACTGGTCGGATACAGAGAACAACAGACTTTTATTTGAGATGACATCCAAGTACGGTACACCGTATTTCTCTAACTATATCAATTCAGACATGGAGCCTTCGGATGTGCGTTCTATGTGCTGCAGATTAAGACTCGATCTTCGTGAGCTTCGTAAGAAGTCCGGCGGTTTCTTCGGTTCCGGCGAGAGCACGGGAAGCGTAGGCGTTGTTACCATCAATATGCCTCGTATAGCATACGTTGCTACAGACAAGGGCGACTTCTATAAGAGACTTGATAAGATGATGGATATCGCCGCAAGATCCCTTAAGATCAAGAGAGGCGTCATAACCAAGCTTCTTAACGAGGGTCTGTATCCTTATACAAGAAGATATCTCGGAACATTTGACAACCACTTCTCTACAATCGGACTTGTGGGTATGAATGAGGTTGGTCTTAATGCGAACTGGTTAAGAGCCGATATGACGGATCCCAGAACTCAGGAATTCACCAAGGAAGTTCTTAATCATATGAGGAATCGTCTGTCTGATTATCAGGAGCAGTACGGAGACCTCTATAACCTTGAGGCTACACCCGCCGAGAGTACTTCATACAGACTTGCCAAGCATGACAGGAAGCAGTATCCTTCGATCAAGACGGCAGGTAAGGCAGGAGATACACCTTATTACACGAATTCATCGCATCTTCCCGTTGATTACACGACGGATATATTCGATGCGCTTGATATACAGGATGAGCTTCAGACATTGTACACATCAGGAACCGTATTCCATGCGTTCCTTGGTGAGAAGCTTCCCGACTGGAAGGCAGCTGCAGGTCTTGTTAGAACAATAGCTGAGAATTACAGACTTCCTTACTTCACATTGTCTCCTACATATTCTATATGTAAGGAACACGGATACCTTAACGGTGAGCAGAATGTATGTCCTCACTGCGGATCGCCTACAGAAGTATACAGCCGTATCACGGGATACTACAGACCCGTACAGAACTGGAACGACGGTAAGCTTCAGGAGTACGCTAACAGAACAGAGTACGATATAGAGCATTCATCACTTAAGAGGCCGGTAAGCACCGTTGTTACACTTTCCGATTACGAGAAGGATGTGACGGTGGATGTTGAAGCACCTTCGGATGTTAAGTATCTCTTCACCACCAAGACTTGCCCGAACTGCAAGCTTGCGAAGGAATACCTTAAGAACGACAGTTACATCCCGATAGATGCCGAGGAGAACATGGAACTTGCTACCCGCTACGGGATAATGCAGGCACCTACTTTAGTAGTCATAGACAACGGTGAGTACACCAAGTATGTGGGAGCAGGCAATATCAAGAAGTACGCCAATGAGCGCAACATGGCGGTCAGATAAGATGAATTACATAAGCTACCACCTGTAATTTAATAGAGTTACATGCAATCGGGCTAAGGGCGTTATACCTTTAGCCCCTTTGCCGTCAAGAGGAATACTAATATGATCAACAAACTTATAAGCGACATCAAGAAGAAAAATGCACCCATAGTTGTGGGACTCGACCCGACAGAGAAGTTAATTCCTGATTATATTATTGCAAAGCATATCAGAGAGCAGGGCGAGACACTCGAGGCAATGGGTGAAGCAATATGGGAATACAATAAGGGTCTTATAGATGCCCTGTATGAATACATACCGGCGGTTAAGCCTCAGATAGCGATGTATGAGAGATACGGGATTCCCGGACTTAACGCATATCTTAAGACCGTTAAGTACTGTAAGGAGAAGGGACTTACGGTAATCGCCGATGTCAAAAGAGGCGATATCGGTTCCACAAGTGCGGCATATGCCGATGCACATCTCGGCGAAGTGAGTGTCGGCGGAAGCAGGTTAAGACCTTTCGATGCGGATTTCGCAACGGTCAATCCTTACCTTGGTTCTGACGGAATAAGACCTTTTGCGGATGTCTGCAAAGAGCACAATAAGGGAATATTTATCCTTGTTAAGACATCGAATCCCAGCAGCGGAGAGTATCAGGACAGACTCATAGACGGCAGACCTTTATATGAGCTTGTCGCAGAGAATGTTGCCAAGCTTGCCGATGAGGTTATGGGTGATGAGTACAGCTATATCGGAGCAGTTGTCGGTGCCACATATCCCGAGCAGGGCAAGATATTAAGAAAGCTCATGCCCAAGAGTTTCATTCTTGTTCCCGGATACGGAGCACAGGGCGGTAAGGGCAGTGACCTCGTACACTTCTTTAATGAGGACGGACTCGGTGCGATCATCAACTCTTCAAGAGGAATAATCGGTGCGTACCAGAATGAGAAGTATGCTTCATATAAGGAAGAGGGCTTTGCAGAGGCTGCGCTTGCTGCGGTTAAGGATATGAAGGAAGATATAGCATCGGCCTTAAGATAAGGAATACGGATTATAGATATAAGGATACAGAGAGAGGTTAAGATGACGGAATACAAGCAGGAATTTATTGAGTTTATGGTAGAGCAGAACGTTCTTAAGTTCGGTGATTTCACACTTAAGAGCGGAAGGAAGTCTCCGTTTTTTATGAACGCAGGAGCGTATGTAACGGGAGATGCGTTAAGCAGACTCGGTAAGTACTATGCTAAGGCAATCCATGAGAGCTACGGTGATGACTTTGATGTTTTGTTCGGACCCGCATACAAGGGCATACCATTAAGCGTAGCCACCGTAATGGCTTATAAGGAGCTTTACGGCAAGGATATAAAGTACAGTTCCAACCGTAAGGAGATCAAGGATCACGGGGATGTCGGCATATTCTTGGGAAGCGTTATTAAGCCCGGCGATAAGGTTGTCATCATAGAGGATGTGACCACATCGGGCAAGTCTATGGAGGAGACCGTTCCGATCATCAAGGCGGTCGGCGATGTGAATATACTCGGCCTTATGGTTTCTTTGGATCGAATGGAGAAAGGTAAGGGAGAGGGCAGTGCTCTTAAGGAGATCAAGGACCTCTACGGCTTTGAGACCGGTGCCATCGTCAATATGGCTGAAGTTACCGAGTATCTTTATAACAGGGAAGTAGGCGGCAGGATCGTGATAGATGATGAGATTAAATCACGAATAGATGCATATTATGCGGAGTATGGGGCTAATGTTCTCGCGTAAGTATATTTATACCGATAAACAGCACACAAATAAGGGAATAATGTCTACAATATTGGGCATTTTGGACTTGGCATCGATAGCCTATGCCATATATAATACATATGACAGAGGCGGTCAGGCGCCGCTCCGTTACGCAGCGGCCTGCGTACTTATACTCCTGTTTTCTTTTATCGGTATAGTCTTAGGACTTATCGGAAGACAGGAATCTGAGAGATTCTATATATTCGCCTATATCGGAATACTGCTCAATATAATTGCCATAATGGGAATAAGCGGAATACTTTATGCAGGAGCTTATATATGACCTGTTGAAAAACAGAATATCGGACCTTAAGGACGAGCTTAAGGGTGATGATGCCTGGAGTTGCTATTTTACCGAAGTAACTGCATTCATAACAGATGTTATAGAAGTATATGAATCGGTTAAGACAGGATTATATGATAAGCTTCCGGCTGCTGAGAAGAAGGCATTTATCGACAGACTCTACCGTAATATAGTGCCTGCCGGATACGATAAGAGCTTTCTTAATCCGGATGTTGCCACGGCACACTTTGGTACGGACATCGGCAGAGTGCTTTCTGCGATATATGCAGAGCTTGTGTCGATGATAAGTTATGCTTATGAGTCGGATATATATTCGCTTGTTATAAGACTGGGACTTTTCCTTGAACTATATGGTGCATACGAGGCTGAGAAGCTTGATGGCAATGAGATAGCGGCAGAAGAGATTCTTGCGATATACAAGGATTACGCCTTCGATCATTCGAAGGATATGACTGACCACAGTGCCGAAAGCCTGTATTGTAAAGATAACGGTGTTGCCGGCAGGATAATAGAAAACGCCGATCTTACTGATACATCCTATCTTTATGATTACGGAGAATACATAAGCGATAACGAGATTAAGACGGCAGAGTACCTTGCTTCACTTCCGACGGAAGATATAGAGTCCATGGCTTCGGTATATGTAGAGGGCTACATCAAGGGCTTTGAAGTAACGGGCAAGGATGTCAGTATTAAAAACCTCACGGAAGTCAGGTATTGTCTCGGATTCGAGCGGGTCGTAAAAAAAGCGGCCGAACTGTTTAAGAATCATGGCCTTGATGTTTCATTAAGAAGAAGCGAGCCGAGTTTTGTTGCCGGAAGAAAGCTTGTCAAAGTCGGATATTTCTCGACAATAGCCAATAAGCAGTTTGAAGCCGATCATGAGAATGACAGGGTACTGTTCTTTGATAAGAAGATGCTTGAGCACAGGCTCACTTGTTTTAAGAATTCTTTGGAAGAACGTAAGATACAGACTTCGGGCTTTGGCGGACCGGCCGTAATAGAGGTCTTCGGCGAGAAGCCGACAGAACTTGCGGTTAAGCAAAGCGTTATTAAGCCTGATGATGAGATGAATAAGCTCTTTGCCGAATATACCGTAAGGTCTGTTGACATACTTAACGAATATGTCAAAGGCGAGGAGAGAAGCTTTACGATAATAGCCTTCCCCACACCTGCCATAGGTAAGGATTTCGAGGCGATATTTAAGGAGACCGTAAGGCTTAATACGCTGGATTATACATTGTACCGCGATATACAGCAGACGATAACGGACAGTCTTGATAAAGCGGATTACGTTATGATAAAAGGCCGTAACGGCAATGAGACGGATCTTAAGATCAATCTGTGGAAGCTTAAAGACCCGGCCAAAGAGACGATATTTGAGAACTGCGTGGCGGATGTCAACATCCCCGTGGGCGAGGTGTTCACATCACCCGTGCTTGAAGGCAGTGAAGGCCTGCTTCACGTTAAGAACGTATATCTTAACGAGATGCCTTTTAAGGATTTAAGGCTTAGATTTAAAGACGGCAAGGTCACGGACTATTCCTGTGAGAACTATCCTGATAAGAAGGATAATGAGGAATACATCAAAAAGTACCTGCTGTTCTCACATAAGACGCTTCCGATCGGTGAATTTGCGATAGGTACGAATACTACGGCATATATGATGATGAAGAGATACAATCTTGAAAGCGTCATGCCGATCCTTATCGCAGAGAAGACGGGACCGCATTTTGCACTTGGAGATACCTGCTATTCTCATGAAGAGGACATGGTCACATATAATCCTGACGGCAAGGCGATAGTGGCCAGGGAGAACAGCATATCGGCGCAGCGTAACGATAAGCCGACAGAGGCATATTTCGGATGCCACACTGATATCACGATAGAATACGATGAGCTTGACAGACTATACGGAGTCAGCGCATCGGGTGAAGAGATCAATATAATAAGAGACGGAAGATTCGTACTTAAGGGTACGGAGGAGTTGAATAAGGAGCTTGACAATGAATAACGAGATTAAGGTAAGCATAGTAATGGGAAGCGATTCCGACATGCCGATTATGAGCAAGGCAGCGGATATTTTGGAGAAGCTGGGCGTGGGCTTTGAGATGAATATAATCTCTGCGCACAGAGAGCCCGATGAGTTTTTTGAATATGCTAAAAATGCGGAGTCAAGAGGTATTAAGGTTATAATCGCCGGCGCAGGCATGGCGGCTCATCTTCCCGGAATGTGTGCGGCTATTTTCCCGCTTCCGGTAATCGGAATCCCCATGGGCGGCGGAGCACTTAACGGTACTGATGCACTTTATTCCATACTTCAGATGCCTTCGGGCATACCTGTAGCCACCGTTGCAATTAACGGCGGAGCCAATGCGGGTCTTTTGGCGGCAAGAATGCTTGCCATGAGCGATGATAATTTAAAAGCTAAGCTTGTTGAGTACAAAGAAGGCCTTAAGGACCAGGTCGTAGCCAAGGACAAGAAGCTTAAAGAGACAGGATACAAGAACTTTACAAAGTAATCTTTATATAATTAGGAGGAGATATGGCACTGGATTATAAGACAGCCGGAGTTGACATTGAGGCGGGATACAAGTCCGTAGAACTGATGAAGGAGTACGTTAAGACCACACTCAGAGATGAGGTTATAGGAGGTCTCGGAGGGTTCGCCGGAGCTTTCTCGCTTGCCAAGATTAAGAATATGGAGGATCCCATTCTTTTATCCGGAACGGACGGATGCGGAACAAAGGTTAAGCTTGCCTTCCTTATGGATAAGCATGATACGATAGGTATCGATGCCGTGGCAATGTGTGTCAACGATGTGGCATGTGCCGGCGGAGAACCGTTATTCTTCCTTGATTACATAGCCTGTGGCAAGAACATCCCCGAGAAGATTGCCGCAATAGTTAAGGGTGTTGCAGAGGGATGCAGACAGTCGGATGCCGCACTTATCGGCGGTGAGACAGCCGAGCATCCGGGTCTTATGCCTGAAGATGAGTACGACCTTGCAGGATTTACGGTAGGCGTTGTGGACCGTAAGGACATGATCACGGGTGAGAACATAGCCGAAGGCGACGTGCTTATAGGAATATCTTCAACGGGCGTTCACAGCAACGGATTCTCACTTGTACGCAAGGTATTTGAGATGACAAAAGAGAGTCTTGATACCTATTATGATGAACTCGGAGAGACATTGGGAGAGGCTCTGCTTCGTCCCACAAGGATATATGTAAAGGCTCTTAAGAATGTGAAGGAAGCGGGACTTACCGTTAAGGGATGTTCGCATATCACGGGCGGCGGTTTCTATGAAAATATTCCCCGTATGCTTCCCGACGGAGTGAATGCGAAGATTAAGCTTGACAGCTATCCTATACCGCCTATCTTTAAACTTTTACAGAAAACGGGCGGAATAGATGACAGAATGATGTATAACACTTATAATATGGGATTGGGAATGGTTTTGGCAGTTGATAAGGCTGATGCCGAGAACGTAATCAAAGCCATTGAGAAGGCCGGAGACAAGGCATTTGTTGTCGGTGAGATAGTAAAGGGCAACAAAGAGGTAGAGCTTGTATGATGAACATAGTCGTATGTGTTTCGGGCGGAGGCACTAATCTTCAGGCGATAATCGACGGAATAGCAGACGGTAAGATATCGAATACGTCGATTGCCGGAGTCATAAGCAACAACAAGGATGCCTACGCACTTAAAAGAGCCGAGAATGCGGGAATCAAGGGAGTATGCATAAGCCCCAAGGATTATCCCGACAGAGAAAGTTTCAATGAGGCTCTTTTGGAAGGTGTTGATAAATTCAATCCTGATTTAATAGTTCTTGCGGGATTCCTTGTGAATATCCCCGAAGCTATGGTTAAAAAGTACAGGAATAAGATAATCAACATTCATCCTTCACTTATTCCTTCTTTCTGCGGTAAGGGTTTTTACGGCCTGCATGTTCATGAGAAGGCGCTTGAAAGAGGAGTTAAGGTGACGGGAGCAACCGTGCACTACGTGGATGAAGGAACCGATACGGGTCCGATTATCTTACAGGAGCCCGTAAGGGTACTGCCGGATGATACTCCTGAGGTACTTCAAAGGAGAGTAATGGAGCAGGCTGAATGGATTATCCTGCCCAAGGCGATAGACATGATAGCGAAAGGAATGAACAGATGAGAGTACTTGTAGTAGGCGGCGGTGGCAGAGAACATGCCATCTGCACATGCGTGGCTAAGAGTAAGAGAACGGACGCACTTTTCTGTGCACCCGGCAATGCGGGCATAGCTAAGATTGCAACCTGTGTCAACATCGGCCCCATGGAATTTGACAAGCTTACAGACTTTGCAAAAAAGGAGAAGATTGATTTCTGTATAGTAGGAATGGACGATCCTTTGGTCGGGGGACTTACGGATCGCATGGAAGAAGCGGGTATTAAGACATTCGGACCGAGGAAGAATGCGGCTATCCTTGAGGGAAGCAAGGCATTTTCAAAGGATCTGATGAAGAGATATGGCATTCCTACGGCGACTTATGAGAATTTTGATGATTATGATGAGGCAGTGGCCTATCTTAAGAATGCAAAGATGCCGATAGTATTAAAAGCGGACGGTCTGGCACTCGGTAAAGGCGTGCTTATATGCAATACGCTTGACGAAGCACTTGAAGGTGCCAAGGAGATCATGCTTGATAAGAAGTTCGGTGATGCCGGTTCCAAGATGGTTATCGAGGAGTTCATGACCGGAAGAGAAGTATCCGTTTTATCATTTACTGACGGCAAGACAATCAAGATCATGACCTCGGCTCAGGATCATAAGAGAGCCGGAGATAACGATACGGGACTTAATACCGGCGGTATGGGTACATTCTCACCCAGTCCTTTCTATACGAAGGAAGTCGATGAGTTCTGCAAGAAGAACATATATCAGGCTACAGTCGATGCAATGAAATCTGAGGGAAGAGAATTTAAGGGAGTCATCTTCTTCGGACTCATGCTTACACCCGAAGGACCGAAGGTTCTTGAGTACAATGCAAGATTCGGAGATCCCGAGGCTCAGGTTGTACTTCCGAGGATGAAGAATGATATACTTGATGTCATGGAAGCATGCGTTGACGGAAGACTTGAGGATATCAATCTTGAATTTGAAGATAACGCCGCAGTGTGCGTTGTGCTTGCAAGTGCGGGATATCCCGTTAAGTATGAGAAGGGCAAGGTTATAACAGGCCTTGATGCATTTGACGGCAAAGATGATTACTTCTGCTTCCACGCTGGCACCAAGCTTGACGGAGACAAGGTTTTGACAAACGGCGGAAGAGTACTCGGTATCACGGCCAAGGGGTTTGACCTTAAAGATGCCAGGAAGAAAGCTTACGAAGCAACCGAGTGGGTTGACTTTGAAGGCAAGTATAAGAGGAATGACATCGGAAAAGCTATAGATGAGGCTTAAGACCGGATTTTGTAAAGCAATACAGTAAGATATTAAGACAGTATGTAGGGACAAGAACTAAAAGGAATGGAGATTGTTATGAAAAAAAGTTTCAAGATGATGCTGACAATAGTAGCGTTTGCAGTCGGAATTACTTTATTCGGTGCAGAAGCCGGATATGCATTGGCTGCAACGGTTACGGTCACGGACGGACCTTCGTGCAGAATCCGTAAGGACGCAAGCACTTCTTCAGAGCCCGTATCAAGCGTCGATAAGGGTAAGGTACTTGAGGTTGTAGGAGAGAAGACAGCTTCCGACGGATATACCTGGTATGAGGTTAAGGTTGAAGGTAATACAACAGGTTATATAAGAGCCGATCTTGTATCAACTCCCGACGGCAATATAAGTGCTTCTTCCACAACATCGACGGATTCATCGGCTACCAAGACCGAAGAGAAGAAGGAAGAGACCAAAAAAGAAGAGACAAAGACTGAGACTAAGAAAGAAGAGACAAAGACCGAGACTAAGACAGAGACCAAGAAGGAAGAGCCTGCGGAGGTTGTTGATTCGGAGGCACTCTCTGCAACAGTTACGGCAGACACGGTTACTGTAAGAGAGAATGCTTCAACAAAGTCCAATAAGGTAGGTTCTGCCAAGAACGGACAGGAGCTTTCGGTCAATGGTGAAGCAACGGATTCCGAAGGCAAGTTATGGTATAAGATCAATTACGAAACTGACGGCAAGAACGTTGACGGATTTATCAGATCAGACTTCCTTGAGGTTACATCTACGGTAGCGGATCTTGAACCTGAGACGGTTGAAGAACCCGAGACAGTTGAAGAGCCCGAACCCGTAGTCAATACCGATTATGAGGTAAGATACGAATCCAACAGCGAAGGCGTAGACGAGTGGTTCTTATATGACCATATAAGAGGAACAAAGCAGAGCATCAACAATATCCAGGCAGTTATGGAGCAGAGCCAGAACATGGTTGTTGACAATACCGAGCAGGTTAAGACAATGAAGATAGTCATAATCGTTATGGCTGTTATAATGCTTTTGCTTATCATCGGTATCGCAATCCTCTTATTCAGATTAAGAGATAACTACGAAGACTTCGACGACATCGACGAAGGATATGAGGACGATGAAGACGAAGAAGATATAGAAGAGATGGATGAGGAAGAGGAGTCGCGTTCTGCAGGCAGAGGCAGAGGCAGGAAAGGCTTTGGCTTTGGCAAGAAGAGAAAGAGCCATGATGATTATGAAGACGAAGACGACTACGAGGATGATGAGGAAGAAGACGAGGAAGAGGAGAGTGAAGTATACACCCGTCCCGTCAGAAGAACACGTTCCGTAGCTCCTTCATCAGCACCTCAGAGAAGAGGAGCAAGCGAGGAGACATGGTCATCAAGAAGCCTTATGGACATCGATGATGACATGGAATTCGAATTCCTTGATCTTGAGAATTAATACAAGCCGGATTAACCGGAGGTAATACTGTGAGACTTGATTATACCGACAAGGCCCGTACGGCATTACACATGGCAGAAAGGGCAGCTAAAAGGCTGCACCAGAGTTATGTGGGTACAGAGCATATACTTTTGGGCCTTATACAAGAGAATACGGGCGTGGCTGCCAAAGTCCTTATGCAGAACGGCGCAGATGAGGAATCTGTTACAGAACTCATCAGGGATTTTGTGGCTCCGGAGACGGGTACGACCATAGCGGAACGCGGCGGTTATTCGCCGAGAGCCGTGTCAGTACTTAATGAAGCCGAGGCCGTGGCATTAAAGTATAACAGTATGTACATAGGTACCGAGCATATTCTGCTTGCTATAATAAACGAAGGCGAGAATGTCGGTGCAAGACTCTTAACAACCATAGGCATCAGTCTGCAGAAGTTATATGTTGACGTACTTGTTGCCATGGGTGAGGACGGCAGACTTGCCGCTGAAGAGATTAAAAAGGGTCAGAACAAAAAAAAGGGCGGACACTCGATGCTTGAGCAGTACAGCAGGGATCTTACGGCACTTGCGCGTCAGGATAAGCTGGATCCCGTTGTAGGCAGAGATGAAGAGATCAAGCGAGTGATACAGATATTAAGCCGCAGGACCAAGAACAATCCCTGCCTTGTCGGCGAGCCGGGCGTAGGTAAGACCGCCATCGTTGAAGGCTTGGCAAGGAAGATCGTACAGGGCGAGGTGCCCGATACGGTTAAGGATAAGAGACTTTTAACCCTGGATTTATCCGGAATGGTAGCCGGAAGTAAGTACAGGGGTGAATTCGAGGAGAGAATCAAAAAGGTCATGAAGGAAGTCATAGAAGATGGCAATGTCCTTTTATTCCTCGATGAAATACATACGCTTATAGGAGCGGGCGGAGCAGAGGGGTCGATCGATGCCTCCAATATAATGAAGCCCTCGCTTGCAAGAGGTGAGATACAGCTTATCGGTGCGACCACAATGGCCGAATATCGCAAGTACGTGGAAAAAGATGCCGCACTTGAGAGAAGATTCCAGCCCGTGGATGTAACCGAACCCTCTGAAGAAGAATCCATACGCATACTTAAAGGTATAGCGTACAAATATGAAGAACATCATAAGGTGACGATTACAGATGAAGCAATAGAGGCAGCAGTCAGACTTTCGTCACGATATATCAATGACAGGAATCTTCCCGATAAGGCGATCGATCTTATCGATGAGGCGGCAAGTTCGGTTAAGCTTGGTGTAACCGGAGACTCAAGCAAGATTAAGGAACTTGAGGAAGAGATTGCCAAGATCGATAAGCAGATAGAGCGTTCAATAAGGATAGAAGCCTTTACACAGGCCGGAGAACTTAAAGCAGAGGAAGATAAGTTAATAGAGAAGCTTAACAGAATCAGAAAAAGGGCGATGTCCGATGCGCGTAAGAAGCAGTACTGTGTAGGCGAAGATGAGATAGCTGCGGTAGTTGCGTCATGGACCAAGATTCCGGTATCTAAGCTTACAGAGAAGGAATCAAGCAGACTGCTTAAGCTCGAAAGCATACTTCATAAGCGTGTTATCGGACAGAACGAAGCGGTCGAGGCACTTGCCAAGGCCATGAGACGAGGCAGGGTAGGCTTACAGGATCCGAAGCGTCCCATCGGTTCGTTCTTATTCTTAGGCCCTACGGGTGTAGGTAAGACAGAGCTTAGTAAGGCATTGGCCGAGGCGATGTTCGGTTCGGAGAATGCACTTATAAGAGTGGATATGTCTGAGTATATGGAGAGCCATACCGTATCCAAGATGATCGGTTCGCCTCCGGGATATGTAGGCTTTGAAGACGGCGGGCAGTTATCGGATAAGGTAAGACGTAATCCTTACAGCGTAGTTCTTTTTGATGAGATAGAGAAGGCACATCCCGATGTGTTTAACATACTTCTGCAGGTACTTGACGACGGTCATATAACCGATGCCAAGGGCCGCAAGGTAAGTTTTAAGAATACGATCATAATCATGACTTCGAATGCCGGAGCCATGAAGATAGTCGAGCCCAAGAATCTTGGATTTGATACGGGCAAGAGCGAGAACAAAGACTACGAGCGTATGAAAACAGGTGTTATGGAAGAGGTTAAGAAGATGTTTAAGCCTGAATTCCTTAACCGTATCGATGAGATCATGGTATTCCATACGCTTACGAAGGACGATATGAAGTCCATCGTAACTCTTTTGGCCGGCAACTTAAGCGACAGATGTAAGGAGCAGATGGATATATCCCTTACGCTTTCGGCTACGGCCAAGAAGTATATAGTCGATAAGTTCTCCAACCTTAAGATGGGTGCAAGACCTCTTAAGAGAGCCATCCAGACTGAGATAGAGGATAAGCTTGCCGAGGAGATACTTCTTAAGAATATCAAGCCCGGCGATAAGGTAACCGTAAGTTACATTAACGGCAAGGTGACCTTCAAGGTTAAGAACTGACTATCATATTAAGAGATAAGCGACGGCGAAGGCCGTCTGACGGAATATATTCAACATATTATTGATGGAGGATCACTAAGATGGCAGTAAGTGAATTATTGCGCAAGGAACAGGACGGAAGCTTAAGCTTCGGTAATCATGAGTTAAATGAGAAGGCTAAGCTTGAGGATTTTAAGTACGGCGGCAATCTCATGAAGGTCAAGACATACAAGCCCATGACCAAGCTTGAGAAGAACGGAATGCTTGCATACGAATCCGTACCGGGTACAAGCGTGTACCGCTTCAATGAGACCGACAAGGGTGTGTCTTTTGAGGTAGAGGGCGATGAGGATGCTCAGATAACCGTAGGCTTACAGGAAGAAGTCGAGTACGAAGTCGTAGTCGGTGGCGTAAGTGCAGGTAAGATGAAGACAGGAATGGGCGGTAAGTTAAGCTTTAACGTTGAACTTTCCGGAACGCCCGTGGAAGTTAAGATTCAGCGCGATTAATATGGCGAAAAGCAATATAAGAAGTGTATTCTTCTGCAATGAATGCGGATATGAGTCCACGAAGTGGACGGGCCAGTGTCCCGCATGCAAAGCGTGGAATACTATGGTCGAGGAGAAGGTTGATAAAGGGAGGAGCAGCCGTGCATCGGGCCTTAAAAGGAACGATAACGACTCTGCTCCCGTGACGGTATCAGAGATATCCTTAGACGACGATAACAGGATATGCATAGGCATAGGGGAACTCGACAGAGTGTTAGGCGGCGGTATTGTATCGGGGTCGCTGACACTTGTGGGCGGAGATCCCGGTATAGGCAAGTCTACCCTGCTTCTGCAGGTCTGCAAGAATCTCTCGGACAACGGAATAGAGGTATTATACATCTCAGGTGAGGAAAGCCTAAGACAGATTAAGCTACGTGCCGTAAGAATCGGACAGATGAACGAGCACCTTAAGTTATTGTGCGAGACCAACCTTGAGAACATTGTCAATCAGGTCAAAAGAAGCGGTGCCAAGGTAGTCGTTATCGATTCAATCCAGACGATGTACAGCGATAATTTAGACGCGGCAGCAGGCAGTGTGTCACAGGTTCGTGAGGCAACATCGATACTCATGCGCATGGCCAAAGAGCAGAGCGTATCTGTTTTCATAGTGGGGCATGTGACCAAGGAAGGAACAGTGGCCGGTCCCAGAGTGCTTGAGCACATGGTAGACACGGTCCTATACTTTGAAGGCGACAGGCACGCATCCTACAGAATCCTTCGCGGTGTTAAGAACAGATTCGGTTCCACCAACGAGATGGGTGTCTTTGAGATGAAAAACGAGGGACTGACTGAAGTACCTAACCCCTCGGAATACATGTTATCGGGGCGACCTGTCGATGCATCGGGTGCAGTTGTATCATGTGCAATAGAAG
>JAFYBE010000017.1 GCA_017540355.1 Lachnospiraceae bacterium | reverse complement strand
CAGGAGTCGATAGGTGTTATCGAAGGCGATAAGGTTATTGTCATGAGAGGACCTCTTCACGGACTCGAGGGCTGTATCATCAAGATCAACCGCCATAAGCGCATTGCAATTATTAAGGCTGACTTCATGGGCGGCCCCAGAGAGATCAAGGTAGGTCTTGAGATAATCGACAAGAAGCCTGCAACGGCTTAATGAACAACAGACTTAAACATCCGTAATCGTCGCCGCCGCGCGCGTTGCATTTGATTAAGTTGTCAGACGAAGCTTAAAAGGGAGTTATTTGACTCCATAGCGAAGCATACTCTGATAACGGTACTGATTACGGAAATAACAATAGCAGAGGGAAAAATAGTGTATAAGAGAAACGCACAAGGATGGTCAAAGCATATTGACTTTATGGTGCTGGACCTGATTATGCTCCAGGCATCTTACATGCTGGGATATTTCATCCGCAATCACGGATGGGTCTATTCTCAGCGCGAGTACAGGAACCTTGGCGTCTTGCTCTTTTTTGCAGATATTCTCGTTATCGTCCTTAATAACTCACTCCATGATGTTATCAAGCGCAGGGAATTGCGCGAAGCTTTTGAACATATTAAGCACAGCATCATGGTCCTTGCCGTAGTACTTATCTATTTCTTCTCGTCTCAGTTGGGCGATGTTTATTCCAGACTCGTTTTGGGTCTCACATTCGTTTTCTATGTCCTTTTCGGATACGGTGCGAGGATGCTTTGGAAATACATGCTCAAGCATACGAACTTTAGAAGAGAGAGAAACAACATGCTGGTTGTTACGACAATAGATACTGCTGATGAGATCCTTACCAGATTATTAAATGACAAGCAGGCTGGATATGAAATCGTAGGATTGGTTATTCTTGAGGGCTCATATACTGACAGCATTCATGGTATACCCGTTGTTACTGATATGAAAAAGGCTGCAACATATATTGCCAAAGAGTGGATCGATTCAGTTTATATCAATGCGCCGATCAACGATATCAAAGTAGTAAGACTCATGGATGCATGTGCGACCATGGCGGTGCCTACTCATTATCATGTGCCTAATATGAGCCGCTCCGGCGTTAAGAGATTCTCTGAAAAGATCGGCGGAACTACAGTCCTCACAACAGCAATCAATTATGCTACACCTGTTCAGGCATTAGCCAAGAGACTTTTCGATATCGTTGCAGGACTTATTGGCAGCGTATTTGCGCTCCTCATTATGCTGATTGTAGGACCAATAATTAAGATACAGTCGCCCGGTCCGATCCTTTTTAAGCAGAAAAGGATCGGTAAGAACGGCAAGCATATTAAGATCTACAAGCTCCGTTCAATGAGAATGGACGCGGAGGATATGAAGCAGGATCTTATGGAGCAGAACCGCGTTAAGGACGGAATGATGTTCAAGATGGACTTCGATCCGAGGATCATCGGCAATAAGATCCTTCCCGACGGCACAAAGAAAACTGGTATCGGTGAATTCATCAGAAGAACAAGCCTTGATGAATTCCCGCAATTCTTTAACGTACTTGCAGGAACGATGTCAACTGTAGGCACAAGACCTCCTACGCTTGACGAATATGAGAAGTATCACTTCCATCACCGTGCAAGGATGGCTGTTAAGCCCGGTATCACCGGAATGTGGCAGGTAAGCGGTAGAAGCGAGATCACTGACTTCGAGGAAGTAGTAAGGCTCGATACAGAATATATCGCTAACTGGAGCTTAGGCCTGGATCTCTGGATATTGTTTAAGACATTTGGTGCGATCTTCTCGCATAAGGGTGCGATGTAAAGGGAGAATTACTATGCAGGAAAGAGTAGTGAAGCATGTTGACACTTTGATCGGGAGATATCCTGTACTTGCGGAGTGCAGAGATTCCGTCATCGGGGCTTATGAGATCATGAAGGATTGCTATAAGACTGATCACAAGATCCTTATCGCCGGCAATGGCGGAAGTGCTGCAGATGCCGAACATATTGCGGGTGAGCTTATGAAGCGTTTTATGACGGCAAGACCTGTTCCTGCCGAATTTGCAGAAAAGCTTAAGTCCATCGATCCTGTAAGGGGAGAGAATCTTTCCAATAATCTTGAAAGAAGCCTTATGGCTATTCCTCTTGTTGCTCATGAAGCCCTTACCACAGCATATATAAATGATGTCGACGGCCTTGGTGTATTTGCCCAGCAGTTATACGGATTCGGCAGACCGGGAGATGTCTTTTTAGGCATAT
>JAFYBE010000016.1 GCA_017540355.1 Lachnospiraceae bacterium | reverse complement strand
GCTGAAAGCTATGCGTCGAGTGAAAGCAATGTTGCGGATATGCTTGCCGAATATGATTCGATAGGCAGCGAGGATATCGCAAGGCCTAAGAAGAGTCATTCAAATGCGACAAGGAAGGCTGCACCGGATCACCACCGGACGCAACATCAGGCACATAAGATCAAAGACGGTGAAGTAAGAAAGGTTAAGAGTGCAAGCCGCTCAAAGCCTCACAAGAGCACAAAGCCTGTTAAGAGTGAGAAGCATGCGGTAAGCGAGAAGGCTCATAAGGCTGCGAAGGATGTTAAGAAAAGCAGATACTCCGATGCAATGTATGATGAGCCCAAGAAGAAGGCAGTGGAGGTTAAGGAGCATAAGGCTGCAAGACCCGCAGAGGCTCACAGAACTGCCAAGAGTGCGTCTTATCATACGGAAGAGCACAGGAAGGTCACACATGGCGAGCACAGCGCACATAGCGCACATGCAGCAGGCGCGGTACACAGTTCGCATGCATCGCACAGTTCGCACAAAAAGGCGGCACCATCCGGCAGGAAGAAGACCAGACCTCTTACTTTTTCACAGAAGGTATCGAAGCGCTTAAGAGAGCTTACGGGACTTGATTATCTCGTAGCAGGCACAGGCGTTGCGGTTTTGGTCGTTGCCATAGTTGTGGTCAATATCTTTTTGGGTGCGAAGGCCAATGAGAAAAAGATTGGAGAGTTCGCCGCAATAGGAGACAATCTTTCAATGATCGGTACCGCAGGAGAGGGCGTTTTGCTTGCTTCGGCGCAGAAAGATGAAGTCGGCGATATAGACGAGGAAGAAGATTCCATCTTCACGGAATACGAGGAGAAGGAAGATGAGACATCCGGAACCGTTACGGTTGCGATGAATCTTCAGTCGGTTGTTAAGGACCTTAAGATCAAGTTCGTCAATAAGAAGACGAATAAGCTGATTGCGGGTATTCCTTTTAAGGCCGAGGTTACGGATTCCAAGAAGAAGACTACTACATATACGGATGACGATAAGGACGGTGTGATATATATCAATCCCATGCAGCACGGCGATGCGAAGGTTAAGCTTGTTGCGCTTGAGGGATATGACGGATATGATTTCGGCTCGGATACACAGTCGATCAACGTCAAGGAGACTCTTGAATATAAGAAGATCGATGTGTCCGATGAGATAAAGAAAGAGTCACAGGTCAATGTGGCGATAGAGGATACCGCGAAGAAGGAACAGGTTGAAGCGGCCCTTACGGATACGGTTGAGTGGGTTGAGTCCACGAAGACCGCTACGGGTACGACTACGAAGTATACGGCGGTCAGTGCTTCGGATATTGCAAAGCCTACGGCCGTTACGGGAATAGACTGGATAGATGTGATTTACTACAGATTCCTTGCGGCTACGGAACACACATGGGTACCTGAGGTTCTTGCTGAAGAGATAACACCTACTCCGGAAGGTGGCGGTGAAGGTACGGTGACACCGGAGCCGACAGCAGAGCCTACACCTGATCCGGCAGCGGTTACTCCTACTCCCGAGCCTGCTGCGGAACCCACGGCGGTTCCTACGGCGGCACCTGTAGCGACACCTACGCCCATACCTACACCTTCACCTGTGGTTACACCCACGCCCACACCCAAGGCCACGCCTACTCCTACATACAAGAAGGATGCGGCACTTAAGACCACGGGAGGCGCGCAGTTATATATTAAGTCGGGAGACAGCTATAAGGCTGCAACGGCGGGTGATTACTTAAGCAATCCGAACCAGACCTTCTATAAGCAGTCTACTGAGGCATCGGGATATTCTTATACAGGATGGCAGACACTTGACGGTTCTACGTATTTCTTTGATAAGAACGGTAACAAGGTTACGGGAGAACAGGTCATCCAGGGTGCGAAGTACACATTCAATTCAGACGGTGTGCTTCAGGCAGGAAGCGGTAATCTCGGTATAGACGTATCGAAGTTTAACGGCAATATAGACTGGAACAAGGTCAGGAATTCCGGTGTATCTTACGTTATAATCCGTTGCGGATTCAGAGGATCGACATCCGGCGGACTTATCGAGGATGCGAAGTTTAGGGAGAATATTAAGGGAGCTACGGCAGCAGGACTTAAGGTCGGAGTATACTTCTTTACACAGGCCGTGAATGAGGTTGAGGCGGTTGAGGAAGCTTCGATGACCCTTAACATGATAAGCGGATACAAGATTAGTTATCCCGTATTCTTAGACGTGGAAGGCAGCGGCGGCCGCGGAGACAGAATTGATTACAACACAAGAACGGCGGTTATCAACGCTTTCTGTAAGACCATAAGCAACAGCGGATATACGGCGGGCGTTTATGCGAGCAAGTCATGGCTCAATTCCAACTTTAACCCGAACGGAATCGGCAATGCGAAGATATGGCTTGCACAGTACAATACAACACCGACATATTCCGGCAGATACAACCTCTGGCAGTACACCAGTAAGGGAAGAGTCAACGGAATAAGCGGTAACGTGGATATGGATTTAAGTTATCTCGGATATTAGTATAAGCACATAAAAGGAGGCATGGCATATGCATACTTATTTGGTAACAGGAGGAGCCGGATTTATCGGCAGCAATTTCATACACTATATGTTTGAAAAATACGGAGATGACATACGTGTCATCAATGTAGATTCTCTTACATATGCCGGCAACCTGGGAAACCTTAAGGGCGTTGAGAATAAAAAGGGTTATTCCTTTGTTAAAGCTGACATCACCGATAAGGCAGCAATACAGAAAGTCTTTGAGGAGAATCCGGATATAGACAGAGTGGTTCATTTTGCGGCAGAGAGCCATGTGGACAGAAGTATTCGCAATCCCGAAGTTTTTGTTCAGACCAATGTGATCGGAACAACGGTTATGCTTAACTGTGCCAAGGCGGCATGGGAACTTCCCGACGGAAGCTTTAAAGAAGGATGCAGATTCCTGCATGTTTCTACGGATGAAGTATACGGTTCGCTTCCGGATGATGACAATGCATTCTTCTATGAGACGACTCCTTATGCGCCTCACAGCCCTTATTCGGCAAGTAAGGCGGGTTCCGATATGCTTGTGAAGGCTTATATGGACACATATAAGTTCCCTGCCAATATCACGAACTGCAGCAATAACTACGGGCCTTACCAGTTCCCCGAGAAGCTCATTCCGCTTATGATCAACAATGCGTTAAACGGCAAGAAGCTTCCCGTGTACGGTGACGGAATGAATGTAAGAGACTGGCTGTATGTCAAGGATCACTGCAAGGCAATCGATACCGTCATTGAAAAGGGCAGACTCTTTGAGACCTACAATGTCGGCGGTCACAATGAGATGCACAACATAGATATAGTCAAGATAATCATAAGCACCATTCATGATATGTTAAGCGATTCAGATCCCAGAAAGGCTCATGT
This sequence comes from Lachnospiraceae bacterium, assembly GCA_017540355.1. Taxonomy (GTDB): domain Bacteria; phylum Bacillota; class Clostridia; order Lachnospirales; family Lachnospiraceae; genus Colinaster. The sequence continues at coordinate 190,519 of JAFYBE010000016.1, read as the reverse complement.
TAACGAGGATCTTATCACATATGTGGAAGATCGTAAGGGACATGACAGAAGATATGCAATCGCTCCCGATAAGATTAAGTCGGAACTTGGCTGGGAGCCTGAGACAATGTTTAAAGACGGCATTAAGAAGACCATAGAGTGGTATTTTGAGAATACCGACTGGATGGAGAATGTTACATCGGGTGATTATCAGAAATATTACGAGACAATGTACAACGTCTGATAGAGAAACGGAGGTTTTATGAAGGGAATAATTCTTGCAGGCGGTTCGGGAACAAGGCTTTATCCGATTACCAAGGCAATATCCAAGCAGATAGTACCAATATACGACAAGCCGATGATTTACTATCCCTTATCTATTCTTATGCTTGCCGATATAAGGGATGTGCTTATCATCTCAACTCCAAGGGACCTTCCGGTCTTTAAGGAACTTTTGGGAGACGGAAGCGACCTCGGCATGCATTTTGAATATAAGATTCAGGAGAAGCCCAACGGTCTTGCGGAAGCTTTCATTATAGGTGAAGACTTTATAGGCGATGACAATGTGGCACTTGTGCTCGGTGACAATATTTTCTACGGTCAGAGTTTTTCAAGCATGTTGCGTGAAGTGGCAGCAAGAGAAAAAGGTGCGACGATATTCGGATACTATGTCAGGGATCCGAGAGAATACGGAGTGGTTGAATTTGACGAAAACGGTAACGCCGTATCAATAGAGGAAAAGCCCAAGGAGCCTAAGAGCAATTATGCGGTTCCGGGACTGTATTTCTATGATAACAGAGTTGTAGAGATAGCCAAGAATGTTAAGCCTTCGGCCAGAGGCGAGCTTGAGATAACCGCAGTCAACAACGCTTATCTTGAGATGGGTGAACTCAAGGTCGAGACTATGGGCAGAGGATTTGCATGGCTTGATACGGGCAATCACGATTCATTGCTTGATGCGAGCGATTTCGTATGCGCTTTCCAGAAGCGACAGGGACTTTATATCTCTTGCATAGAGGAGATCGCATACAAGAGAGGTTTTATAGACAGAGAGCAACTGCTTAAACTTGCCGAGCCTTTACTTAAGACTGAATACGGTAAATATCTGACTGAGGTTGCAAATGGACTCTAAGATGCTTAGGAGAGCGTTACTTCTGGTAACGCTCTTTGCAGTGACTATTTTCATACTGGTCCTTGCTTTAAACGGCTATATCGGACAGGAGAAAAAGAAGCCTGCAACTGCCGTGGCGGAAGTTGATGAGGATATCGCAGAGAAGGACGGACGCATCAAGGGAAGTGATCTGGATGCATGGAAGTACGATGAGACATTCTTTGACGCAAGGCTTGTAGGCGGCGGTAAGTACGAGAAGACGGAATCGGACGGTGAACCCGGAATCGTACCTATAGTCTTAAGCGCATCTTCCGTTGAGAAGGATTTAAGGATCAAGATAATGGATGATGCGGGCAACCTTGTGAAAGACAAGTTCTTCACAGTTATGGTCGGCACCGTGGGCGAGTATAAGGATGATGACAGGGACGGAGTGATATATGTCAAAGACCTCACTCCGGGAGACTATGAAGTCAAGCTTGCCGCAATGGAAGGTTTTGATATCCCGAGTACGCCTCTTGTATGCAGCGTCAAGGCAAAGCTTGAATACAAGACAATCTCCGATATATCGTACTTAATTAAGACGGAAGCCGATATTGATGCCATGAAGGAGGATACGGGGACCAATGAGGCCGGAGAGACGACTGCCGGCACGAATGCGGCAAGAAAAGAAGAGGCGGCTTCATTCGGTATAGACGTATCGAAGTTTAACAAGGATATAGACTGGAATGCCGTTAAGAACGACGGTGTTACATTTGCGATAATAAGATGTGGTTACAGAGGATCCAAGACCGGAACGATAGTTGAAGATCCTAAGTTTAGGGAGAATATAGAAGGCGCCATAGCAGCGGGTATTCCCGTGGGAGTATATTTCTTCACTCAGGCAATCAATCCGGTGGAAGCCGTTGAAGAAGCGAGTGCGGTGGTAAGCCTTGTAAGTCAGTATAAGATATCTTATCCGATCTTTATTGATACGGAAGGAGCAGGCGGAGCCGGAAGGGCGGATCCGTTGGGCGTTCCCGAAAGGTCTGCGATAGTCGAAGCCTTCTGTGAGACCGCAAGAAGCAGCGGATACAAAGCGGGAGTATATGCCAGCAAGAACTGGTATAACAACAAGCTTGATATCACAAAGTTTGTTCCCGAAGATATTATATGGCTTGCGGAATATAACGATTCACCGACTTACGGCGGAGACTATGACATATGGCAGTATTCATCGGCAGGTTCGATTAACGGTATCGAAGGAAGAGTCGATATGAATTTAAGTACTCTTAAGGTTGAATAACAAATCTAATGATGGGAGAGGTTGACATAATATGGGCAAGAATACGGTAGAGAGTTGTTTTATTGAAGGACTCAAAGTTATAACCCCGGCTGTTTTCGGTGACAGCAGAGGATATTTCATGGAAGTCTACAATAAGAGAGATTTTGACGAGGCAGGCATAGACAGGGTGTTCGTCCAGGATAATCAGTCTGCTTCGAAGAAAGGCGTATTAAGAGGCCTTCATTTTCAGATTGAACATCCCCAGGCCAAGCTTGTAAGAGCGGCAAGGGGTGAAGTATATGACGTGGCTGTCGACTTAAGGAAGGGTTCGCCCACATTCGGACAGTATTACGGAGTTATCTTATCGGAAGAGAACAAGAAGCAGTTCTATATTCCCGAGGGATTTGCGCACGGCTTCCTTGTTTTGAGTGATTATGCGGAGTTTGCCTATAAGTGTACCGACTTCTACCATCCGAATGATGAGGGCGGAATTATATATAACGATCCCGATATAGGTGTGGAGTGGCCGATTCCCGAGGGTATGGAACTTATTATGTCCGAGAAGGATACCAAGTGGAGCGGACTTGCCGATTATAAGGCACAGAGGGGATTATAAGCGTTTTATGCGGCGCTGCGCGTTAAAGATGTACGGAGAAAGAAATGGCCGGGAAGACTAACGGACTGATCAAAGAATTATATAAAAACAGAGAACTTATATGGAAGCTTGCATGCAACGACTTTAAGAAGCGTTATGCGGGTTCTTACCTCGGCGCGGTATGGGCTATGATTCAGCCCGTAGTCACTATCGTGATGTATTACATAGTATTTGACCTTATTATGGGAGCAGGATCGCAGTCAGGCCCCAGAGAGACCGTAATACCTTATGTTCTGTTTTTGACGACGGGACTTGTACCCTGGTTTTTCTTCCAGGAAGCCTTAACGCACGGAACGGCGGCAATGGTTGAGTACAACTACCTTGTCAAAAAGGTGGTTTTTAATGTAAGCATACTTCCTGTAATCAAGGTGCTCGGAGCCATATTCATCCATCTGTTCTTTATCTGTGTGATGTTAATTATGGGATGCATATACGGATATTATCCGAGCATATATTCGATTCAGATTATTTATTACAGTTTTTGTGCGTTTGTCCTTACTCTGGGACTTTCGTATATTACAAGCGCGGTTATGGTATTCTTCCGCGACATAGCACAGATAATCGGAATACTTTTGCAGATAGGCATGTGGGCAACTCCCATTCTTTGGAACATAGAAACATTAAGCCCGACATGGAGACTTATCATAAGCATCAATCCGCTTGTATATGTTGTCAACGGATATCGTGATGCCGTAGCCTACAGGGTCTGGTTCTTTGAGGATATTCCCGGAACAATATATTTCTGGTGTTTTACCGTAGTGATACTTATACTCGGTACGACACTTTTTAACAGATTGAAGCCGCATTTTGCGGATGTACTGTAAAGAGGTACTTAGTTGGAAGCAGTAATAGAAGCAAAAAAGATAACAAAAGTATACAGACTCTATGAAAAACCGAGCGACAGGTTTAGAGAGGCAATAAATCCTAAGAAGCGCCGCAGTACGGATCATTATGCGCTTACCGATGTGGATCTGACCATATATAAGGGTGAGACAGTAGGTATAATAGGCACCAACGGATCCGGCAAGAGTACGATTCTTAAGATAATAACCGGAGTGCTTTCGCCCACTGCGGGAGATATAAGCGTCAACGGCAGAATATCAGCCCTTCTGGAACTGGGTGCCGGCTTTAACATGGAATACAACGGTATCGAGAACATCTACTTAAACGGTACGATGATGGGCTTTACCAAGAAGGAGATTGATGACAGACTGCAGGATATCCTTGATTTTGCGGATATCGGAGAATATGTCTATCAGCCATGTAAGACATACAGCAGCGGCATGTTTGTAAGACTTGCCTTTGCGGTGGCCATCAATATCGATCCCGAGATTCTTATAGTTGATGAGGCCTTGTCTGTAGGAGATGTATTCTTCCAGGCCAAGTGCTATCACAAGTTCGAAGAATTCAAAGCCATGGGCAAGACCATTTTATTTGTAAGCCATGACCTGACGTCGATTGCGAAGTACTGCGACAGAGTAGTATTGCTTAACAAAGGCCATAAGCTTAAAGAAGGCGGCCCCAAAGAGATAATAGATGCTTATAAGCAGGTGCTTGTGGGCCAGTATAAAGAGGATGAGCAGAACCTTTCGGGTGCCGTGCAGAATGTGTCCGAAAGCATCAATCCCGAACTGCTTGAGTATGGTAACGGTGCCGCCACTATTCGCGATTATTATATAACGGACAAGAACGGTACAAGGACAACAGCGATAATCAAAGGCGAGCCTTTTACGATCACATTCAGTGTTGATTTTAATGCCGACATAAAGGGTCCGATATTTGCCTTTACTGTAAAAAATATTAAGGGAACCGAGATTACCGGAACCAACACGATGTATGAAAAGGCCTTCCTTAATCCCGTATCAAAAGGAGAGACCAAAACAGTGACATTTACCCAGGATATGAATCTCCAGGGCGGAGAATACCTCTTATCCTTCGGGGTTACCGGCTACGAAAAAGACGACTTTGTCGTTTATCACAGATTATACGATGTTATAAACATAACGGTTATTTCTGATAAAGATACTGTTGGATTCTATGATATGAATTCCGTTGTGGAAGTTAAGTAAGTGTCGGATATGTGGACACGGAGTCAATTATGGAAAACGAATATATAGGCAAGGTACAACTGAATTACGCGCACTATTCCGGCGAGGACATATATTCGGACGGAGCCGTTGAGGATGAGATCTTAGATATTGTAAGGTCTTATTCCGTTATGGAATATCCGTCGATAATTGAGGAGAAGGCAGAGTGGCCGATACTCTATCATCTGTCCAAGCAGAGAGAGAATATTGTCGACTGGCTTCCGATTGACAGTTCCATGAAGGTATTGGAGATCGGTTCGGGCTGTGGTGCCATAACGGGTTCTTTGGCTAAAAGAGCGGGAAGGGTGGACTGTGTCGATCTTTCCAGAAGAAGAAGCCTTATAAACGCATACAGGCATGACGACTGCGACAATATCACAATCAATGTTGGTAACTTTACGGATATAGAGCCGGATCTTGATACGGATTACGATTATGTGCTCCTTATAGGAGTTTTTGAATACGGACAGAGTTATATCGGTACGGCTGATCCGTACGTTGATTTCCTTAACATCCTTAAAAAGCACGTTGCACCTGACGGAAGGATAGCTATAGCGATAGAGAACAGATACGGACTTAAATACTGGTCCGGATGCGCAGAGGATCATCTTTCGACATATTTCAGTTCGATCGAGTGTTATAAGGACGGCGGTGTTGCAAGGACATTCTCGGATAAGGGATTAAGAGACATATGTAAAAAGGCCGGACTTACGGATTTGCATTTTTATTATCCTTACCCGGATTATAAGTTTATGACGACACTGTTTTCCGATAACAGACTGCCGGATAAGGGAGAACTTTGCAACAATCTTCGCAATTTTGACAGGGACAGACTGCTTCTGTTTGATGAGAAGGCGGTTTTTGACGGACTGCTTGATGAGGAGCGTTTCCCGTTCTTCTCAAATTCATACATGCTGATAATCGGAGACAGACCTGAGATTGATTACGTCAGATATTCCAACGACAGAGCGCCTGAGTATGAGATATGCACGCAGATAAGCGGCAAAGACGTAATAAAGCGTGCTCTTTCGCCGGAGGACGGAGCAAAACATATCCAGAATATGCATAAAAGCTACGAACTGCTTAAGAGCAGATATGAAGGAAGTATGCTTGATATCTGCCCGTGTAAGCTTTTGGATGACGGAAGCGGCATAAAGTTCGATTATATTCCCGGAAGACCTTTATCGGAGATATTCGACGGCTTCGTGGCTAAAGAGGATACGGAAGGCTTTGCGGCATTGTTCGATGAATTCATTAAGAGGATTTCTTACGGTGAAGATAAGCCCATAGCCGACCTTGATATGGTATTCTCCAATATTCTTGTACCGGACGACTATATGAACTCAAAGTGGACGGTCATAGATTATGAGTGGACCGAGTACAAGCAGATTCAGACCAAGGAGATAGCATTCAGAGCGTTATATTGCTATCTTTTGGAGGATGAAAATCGCAACAAATTTAATTATGAATTAATAATAGATAAGTTAAAACTTACTCCGGATGAGGCTGAAGGCTTAAGAGATAAGGAGGTTGCGTTCCAGAAGCGCGTCACCGGTAAGAACTTAAGTATGGGAGAATTAAGGGAACTTATAGGCGGCGCCGTGATTACTCCCGACAGGTTAAAGGGTACGACGGGTGAGGATGCCTTAAAGCGCTCGGTGCAGATATATACCGATACGGGAAGCGGCTTTAGTGAAGATGAATCATACTTTATAAAAGAAAGATATGACAGCAGGGGCGATATTGATTTTGAACTTACGGTTCCTTCAAAAGCCGCCAAGGTACGTATCGATCCTATGATGGATTATTGTATGGTTACTCTTAAGAGTGTGACCCTTAACGGCGAAAGCTTTGATTTATCCGATAATAAGAGAATATATATAAACGGCAAGAAACTGCCTTCCGATAACGGAGAACTTCTTTTGTTCTACTATGACGATCCCTGTATAGTGATTGAAGTCAAAGACAGGGTAAGAAGTACGGGCAATACGCTAAGAGTCAGCATGAATGCCGCAAATATCACCAAAGATATGGCAGAAGCACTTAAAAAAGAGATATCCAAGAAGATCAGATTATAAGACAGCCGGAGAATACAATAAGATGCTTGCAGGCGTTAAAGAGCTTATAAAAGCTCCGAGAATCAGACAACTGAATAGAAGATATGAGGCTGAACTTGATGCTCAGTATGTGTCTTATGACTCCTGGATCAGGCAGAAAGAACTGGAATACCTTGCCGGAACCCTGCCCAATACGGATGACGTTCAGGTTGTTGAGTACAAAGAAGTCGGAAAGACTAAGTATGTTGCGGATGTCGTGCTCTTTGTAAATGACAGGCACAAGCTTTCAAAAAGAGCTCTTCATGCGGTCATATCCGTATTTAACGAGTATCCCGAGGCCGTGGTGGTATATGGTGATGAGGATGAATTCAATCATGACCGTACCGTAAGGATGAATCCCATACTCCGTCCCGAGTGGTCTCCGGACACACTTACAAGTTATATGTACATGGGCAATGTAGTGGCCGTTAAGAGTAAGGATATACCTGCGGATATCACGGATATATATGAGCTTATCCTTAAGATCACTGCTGATCTTTCAAGAGAACAGGTCAGACATGTGGACTATGTTCTTTATCATAATGACTATTCCAAGACGCTTTATCTTGATTCGTATAAAGACGGATATGAATATAACGGAGAACTTGTATCCATACTTATCCCGTCAAAAGACAATCCCGATGTACTTAAGCAGGTTCTTAAGTCAATAACGGATAGAACAACAGGTGTAACATACGAAATTATCGTACTTGATAACGGCAGCACACCCAAAAATAAAATCAGGATTGAGCAGATTGCCAACGAGATTAAAAAGGATGCGAAAGCAGACCTCAAAGCATTGAAATATCTGTATTCTCCGCAGGATTTTAATTTCTCGGCCATATGCAATGAGCTTGCAGGGGAGGCTTCGGGCGAATATCTGCTTTTCCTAAATGATGATATCGAGGTAAGAGACGGTTCGTGGCTTGTAAAGATGCTTAAATATGCGTCAAAACCGCATGTCGGAGCGGTGGGTGCCAAGTTATACTATCCCGAAAGCAAGGTTATACAGCATTGCGGTATAACCAACTTAAGACTCGGTCCCGTACATAAACTGCAGTATAAAGAAGATAAGCGCATTTATTACGATCATGCGAATGATGTGGACCGTAACGTATTGGCAGTGACGGGTGCCTGCCTCATGTTAAGAAAAGATGCATTTGATTTAATCGGCGGATTCGATGAGTCGCTTGCCGTGGCATTTAACGACGTGGATTTATGCTATACGCTGTATGAGAAGGGTTTATATAACGTTGTGGTTAATACCACTCACCTGTGGCATTATGAGTCGTTAAGCAGGGGTGATGACGAATCAAGGGAGAAGATTGTACGTCTTATGAAAGAGAGGGAGAGACTATATGAGAAGCATCCCTCGCTTTACATGAAAGATCCCTATTATCACGACTATCTGACAAGGGATATATTGGACAGCAATTATACATATGCCTATGAGTACGAATACGACGGAAGCATTAAGATTAAGTCAAAGGCTCCGAAGAAGATAAAGTACAGGATTAAAGAAAAATGGTATAATGAATGTCTGATAATAAGCCTGGAACAGTGCGGACCGTTAAGCTATTGGCTGGGTCCGAACGAAAGTGTTCCGGAGGATGAACAGACTATATATATAGGCGGATATTCCTTCGTTGCGGGCAGCGATAATTCATGCTTTGAATTCAGACTTCTGTTTGAAGGGGAATCGGGAATATATGAGATTCCCTGCAATAAGTTATACAGACCCGATTTGGAGATCAATCTGGATCGGAACGAACGCCCGGCTTTATGCGGCTTTTCGGTAGTTCCGGATTTAAGCCGTATGCCCAAGGGAGAATACAGGGTAGGAGTGTTGGCTAAGGGCCTTGCGTCAAGGTTGGTATTGTGCAGATTCACTAACAGGTATATTACGAATGAGTGATAATTTCAAAGCGCTTTACGAAGAAGAAAAAGAAAGAAATAAAGATCTGGCGATGCGTGTGGCCAGACTGGAGGAAGAGAATGCCAGTCTGACTTTCAGATTGGATCGTATCCACAACAATCCGATCTGGAGGCATACGAAGTCCGTCAGAGATGCGATGTTAAGATTCGGAAAGCTTAAAAAGCGTGTTAAGAATCTCGGCGGCGTAAGAGGCTTTTTCTCAAAGGTGGGCTATAAGATAAGGGAAGCCAAAGCCAAGAAAGGATACGGCAAGGCAAGTTTTCCCAATGCCGAAGAGAGAAAAGAGCAGGAAGAGTATGCTTTTGAATATCGTCCGTTAATAAGCATACTTGTACCTTTATACAATACGCCCAAGGCATTTTTACAACAGATGTATGATTCCGTGATCGCGCAGACATATAAGAACTGGGAACTTGTACTGGCTGACGGTTCTGATGATGCTCATGGATATATCAAAGATTTTTTTGAACAAAAGCTTAAGACCGAAGATCGCATCAAATACAAAAAGCTGGATGAGAACAAAGGCATATCGGGCAATACGAATGAGTGTCTTGCGCTCTCAAGCGGTGAGTACATAGGTCTTTTTGATCATGACGATATCCTTCATCCGAGCGTGCTTTTTGAATACGTCAAGGCAATCAATGAGAAGAATGCGGATTATCTGTATTGTGATGAGACGACGTTCCATAAGAACAACATCGATAAGATGATCACGATGCATTTTAAGCCTGATTTTGCGATAGACAATTTAAGAGCCAACAATTATATATGTCATTTCAGCTGTTTTAAGAGAGATCTTTTGGACGGCACGGAACTGTTTCGGTCAGAGTTTGACGGAAGTCAGGATCATGACATGATATTAAGACTTACCGACAGAGCCAAGAACATAGTTCATGTTCCGAAGCTTATGTATTATTGGAGATCCCATGCCGGAAGTGTTGCAAAAGATATAAGCGCCAAGGAATACGCAATAGAAGCTGCAAAGGGTGCGGTGGCCGACCACCTTACAAGAAAGGGATTTAAGAACTTTACGATCACAAGCACCAGAGCGTTTGAGACAATCTTCCGCATTGGTTACGAGCTTATCGGACATCCCAAGATTTCCATTATTATCCCCAACAGGGATCATAAAGAAGATCTGGAAAGATGCATAACTTCTATACTTGAAAGAAGTACATATGACAATTTCGAGATAATCATAGTCGAGAATAATTCTCAGACGACTGAGATTGAGGAATACTACAGAAGTCTTAAGGATAAGAGAATCAAGCTTATCAGATATATCGGAGATTTTAATTATTCACTGGTTAACAACTACGGAGCCGCATACGCCGACGGTCAGTATCTGGTACTGCTTAACAACGATACACAGGTACTTTCTCCGAACTGGATGGAAGAGATGCTTATGTATGCGCAGCGCAAGGATGTAGGAGCCGTTGGAGCCAAGCTTTTGTATGCCGATAAGTCTATTCAGCATGCCGGAGTCGTAATCGGTCTCGGAGCTCACAGAAGCGCGGGACATACTCATTACGGCAAGTCATACGATAATCTCGGATATATGGGAAGACTCTGCTATGCGCAGGATGTTACGGCGGTAACGGGAGCCTGTCTTATGGTAGCCAAGCACATCTTTATAAAGCAGGGCGGTCTTGATGATCATTTCGCCGTATCGCTTAATGATGTGGACTTCTGTTTAAGACTTCGTGAAGCGGGTTATCTTAACGTATTTACACCTTTTGCCGAACTGTATCATTTCGAATCGGTGAGCAGAGGACTTGACGATAACGGCAGCAAGGCTGAGCGTTACAATGCAGAGTGTGAGAGATTTAAGAAAAAATGGGCTAAGCAGCTTAAGGCCGGAGACCCGTATTATAACCCGAATTTCTCGCTTGACCGAAGTGACTATTCGGTTAAGATATGTTAATATAAAGCTTGTGAAATGCAAGTTTTTCGCCGTTTCGGCGATATGATAAATGCATCATTCTAAGGAGGATAAATATGAGTTACAGGGATGAATTTGAATTCTGGTTAAAGGACGAATATTTTGATGAGAAGACAAAGGATGAACTCAGAGCTATCGCTGATAATGATAAGGAGATAGAGGACAGATTCTATAAGGAACTGGAATTCGGTACCGGCGGATTAAGAGGTGTTATCGGAGCCGGAACCAACAGAATGAATATCTATACCGTAAGAAAGGCTACACAGGGTCTTGCCAATTATATCCTTTTAAAGGGCAAGCAGGATAAGGGAATGGCCATTGCATACGATTCAAGAAGAATGAGCCCCGAATTTGCCGATGAAGCTGCACTTTGTCTGGCAGCCAACGGAATCAAGGCTTATGTGTTCGATGAACTCCGTCCCACACCCGAGTTAAGTTTCGCACTTCGTACTTTGGGATGTATCTCGGGAATAGTCGTTACGGCCAGCCACAATCCTCCGGAATATAACGGATATAAGGTATATTGGGAAGACGGCGCACAGGTATCCGTGCCCATGGACGGTGAGATCATAACCGAAGTCAAGAAAGTGACCGATTATCACACCGTTAAGACCATGTCCAAGGAAGAGGCTTTAAGCAAGGGTCTTTATGTGGTCATCGGCAAAGACATAGATGATAAGTATATGGCCGAGCTTAAGAAGCAGATAATTCATCCTGACGTTATCAAGCAGATGGCGGAGGATATCAAGATAGTTTATTCACCTTTCCACGGAACGGGTAATAAGCCTGTAAGAAGAATTCTTTCAGAGCTCGGATTTAAAAACGTATATGTTGTTCCCGAGCAGGAACTCCCTGATCCCGACTTCACAACGCTTGAGTATCCCAACCCCGAGGATCCCAAGGCATTCACTCTGGCACTTAAGCTTGCAAAAGAGAAGAATGCGGACATCGTGCTTGCAACCGATCCCGATGCGGACAGACTCGGTATATATGCACTTGATACAAAGACAGGCGAATACATGCCTTTCACCGGCAACATGTCGGGAATGATAATTGCCGAATATATCTTAAGAGAGCGTACCGCTACGAATACGATGCCTGTTAATCCGGCTATGGTTAAGACCATAGTTACGACCAACCTTGCAGATCCGATTGCCGATAAGTTCGGTGTAAAGCTTATAGAGGTGCTTACCGGATTTAAGTATATCGGAAGAGAGATCAAGAGATTTGAAGAGACAGGATCCAACAACTATGTATTCGGACTTGAGGAATCTTACGGATGTCTTGCCGGAACACATGCAAGAGACAAGGATGCCGTTGTTGCGGTTATGTGTCTGTGTGAAGCAGCCGCATGGTGCAAGGCTAACGGACGTACCCTCTGGGATCAGATGCTTAAGATTTACGAGGAGTTCGGATATTACAAAGAGGATATGTATACAATCACGCTTAAGGGCGTTGACGGTTCAAAGCAGATACAGGAGATAATGGACAAGTTAAGAGCCAACCCTCCCAAGAACTTCGGTGACCTTAAGGTACTTAAGTTAAGAGACTATGAGAAGGATGTCGTGACCGATCTTGAGACCGGTGCCACATCTCCTACGGGACTTCCGAAGTCCAATGTTCTTTATTTTGAGCTTTCCGAGGATTCATGGTGCTGCGCAAGACCTTCCGGAACCGAACCCAAGATCAAGTTCTACATGGGCGTCAAGGGCGAGAGTCTTGAGGATGCGAAGGATAAGAATGTTAAGCTTACAGAGGCACTTAAGTCATACCTCTAAGAAGAGAATAATATAAAAGTAATGCCCACTGGAGGCCGCATGACGGAGCACAGTGGGCAATTGCGATATATGTGGGGAGTGTTATGGCATTCGGTAACATACGCAAAGCATACAGCTATTTGAAGAGAAACGGAATAGAGGACACCTTTTATGCGTCAGTCGAAAGGCTGGTGGATAAGCAGGAATACAACTATCTGCAGCCGCCTGCCGAGGTGCTTGAGCGTCAGAGACAGGAAGTCAAGGATAAGCCGATTAAGTTCAGTATCATAGTTCCGGCTTACGAGACAAGCGATAAGCACATCAGAGCCTGCATAGAATCCGTTCTGGCTCAGACATACGGTCGTTTTGAACTTATAATTGCCGACGCATCAAAGCTCGGCACGGTCAGGAAAGCGGCAAATTCATATAAGGATTACAGGATAAAGTATATTCAGTTATCCGAGAACAAAGGGATTTCCGAGAATACCAATGCCGGCATCAGAGCGGCAAGCGGAGAATATGTCGGCCTTTTGGATCATGACGACATGCTCACTCCGGATTGCCTGTATGAGTATGCGACCTATATTGAGAAGAATAAAGCCGAAGGAATAGACTGTGCGTTTGTTTATTCGGATGAGGATAAGTGCGACTCGGACGGTAAGAAGTTCTTTGAACCGAACTTTAAGCCCGGATTCAATCCGGACCTTTTGCTTACCAACAATTATATATGCCATTTTCTGGTTATGAAGACATCGCTTATAAAGGAGCTTAAGCTGCGCAGTCTTTTTGACGGAGCGCAGGATCACGATCTGGTCTTAAGAGCTTATGCCCTGACAAGAGATTCCTCTGACGAGACTCCGATTACATACGGCCATATCTCCAAGGTGCTTTACCACTGGAGAAGTCATGAGGCTTCTACGGCCGCTAATCCGGCGAGCAAGACCTATGCCTACGAAGCGGGCAAAAGAGCGGTCTCTGATTTCCTTAAAAAGACAGGTATTGCAGCCGACGTACGACCGACAAAGCACAACGGTTTTTACAGGGTTGATTACAGGGATGAGATTATCTATCCGAAGAACGGACCGGCCATACAGAGGAAGAGAGAGCTTACGGCACACAAGAGAGGTCTGCTTGCATACAATACCTTCCTTAACCGATACGATATAGGTGCCATAGGCGGTCCTGTCATAAAGGATAACAAGATAGTGGGTGGTATTATGGACTCCACAAAGACCTGCATATACGACGGAATGAACGTTAAGTTCAGCGGATATATGCACAGAGCCAAGCTGCAGCAGAATGCTCTGTATCTGGATGTTCGCAACATGATGGTGACGGATGATCTGGGCAGGCTTGTCACAGAACTGGCAAAAGATGAAGAACACCTGCATCTTTTTGACAGAGAACTTATAGCAAAGCTTGAGGACGAACTGTCCCACGGAACACACAATTCGCCTTATGTTGATATATCGGAATACTTAGCGAAGCTTAATTACGATGATATAGATTACCTCGATGCGGGAATAGCCTTAAGCAGGAATATCAGCATGGAAGGATATCAGCTGCTTTACGATCCCGAGTTTTTGTTTTGATATTTTCAGAGGATAAGGAGTGTAATGAAGACTACGGTCATTATCCCCAATTACAACGGAATAGATTACTTAAAGGACTGTCTGTTAAGCTTAAGCGAGTCGGAGAGTGACGGCTTTGAGACCATAGTTGTGGATGACGGTTCGAAAGACGGAAGTGCCGAATATGTCAGAACAAGCCATCCTGATGTAAAGCTTATTGCACTTGCCGAGAATACGGGATTTGCAGCTGCCGTTAACAGAGGTATAGAAGCTGCGACAACGAAGTATGTGCTTTTGCTTAATAACGACACCAAAGTCATCGGGGACTTTGTAAGACGTATGGAGCAGGCCATAGAGGCCGATGAGAAGATATTCAGCGTAAGCGCCAAGATGCTTAAGTTAAGTGATGAGTCGACGGTAGACGGAGCCGGAGATTACTACTGTGCGCTCGGTTGGGCCTACGCTTACGGCAAAGACAAGCCTGAAGAAAAGGTTGATAAAAAAAGGCAGATTTTCAGTGCCTGTGGAGGAGCTGCGATATACAGAAGAGACGCGGTAACAGAGTTGGGTCTTTTTGATGAAATGCACTTCGCCTATCTTGAGGATGTAGACTTAGGATACAGAGCCAGGATAGCAGGATATATCAATATGTATGAGCCTTCCGCGAAGGTGCTCCATGCGGGCAGCGGGTTTTCGGGATCGAGATACAATGAGTTTAAGGTCGGCTTAAGCAGTAAGAACAGTACGTATATCATACGCAAGAACATGCCCTTTTTACAGAGGATCATTAACCTTCCGTTTTTTATAATCGGATTCGGAATAAAGTTTTTGTTCTTCTGCTTAAAGGGATTCGGAATCGTATATTTAAAGGGGCTTTTTAAGGGTATAGCGGATAGCCTGACTGCCGAAGGAAGGGCAAAAAAGGTGCCTTTTAAGTTTGCAAATTTCGGCAACTATGTGAAGATTCAGGTCGAACTGTGGATCAATATCCTAAGAAGGTTCGCTTAGGTTGAACTGATAAGCTTATTAGTGTAAAATACATAAAATGTGGGTGGAAGTATAATATCGTGTAGGTTGATGCGATGATTAAGGATAATCAGAAGTATTTTAACAGATTGCAGGTTCTCTTGGATGCGGTCGCTGTTGCGGTTTCATACCTTTTGGCATGGTGGCTTAAATTCGAGGGACCTTTTGCGGACACCGGGGCCGGAGCATATACGATGCAGTTCTATTTCTCTGCATTGTATTTCCTTGTACCCGGTTATCTTGTTTTATATTACTTAAATAAGATGTATACACCCAAGAGAACGCGCAGGATTGAGACGGAGATTACGCAGGTGTTCGCCGCCAATATGGCCGGAGCGTTTGTTTTCCTTGTGTGTATCGCAGTGTTTAAGATAAGCGATTTCTCGCGAGGCCTTATTGCCATCTATTCTGTGGTATGTGCTTTCTTAATGATACTTGAGCGACTCATTATAAGATGGGTATTAAGCCATATCAGAAGCCGCGGATACAATATCAAGCACATTCTGTTAGTGGGTTATTCAAGGGCCGCAGAGGAGTATATAAGCAGGATTAAGGCCAATCCTCAGTGGGGTTATGTCATAAGAGGCATACTTGATGACAAGGTTCCGAGAGGAACCACATATAAGGGCGTTAAGGTTATCGGCAATATCGATAATTTAAGTATGATACTGCCCATAAGCCAGTTGGATGAGATAGCCGTTACGTTATCGCTTTCCGATTACGACAGGCTTGAGGAACTGGTAGGCATGTGCGAGAAGTCCGGAGTACATACGAAGTTTATTCCGGATTACAACAGCCTTATCCCCAATAAGCCTTATACCGAGGATCTCAACGGTCTTCCGGTCATCAATATAAGATATATCCCTCTTACTAATACTTTCAATGCGATTATTAAGAGGTTGTTTGATATCATAAGTTCGCTTGCAGCACTTATTATTCTTTCGCCGTTCTTGCTTATAGTGGCGATTATTATCAAGTGCACAAGTAAGGGACCCATAATCTTTAAGCAGGAGAGAGTGGGCCTTCACAATAAGTCATTTAATATGTACAAGTTCAGAACAATGTATGTTCAGGACAGTGAAGAGGAAGCCAAGGCCTGGACTACGAAGAACGATCCGAGAGTTACAAAGGTTGGAAAGTTCTTCAGAAGGACGAGTATTGATGAACTTCCGCAGCTTGTTAACATTTTAAAGGGTGACATGAGCGTGGTCGGACCGAGACCCGAGAGGCCGCAGTTTGTTGAGAAGTTCAAAGAAGAGATACCCAGATACATGATCAAGCATCAGGTTCGTCCGGGACTTACGGGATGGGCTCAGATCAACGGATTCAGAGGGGATACCTCGATCAGGAAGAGAATCGACTACGATATATATTACATCGAGAACTGGTCGTTTGGATTTGATATAAAGATAATCTTTTTGACGGTATTCAGAGGATTTATCAATGAAAATGCCTATTAAGGGCAAATAATTTTGGAGAGTTTTTTTACATGGCAACAAGATCAAGAAACATAAGCAGGGAAGAGGCAAAAAGAAGAGCGATAGCAGCCAAGAGAAAGGCAAAGAGACGCAGGAGGATAATCCTTTTAATAGTTGAGATAGCGGTTTTATTGGGATTGGTGGCTGTAGTATGGACCGTAAAGCAGGGAACATCCATACAGAAGATTAAGATCAACGAAGCCGACATTAAGATGAATGAGAATGTGGCTACGAAGGAGACCTTAAAGGGCTACAGAAACATTGCCTTATTCGGAGTGGATGCCAGAGATAAGTCCCTTGGAAAAGGCAACCGTTCGGATACAATCATTATTGCGTCGGTTAACGAGGATACAGGTGAAGTAAGACTCTGTTCGGTTTTCAGAGATACATATCTTAACTTAGGTAACGATTCATATAATAAGTGTAACGCGGCATATGCCAAGGGCGGTCCCGAGCAGGCTATCAACATGCTTAATATGAATCTGGATCTTAACATAACCGACTATGTCACTGTAGGATTTACGGGTCTGGCCAAGATCGTTGATGCGCTCGGCGGAGTGACCGTGGATATCAGAGAAGATGAGATAATGCATCTTAACAACTATCAGATAAGTATGGTTGGTAAGTCGGATGACAACGAGATATTCTATGCTACGGAAGGCAAGGACTATACGGCTGTTACAAGTGCCGGCACACAGAACCTTAACGGTCTTCAGGCTACCGCATACTGCAGAATCAGATATGTCGGTGATGACTTCATGAGAGCGCAAAGGCAGAGAAGCGTTATAGAGAAATGTGTTGAAAAGGCTAAGTCTTCAAGCCCGAAGGAACTGGCATCGGCCTATGACGGAGTCAAGGATTATATCTCAACATCCCTGGATTATGATGAGATAATCGAACTTTTGGGTAACGTAGGTAAATACACAATCGTAGCGGATGATGGTTTCCCGTTTGATACCAACAGAGCTACGGGCAAGGTCGGCTCAAAGGGTTCGTGCGTTATACCCGATAACCTTGAACAGAACGTTGTTCTGCTTCAGAAGTTTTTATTTGATGATGACACTTATGTGCCGTCAACGGAAGTTAAGAATTACAGCGCTAAGATATCTGCTGATACGGGACACTGATTATGGTAGATGTGATAATACCGACTTACAGACCGGGTCCGGAACTTTTTGAAATACTGGATAAATTAAGCAGACAGACTCTTAAGCCGGGAAAGATTATCATCATCAATACCGGAGAGAAATATATTAAGGATATGCTGTCTGAACATACCAATCTGCCGGATACACTCTGTGTGTACAATATCGATGAAGACAGCTTCGACCACGGCGGCACAAGAGCCATGGCAACCGGATACTCTAAAGCAGACATTTTTATCTGTATGACGCAGGATGCGATGCCGGCAGACGAGCGGTTTATAGAAGAACTTATAAGGCCTCTGTCACAGACCGATGTGGCGGCAAGTTACGCAAGGCAGCTGCCTAAAAGCGGATGCAGCGTAGAGGAAAGCTTTACGAGGGCATTCAACTATCCGGATGAATCCGTGATTAAGAGTAAAGAGGATATAGGCAGGCTGGGAATCAAGACGTATTTCTGTTCCAACGTAAGCTGCGCTTACAGAAGGGACATATACGACAAGCTCGGCGGTTTTATAAAAAAGACGATATTCAATGAGGACATGATATACGCGGCGACAGCGATTAATGCAGGATACAGGATAGCCTACAGTGCCGATGCGAGGGTATATCATTCTCACGATTATTCGGCAAGAGAACAGTTTAAGCGTAATGTTGATATAGGAATATCACAGGCTGAGCACCCGGAAGTATTTGCCGGTCTGTCGTCGGAATCCGAGGGAAAGAAGCTTGTATTTAAAACCATCGGTGAGTTATGCAGAACGGGACACATACTCCGTATCCCGGGTTATATAATAAAGATTGTATTCAGATATGCGGGATTTTTGACGGGCAGGAATTATAAGAAGCTGCCACTGTCATTTGTTAAAAAGGTATCTTCCAATCCTGTATATTTTATGGAGGAAAAAAGATGTGTGGAATAGTAGGATATGTCGGTAAGAAGCAGGCGGCACCCATTCTTTTGGAGGGTCTGTCAAAGCTTGAATACAGAGGATATGATTCTGCCGGTCTTGCGGTAAGGGACGGTGATACCCCCGCAGAGGTTGTTAAGGAGAAGGGAAAGTTAAAAGAACTTTCCGATAAGGTTGACGGCGGAAAATCCCTTAAGGGTAACTGCGGTATCGGCCATACCAGATGGGCGACTCACGGCGAGCCTTCGCAGATCAATGCGCACCCGCATGTCAGCGGTAATTGCTCGAGGTCGGGTTCGGGTACGGTTGAGAGTGACGTTGTCGGAGTTCATAACGGTATCATAGAGAACTATCAGGAACTCAGGGAGAAGCTTTTAAGACACGGATATCAATTCTATTCGGAGACCGATACAGAGGTTGTTATCAAACTTATAGATTACTACTATAAGAAGTACAACATAGGACCCGTTGATGCGATTGCCAAGACGATGGTCAGAGTAAGGGGTTCTTATGCTTTAGAAGTAATGTTTAAGGATCATCCGAATGAGATCTGGGCTGCAAGAAAAGAAAGCCCGATGATCATCGGTATTGCTGACGGTGACTGTTATATAGCATCTGACGTTCCGGCCATTCTTAAGTATACAAGACAGGTTTATTACATCGGCAACCTTGAGATGGCCTGCTTAAAAGACGGAAAGGCTGTGTTCTACAACCTTGACGGAGACCAGATAGAGAAGGAATGCGTTGAGATCAAGTGGGATGCGGAAGCTGCCGAAAAGGGCGGATTTGAGCATTTCATGATAAAGGAGATCCACGAGCAGCCCAAAGCGGTCGAGGATACAATCGGAAGTGTCGTTAAAAACGGCAAGATTGATTTGTCGGGTGTCGGCCTTACTACCGAGGAAATCAAGAATATATCACAGATTACCATTGTTGCATGCGGTTCGGCATGGCATGCCGGAATGGTAGGCCAGTACATAATGGAAGACCTTGCAAGAATTCCGGTCAGGGTTGAACTTGCGAGTGAGTTCAGATACAGGAATCCGATTCTTGATAAGAATCAGCTGGTTATTGTCATAAGTCAGTCGGGTGAGACTGCTGATTCGCTTGCGGCATTAAGAGAAGCAAAGAATAACGGTATCAAGACTTTGGGTGTTGTTAATGTGGTTGGTTCATCCATTGCAAGAGAGGCCGACAATGTATTCTATACATTGGCAGGTCCCGAGATTTCCGTGGCAACAACCAAGGCTTATTCGGCACAGCTTATTGCTATGTACTGTCTGGCCGTAGAATTTGCCAAGGTACGCGGAACTATCGATGATGAGAAGTACGCTTACTATATAGATGAGATGATGACCATTCCCGATAAGATAGGGCATATTCTCCTTGATAAAGAGAGAATCCAGTGGTTTGCGGCCAAGTACGCGAATGCTCACGATATCTTCTTCATAGGAAGAGGTATCGATTATGCCGTAACTCTTGAGGGAAGCCTTAAATTAAAAGAAGTAAGCTACATTCATTCGGAGGCATATGCGGCAGGTGAACTTAAGCACGGAACAATCTCTCTTATAGAAGAGGGAACACTCGTGGTCGGAGCCCTTACGCAGCCCGAATTATATGAGAAGACAATAAGCAATATGGTTGAATGCAAAGCCAGAGGAGCATATCTTTTCGGATTGACTTCCGCAGGAAATTATAAGACCGAAGATTCATGCGATTTCGTGACATATGTACCAAAGGTCGATCCTCATTTTGCGGCAAGCCTTGCCGTCATACCTCTTCAGCTTTTGGGATATTATGTATCCGTTGCAAGAGGTCTTGATGTGGACAAGCCGAGGAATCTTGCCAAGTCGGTGACTGTTGAATAAGTCCGGACATTTCCGCATTTAATCAATTTATCACATAATGAACACAATTTGGTCACATTCGGGTTCTATATTAATTATTGTCAATAAAAAGAATGAACCCGACATACCGGAAGGTACAGGTATGTGGCAGAATTAAGTGTGCGTTATGCCGAGGAGGAATTATGAGCGACGAATACGGAAGGAATGAAGAGAATACAGGTTTAAACGATACAGGAACCGAGCGTGGTGTTTATTCAGCCAGACATTACGATTATACCGGAGGAAGTGACAAAGCCACTTATACAACGGGCGGAACATATACAGGCAACAGTGTGACACCTCCTATGTCTGACAATACATACGGTAAGGATAAGCCCCGTAAAGAAAAGGGCGAAAAGGCAGGAAGATTCTGGGGCAAGGTGTTTGCAACCCTCGGTCTGGGAATACTGTTCGGACTGGCAGCAGGCGCAACCATCTTACTTATGAATAAGGCGGTTCCCACAGGTTCTTCTGCAGCGGTTTCTGACGGAACCGAAAAAGTAAAAGAGATAGCCAAAGAAGACAAGAAGGATAAAAAGGTCGAAGAAACGGAAGATATCCTGGAGGATGCTCCCGTTACCACGGATTATGCGGATGAATCCGAAATAACTTCAAAGGTTATCGTAACCGATGTATCCGATATGGTTGACGCAGCTATGCCTTCAATCGTATCAATAACAGGTAAGTATATTATCACCGGACAGAGTTTCTGGGGTCAGACCTATTCACAGGAGACTGATGGAAGCGGTTCCGGAATAATCATAGGTCAGGACGACAATAAGCTTTATATAGCAACCAATAACCATGTAGTTGAGGACAGTGAAGATCTTAAGGTGCAGTTTATTGACGGAAGCACTGCAGAAGCCACAATAAAGGGAACCGATGCCGATGTCGATCTTGCGGTTATCATCGTTGACCTTGATGACCTTAAAGATGATACGAAAGCTGCGATAAAGGTTGCAAACCTTGGCAATTCGGATGATATCAAGATAGGTGAGCCTGCGGTAGTTATCGGTAATTCACTGGGATACGGACAGACCGTTACATACGGTGTCATAAGTGCCGTTGACAGAACTCTTGAGATGGATGACGGAACGGTATCCAAGGGACTTATACAGACAGATGCGGCAATCAATCCCGGTAATTCGGGCGGTGCGCTGCTCAATATAGAAGGCGAAGTTATCGGAATAAGTTCAAGTAAGATAGGCGGTGCCACGGTAGACGGAGTGGGATTTGCAATCCCGATCACATCTGCTCAGCCCATATTAAGCGATATAGTTACAAGCGTTGAACGTACAAAGGTTGCCGAGAACAAGCAGGGCTATCTCGGAATCGGCGGACAGACCGTAACCGAGGAAGTATCCAATATGTACGGACTCCCTGTAGGTGTGCTTGTACGTCAGGTATATGATGGAACCGGTGCAGCTGAAAGCGGACTGGAACAGGGCGATGTCATCACCGCAATCAACGGTAAGAAGATAAGCTCTATGGAAGATTTAAGAGGCGAGCTTCAGTACTATACGAAGGATGAAGTGATTAAAGTAACCGCTTCAAGACTTGCAGAAGGCCTGTATTCCGAGCTTGAATTTGATGTAAGGCTTGTCGATAAGGCGGCACTGGAATAAAGAGGAGATTATGGCGGAATACGAAGAAGTTTGTATGCTTTGTCGTCGAAGCGAGGACAAAGCCGGCAAGATGATACACCTTATGAACAATATATGTGTGTGTCGCGATTGTCTGGACAGGACAATGGATGCCGTTAAGAAATTTGATATTTCCGGATTCGATATGGATCTTAATGCATTTACGAAGGCAATGCAGGATATAACGGGCATGACAGGCTCATCCGATAAGGATGAGCCTAAAGTGCGTGAAGAGGAAGAGGGAAGAGTAATTCCCAAGGAACCTGTGGCGGATGTTGCACCGAAAGCGGAAAAGGTACAGGATAAGCCCGCAGATGAGCCGGAAGAACCGGATGAGAAAGAAGACGAAGATAAGAGAGGCGCAGGACAGGGAATACCGTTAGGTAATATATTCTCGGGAATACCCAATATAAGTTTTTTGAATATGTCGGATCTTTTCGGAGGAGCAGAACCGGGAAGACAGAGGGTCAAAAAACCCAAGGAGCATAAGCCTTTAATAACTTTGGATGAGATACCGGCTCCGCATAAGATAAAAGAGCAGCTGGATGAATATGTTATAGGTCAGGAGAAGGCTAAGAAGATTCTCTCCGTGGCCGTATACAATCATTATAAAAGAGTTGCGACCGATACCATGGATTCCATAGAGATTGAGAAATCCAATGTCTTAATGATCGGTCCTACGGGAAGCGGAAAGACATATCTTGTTAAGACCCTGGCAAAGCTTCTCAATGTTCCGCTTGCCATAACGGATGCGACTTCTCTTACGGAAGCGGGATATATAGGAGATGATATAGAGAGCGTGGTATCCAAGCTTTTGGCGGCTGCGGACAATGATGTGGACAGAGCCGAGCAGGGTATCATCTTTATAGATGAGATAGATAAGATTGCGAAGAAACACAATCACGGTTCAAGGGATGTCAACGGTGAATCGGTACAGCAGGGTATGTTAAAGCTTTTGGAAGGTGCCAATGTAGAGGTGCCGGTCGGAGCTTCGAGCAAGACAGCCATGGTTCCCATGACCACCGTTAATACAAGGAATATCCTCTTTATATGCGGAGGAGCCTTCCCGGATCTTGATGAGATAATCAAGCAGAGATTAAGGAAAAAGACTTCAATCGGTTACGGTGCGGAGCTTAAGGACAAATACGACAAGGATAAGGACATTCTCTGTCAGGTAACAATAGAGGATCTTAAGAAATTCGGAATGATACCCGAGTTTATCGGCAGACTGCCCATAATCTGTACTCTCAAGGGCCTGACCGAGGAAATGCTTGTAAGAATATTAAAAGAGCCCAAGAATGCGATTTTAAAGCAGTATGAGAAACTTCTTGAGCTTGATGAAGTTGAGCTTTTGTTTGATGACGGTGCTTTGGAAGCAATAGCCAAGAAGGCTATAGAAAAAGATACCGGAGCAAGGGCTTTAAGAGCCATAATCGAAGAACTTATGCTGGATATAATGTATGAAATCCCGAAGGATGACAATATCGGCAGGGTGACGATCACCAGGGAGTATATAGAAGGAACCGGCGGGCCTGTAATTGATATCAGGAGTAATCTTGCGGATTTTAATGAGAGAGAAGAACTTAAGGAGATAACCGGCTGATGTTTAATATCTTACTGCCGGCTGCCATAGCCGGGACCGATTCGCTCATTAAGAAACAGAGGGAAGAGAACGATACTGTATACGAGTATCTGGACGGAAAGATAAAGATTGTGACATTTCACAATAAAGGAGCATTCTTAGGCGGAGGAAAGAAAAAGCCCGTACTTGTTGCTTTTATGTCCGTTGTGTTCACAGCAATCGTAGCGACGGTATTTATCTTAACTCTTACCAAAAGAGGACTTAATATGCTTAAGTTCGGTTTGGGTCTTTTGCTTGGCGGTGCATTCAGCAATACATACGACAGAATCAAAAAGGGCTATGTCACCGACTATATGGTCTTTGAGCATGCTCCCGGTTTTTTGAAAAACGTTGTTTTTAATCTGTCGGATTTTGCGATTATAATCGGCGCTTTAATAAGTGCATTACAATAAACAGTTATCAAACAGATACCATGTTTTAAAGAGCACGGTATCTGTTTTTTTGATTTAACAAACGTGTATAATATAAGATACAATGTATAACGCGCTGCGATACCGATCAAAATGCAAGAAACACAATATATTGTGGTGCAAAAATGCAGGAGAACGAAAAATGCCCATATTTTGGGGTTGATTTTGCAAGATTTGCTGCAAGAGACGATGAGAAAGGTTTCTTTGCTTTATTTTATGAGGCTCTGTTGATATAATTATATGCAAATGTATAATTAAGATTTTGAATTATCCACCGAGTTATTCGGCTTTTGTGGATAAGTGTAAAGGACGATTTAATCTATGAGAAAAATCCTGAAAAGCGTGAGAAAACTGTGGTTTTTATACTTCGTCGAGATTCTCCTGTTCATGCAGCTTGCGGTTTTTTTGGCTTACAGAGATAACAGCTATATAGCCGTACATGATAACCTGGATCTTTTTGTGGCGCACTTTAAAGTGTTGAAACTGCAGAAAGCTTTTTTCGCACATAACGTTACACTTCCCATAGTGGGCGGCCTTGATAGGGACGTATTCGGTTCGGAATTCCTGCTTTATAACATATTCTATTATCTGTTTGATCCGTCCGTAGCGTATTTTATCGGATATTTTACAAAAATATTCATAGGACTGTTCTCATTTAATCTTCTGGCGAAGGATATATATGGGGAAGCATATAAAAGGTATAGGCCGATTGTTATGGTGGCTGCACTGGCTTTTTCACTCATTCCGGTATTCCCGACCTACGGAATAGCCTTCACATCGGTACCTTTGGTTGTGTTTTTACTTAGAAGAATATACTTGGAAGAAAAAGTTAAAACAAGATTACTATGGTATCTGCTTCTGTTCCTTTATCCATGTCTTTCGTATTTCTCGTATCACGGATTCTTTATACTCTGCTATATGGTCTGTGCGGTAATTATCCTGTGGATAAGGGATAAGAGATTTCCGCTTTCAATATTTATATCGCTTTTTGTACTAAGTCTGGGATATGTATTGTTTGAATACAGGCTTTTTGGCGCAATGTTATTCTCGGATACGGTGACAATAAGGGATTCGATGGTCATGAGTTCGCTTGGCATAGGGGAAGTGTTAAAGCTTGCGTTCGAAGGCTTTACAAACGGGCAGTTCCATTGTCAGGATTCGCACATGTACCTCGTTCTGCCAATAAGTTTATTTACGATTATATTTTTGAACACAAGATATATACGTACAAAGGAATTTAATAAGATAGTCAAAGATCCGATAAACCTTGTCTTTTTATGGATTGTGTTTAATTCTCTGATATACGGTATGTATGACTGGGAACCGCTAAGGACATTGGTTGAGACTATAGTTCCCAAGCTTAAAGGATTCCAGTTTGACAGGACGTTATACTTTAATACATTCCTCTGGTATGCTCTTTTATTCCTTATATGCAAAAGGTTATACGATACCGGACTTAGAGCGTGGGTAACCATAGCCAATGTAATCGTTGCGCTTGCTGCCTTGATAGTAATGTTTGAGCCTCAGGTATACAACGATTTCTATTACACATGTTATAACCAGGCATATAAGGTAATAAAGCATAAGGATACGAGTACGTTAAATTATAAGGAGTTTTATTCGCAGAGACTCTTTGAAAAGATAAAAGAAGATATAGATTATAAAGATGAGTGGGCCGTGGCATACGGAATGCATCCCGCTGTCCTTGAGTACAACGGGATATGGACACTCGACGGCTATATAGGAATGTATACCGAGGGGTATAAGGGAAAATGGCGTGATGTGATAGCACCGGCTTTAGATGAGTCCGATGAATTCAGACAGTATTTTGATGAATGGGGACCGAGAGCCTATGTGTTCTCCGCATCGGGTGAGAATACCTATGCACCGTACAGAGAACTTAAGCTTGAAGATAAAAGACTGATGATAGATACGGATGCGTTAAGAGCGCTCGGATGCCGGTATATCTTTTCAAGGATAAGACCTTCCAATGAAGAGGAACTTGATATAAAGCTTAAGGGGACCTATGAGGATACAAGCAGTCCGTACGTGATATTCTTGTATGAACTATGATACTGTGGTAATATTTTATAGGTCAGAAAAGGAGAAACTTTATGTCGATAAGAATTCACAATTTCATGGGCAGATTCGGATGGGAGATGCAGAAGAGGTTTCCGATGCTTTCGTCCGGAGCCTATCTTAAATTACAGTTTAAAGCGCGTGCAAAGAGTCAGAAAGCTTATATAGACTTTTTTAATTCAAAGGAAACGGCGCCCCAGCCTCTGATAGTCAATCTTGAGACAATCAACAGATGTAATTCGACCTGCGAGTTCTGTGCGGCAAGCAGGGATAATGAGAAGAGGCCGCTTAAGAAGATGACCGATGAGATGTTCTACGGTATCATCGATCAGCTTGCCGATTGGGGATTTAAGGGTCATTTAACCTTATACGGCAATAATGAGCCGTGGATAGATACAAGGATTGTTGAATTCCACAAGTACTGCAGGGAGAAGCTTCCCGACAGTTTTATCTTCATGTCTACGAACGGTCTGTTGCTTGACATAGACAAGGTGAAGGCCATAGTTCCCTATATCGATCAGCTTATAATCAACAATTATTGCGATGATATGAAACTTCATGACAATGTCAAAGAGATATATGACTATGTGAAATCTCATGAAGAAGAGTTCGGCAATGTCGAGATTCTTATTCAGATGAGATATATCAAAGCAGTACTTACCAACAGAGCCGGAAGTGCTCCGAATAAAGCTGCCACATCCAAAGTCATAACAGAGACATGCCTTATGCCTTTTACTGATATGTTCATTTTCCCGGACGGAAGAATGGGTATCTGTTGTTGTGATAATTATGAGAGTACAACTTTGGCCGATCTTAACAAAGAAACTCTTAAGGATGCATGGAACGGAACAAGATATGAGCAGTTAAGAAAAGCCATAAGCGGCGGAAGACAGAACTGGCCGTTCTGTAAAAACTGCGATTTTATAGATGCCGGCCTTAGAATGGATGCGGTTAATGATGTGCTTAACGACCGCCCGATGAGAGGTGCAAGGCAGACAATGTTTTCAAAGAATAAATGATGAATGAAAGTAACGGAATCAAAAGAAACGTTATAAAAGCCGTCATATACGGTCTGATTGTTGCCGTCATTGCGGAATTTCTGCTTTTTAATGCAAGTTCTTTAAGAGATGTTGTTAAGAACAGACCGACTGTGATTGCTTCGGATGCGACAACCGATGACGGTGGTGAATACGTGACCGATGACATTACCGTTAACGGATATGTCGATAATGTATATGTTAAAGACATATCCTGTATTAACACCGAGTATCTGTATATGCAGGTGACGCTTACCGATGAGGGGGATGAGTATGAGTATACGCTCCCGACGGAACGTGTTGTACCGGGTGTTAAAGGCAGCGGATATATCAATATTCATCCTTACGGCAGGGTTAATACCATTCGCATAAGCGTTAACGTGCCGGAGGGTACATCAGCCGATATAGGCAGCATAGAGATAAATGCACATAAGCCGTATGATGTTAAGCCGGCAAGACTGTTGCTTATATTTTTGGTATCTGTTTTCCTTATCTATACTTTTTCCTATGGATGGAATATTGTGTTTGATCCCGAAGGCAGGGCGCAGATTATCTGCGCTTTGGTTGCGTGCTTAATACTGATTGCAGCCGGTAAGTCATTAAGTGTAAGCAATAAACTTATCGTTGCTTGCCCATGGCCGCATCATAAGCAGTATCAGGAACTTGCGGAGTCGCTTAGTGAAGGTACGGTAAAGCTTTTGGGAGAACAGCCGTCAGAAGAACTCATGTCAAAAGACAATCCGTATGATACCATAGCCTTAAATGCCGAGGATATCCCGTACAGGATGGACTATGCGTATTATAACGGATCGTATTACGTTTATTTCGGTATCATCCCCGAGCTTTTGTTATATTATCCCTATTACAAACTTACCGGAATGCCGATGCAGAATTACAATGCGGGATTTATTCTGTATACGTTGCTCGTGCCCGGGATATTTTTATGCATTAGAGAACTTGTTATAAGATATGGAAGGGATAAAGAAAGTGAGAAGATAAAATTCCCCTTTGCCGCATATATGTTGATGTGCATTTCTGCATGCCTTTTCTCCAATACGGTTTATCTTATAGCGAGACCTGATATATATAATATTCCGATACTGTCGGCAACGGCTTTTTCTTTCTGGGGGATAGCTCTGTGGCTATTGGGATTAAGGCTTAAAGGACGTATGGGCAGAGCGGTCGTTTTTGCCGGATCATTCTTTATAGCTATGATTGCGGGATGCAGACCGCAGATGATATTAATCGGAGCAATAGTACTGTTCTTGTTCTTCATAAGGAAGAAGGAAGAAAAGATGACGGTCCCGGATATAGCGGTGCTTATAATTCCCTTCTTTATAGTTGCGGTTCCCGTTTGTCTGTATAATTATGCGAGGTTTGGGAATATCTTTGATTTCGGTGCAACCTACAGCCTTACGACGAATGATATGAATCACAGAGGATTCAATATCAACAGGCTGTTAAGAGGTATGTATTGCTTTTTGTTCCAGCCCGCAGCCATGACGACGGATTATCCGTTTATCGTTTCGTCGAACATCGATTCCGCATACATGGGCAAGAATCTGACGGAATATACATACGGCGGATCGTTTGCTACAAATCTCATATTGTTAAGCGTATTTGCACCTCTTATCGGAGTTGTTAAAAATATGGGTTCTGAAGCTAAGAAAGTTGTGATCACTTTATGTGCGGCTGCACTTTTGATAGCCGGCTTTGATGTTAACGGAGCGGGTATACTGTACAGATATACATGCGATATGATTCCGGTGCTTTTAACAGCGGCACTTATGGTGTGGATATATCTGCTTAAGGATGAAAATATTAAAAAGACTGCGCAGAGACTGTTTTCGGTTTTTGTGCTTTGCGGGCTGTTTTACAGCTTTATGGTGTTTATGGGGCAGGAGGGAAGTGTTAACCTTATGGATAACAGCCCTTATCTGTATGAATCATTCAGACAGTGGTTTGTGTTATAATGTAATGATCATAAATTTGGGGCCCCGGAGGATTTCATGTTTCGTACCGGCAAAATGAAAAACAAAGCATTGGTTTTGGTAATCATAAGCCTTGCTTTCATATTGCTCCTTACAGGCGGCTGCGGTAAAAAGTCTGCCAAAAGAGACGGCTGGGTCGAAGTGGAGATAGAAAAGATCGAAGAGCCGATGTCGGTTACAAGGGCTGTCGGAGACGGCAGTGAGAATGCCGATGGCGCCGATGACGAATCGGAGTTAGAAAGCGAAGAAGTAACAAAAGAACTTACGGTGGATTTTTCGAAAGTAACTTCTTTTGATTCTCCCAAGACAATGTATGCCGTAAGTAATGTCAATATAAGAAAAGGTCCGAGTACGGACTTCGAAAGTGTCGGCATGCTTAAGCTGGGAGAAGAGATAGAGACGATAGGACAGGATGCCGAAGGCTGGTATGAGTTTGATTATAAGGGTCTTACGGTTTTTGCCTGTGATGATTACTTAAGTGATGAAAAGCCTGAGGTACCGACGCCTTCGCCCGAAGAAGAGACCAAGGAATCGACGGAGATCTCGCCCGATATTACGGAACCGGTTGCTGAAGAAGAGGCGGAAGTTGAATCCGAACCCGCTGAAGAAGTGGATCCTGCGGATGTGCTTATCATAGGCGATTCGCGATGTGTGATGATGAAGAGCGCAACATCCGGAGGCGGATGTTCATGGATATGCAAGAGTTCAAAGGGCTATAAATGGTTTGAGTCGACAGCCATCCCCGAAGCGGATACAATGATAGGTAACGGAACCAAGGTTGTAATATGCCTCGGAGTCAATGATGTCGGCAATGTCAATAAGTACGCCAAGCTTGTCAACAGCAAAGCGGAAGAATGGGCCGAAAAGGGTGCCAAGACCTATTACGTATCGGTTAACCCCGTGCAGGACAATGCAAGGGTTTCGCAGGCGCAGATCGAATTCTTTAACGCCAAGTTGCAGTCACAGCTTGTGGGTATAAGCTGGATAGATACACACTCATATCTTATGAGTAACGGATATGTAACAACAGACGGACTGCATTACAACAATACAACGAGCCGTACGATATTCCAGGTAATAATGTCAAGTCTTTGAAAGGAGAGTATATGAGCAAAGAAAGAGAACCCTTGGTAACACACATTTTTACAGCGGATCCCTCCGCACACGTATTCAACGGAAAGATATATATCTATCCTTCCCATGACATACCGCATGACGGTGAGGACAACGATAACGGTGACGAGTACCAGATGAGAGATTATCACATCTTGTCAATGGATGATATAGGAGCCGATTGTGTCGATCACGGTATGGCACTCAGTCAGGATGATGTTCCGTGGGTATCAGAGCAGATGTGGGCACCTGACGCAGTTTGCAAAAACGGAAGGTACTACCTCTTCTTCCCCGCACGCGATAAGGACGGCAACTTCAGACTCGGTATCGCAGAATCGGACAAGCCCGAAGGACCGTTTACTCCCCATCCCGAGTGCATACCCGGAAGTTACAGCATAGATCCCGCATCGTTTATGGACGATGACGGCAAGATATACATATACAATGGTGGCCTCTGGGGTGGTCAGCTTGAAAAATACAGAACGGGCACTTTTGACCCTAACGGCACCGAGCCTGAACCCGATGAGCCTGCGGTAGGTCCTCTGTGTGCGGTATTAAGTGATGACATGACAACTTATGAGAGCGCTCCGGTTAATCTTCAGATTCTTGATGAGTCGGGAGAGCCATTAAAGGCAGGTGATGAGGACAGAAGATATTTCGAAGGTCCCTGGATGAACAAGATTAACGGCAAGTATTATCTCTCTTATTCAACGGGAACAACGCACTATCTTGTATATGCGGTAGGAGACAACCCGATGGGTCCCTTCACTTACAGAGGAAGGATAATGGAGCCGGTTATCGGATGGACGACTCACCATTCCATAATAGAGTTTAAGGGTAAGTGGTATCTTTTCTATCACGACTGTGAGTATTCCGGCGGCATCAATCACAGAAGATGCGTAAAATACACGGAACTGCACTTTGATGAGAACGGCGATATTATCACCATTCATCCGTACGACCACAAAAAGTGATATGACTTGATTGCCATGTATGGTAGAATGATAAGAAGATTTATCGTACATGTTAGGAAAGATAAGGAGACTTATGAGAAAGGCACTTATCATAGGAGCAGGACCGGCAGGTCTGACAGCTGCATATGAATTACTTGACAAGGCCGATGACATAGAGGTCGTAGTGTTCGAAGAATCCGAGCATATGGGCGGAATATCCAAGACGGTGGAATACAAAGGCAACCGTATGGATATGGGAGGACATCGTTTTTTCTCCAAGGTTGACGAGGTCAACGAATGGTGGGAGAAGATGCTTCCGCTTCAGGGAGACAAGGCATGGGATTATAAGAAGTTAGGCGTGGATGTACCTTTGTCTGAGGACGGTCCCAATCCCGAGAGTGAAGACCGCACAATGCTTACAAGGCGCAGGGTTTCAAGGATATTCTTTAATAAGAAGTTCTTTGACTATCCGATATCCCTTAAGTTTGAGACCATCACCAACATGGGCATACTTACGACCATACAGGTAGGTTTTTCATATTTTGCAAGTGTTATACATAAGAGGAAAGAGAACAGTCTGGAAGATTTCTACATTAACAGATTCGGTAAGAAGTTATACAGCATGTTCTTTGAGCGTTATACCGAGAACCTCTGGGGAAGACATCCGAGCGTAATAGCTCCGGACTGGGGAAGCCAGAGAGTCAAGGGCCTGTCCATAACGGCGATAGTTAAGGATATGTTCGGTAAGATTATGCCGGGCAAAGAGAACAGAGAGGTTGAGACTTCTCTTATAGAAGAGTTTAAATATCCGAAGCTGGGCCCCGGACAGTTATGGGACGTAACTGCGGATGAGATAGTTAAAAAAGGCGGATCCATTCTGAAAAACCATAAGGTTGTCGGAATCATTAAGGATGCGAACAATCATCTTACGGGTGTAAAGGTTGATACTCCCGAAGGAGAGAAAGTATTTGAAGGAGACATAGTCATATCTTCAATGCCCGTTAAGGATCTTGTGGCAGGAATGAACGATGTGCCTGAGGATATGCGTACAATCGCGCAGGGTCTTCCTTACAGAGATTATATTACTTTGGGTGTGCTTGTACCCAAGCTTTTGCTTAAGAATCAGACCAAGCTTAAGACCATCTCGGATATAATACCCGATAACTGGGTATATGTTCACGATAAGGGCATAGAGATGGGTCGCTTCCAGATTTACAACAACTGGTCGCCTTACATGATCAAGGATATTGAAAATACCGTATGGGTAGGTCTTGAGTACTTCTGTTATGAAGGTGATGAGTGGTGGAACATGACGGAAGATGAATTTGCAAAGTTTGCCATTAAGGATATGATCAATCTCGGTCTTATAGCAGATGAAAAAGATGTGATCGACTATCATGAAGAGAAAGTCAAGAAAGCTTATCCGGCTTACTTTGACACTTATGACAGGATGGATGAACTTACGCAGTATCTAAGCGACATAGACAATCTGTATTGTGTCGGACGTAACGGACAGCACAGATACAACAATCTGGATCACTCTATGTGTACCTCTTTTGAAGCCGTGAACAACATAATCACGGGAAGGAAGGACAAGAGTAATATCTGGTCGGTGAATACTGAGACCGGATATCATGAAAGCAAATGATCTTTACAGAGTATGATTTTTCAGGCGGGCTTTAGGGCTCGCCTGTTTATCACAGAGGAAAAACATGGCTGATAAAAAGTATGAGATGGACATGTGTAACGGTCCGATACTTGGAAAAATCCTCATATTTACCCTTCCGTTGATAGCTTCGGGAATCTTGCAGCTTTTGTTTAATGCTGCGGATATGGTGGTTGCCGGTCGTTTTGCCGGAAGCGTGGCTTTGGCGGCGGTCGGAGCGACGAGTTCACTCATAAATCTGCTCATCAATGTATTCCTGGGTCTGTCTGTAGGCTCAAATGTCGTAATAGCTCATTTCTACGGAGCGAAGATGGATAAGGAAGTATCCGAGACCGTGCATACATCCGTAATGCTGGCACTTATTGGCGGAGTGTTCTTATGTATCGTGGGATTATTAGCGGCATCCCCGCTGTTAAGACTTATGGGAACACCCGAAGAAATACTGCCGCATTCGGTTGCCTATATGAGGATATATTTTATCGGAATGCCCGTGATGCTTTTGTACAATTTCGGTGCCGCAATACTGCGCGCGGTCGGAGATACAAGAAGACCTCTTTATTATCTGACTTTTGCCGGGGTTATAAATGTAATCCTTAATGTTATATTTGTAGTTTTCTTTAAGATGGGGGTAAAGGGAGTGGCTTTCGCCACAATCATTTCGCAGGCAGTTTCCGCACTGCTGGTATTAAGAGTACTTGCCGTAAGTGAGAGTGTAATCAAACTGGAGCTTTCCAAACTGTCCGTGAATAAGGACAAATTGTTAAGGATTGCGAAAATCGGGTTGCCTGCAGGATTCCAGGGCTCGCTCTTTTCCATATCAAATGTGCTTATCCAGTCCTCGGTTAACAGCTTCGGAGCCATAGCCGTAGCCGGTAATACGGCAGCGATGAATCTTGAGGGCTTTGTATACAATTCAATGAATGCCTTCCATCAGACCGCCATCAGTTTTACCGGTCAGAACATGGGAGCAAGAAAGCATGACAGGGTTAAGAAGATTTTGGTATCCTGTCTTGGTTGCGTGCTTGTTACGGGTATCGTGATGGGCCTGTTATCCTATGTCTTCGGTGAGAGACTGTTATCAATGTATTCCAAGGATGCGGAAGTGATAGATTACGGACTTAAGAGAATGGCCGTAATTATGTTAACCTACTATCTTTGCGGAATAATGGATGTAATGGTGGGTACGTTAAGAGGCATGGGTTATTCAATCATGCCGATGATCGTATCCTTGATGGGTGCGTGCGTGTTCCGTATCATATGGATATTTACCGTATTCAGACTCATTCATACTCCAAAGTGTCTGTACATTTCTTACCCCATTTCCTGGGGACTTACTTTCAGTGTGCATTTAATCTGCTTTATCTTTGTGGCGCGCAGACGGCTTAATGACAGGGCCTGATACGGGTCTTTCGGTCCGGTTTCCGACATTTTGCACAAAAAGTAACATTTTTTTGAACTGTTTATGAACAAGAAGTAAAAAATGTGCTTGTTTAAGTAAAAGATTTCCATTCATTAAGATGAAAAAAATTTATATATTAGTATCATGTGATAGTAATTTTGCATAGAAGAAGGCGAATTATAATGAGAAAGACTGTAAGATTCGTCCTGATTCCGTTAATGATTCTTCTGATAGCTTTAATATCGGGATGCGGAACGGTGACAGAAGACTGGGCATACATACATGAGCCCGAGACGACGGTATTATCTCTTTCGGATAACGGTAAGGCCATATATAAGGGTGAAAAGTATAATTACACTAAGGATGATACATTCCTTACACTTACGCGTAGCGGTGAAGAGTTAAAGCTTCGTTATGTTATGGACGGCGACAAGATGATATTGTACGAGAAGTCGGTTTATAACTACGACGGAGAGGGAACACCGAACGGTATAGTCGGAGTCTGGAAGCAGGATAACGGCTGGATATACGAATTTACTTCCGAGGGATCATTCAGTGAAGAATCAATATTCTTCGGTCACTACAGTGTGGATGAGAACAACGGCACGATAAAGCTGATGTATTCGGATCCGATAGAAGATGCTTTACTTTATTACGAATTAGACGGTGATAATCTTGTAATAGATTATCCTTGGCCGATGGTCCATACGACCAAATGATTACGGTCGAAAGCGCACGGCGCTTTACGATAGACGTGGCGACATAGGGCCGTCACGATCACAATTCACTTTTCATTAAGGAGGTATATTATGAAAATGAAACGTGTAGTTTCTATGCTGTTAGCAGGCGCAATGGTATTGTCTCTTACAGCATGCGGTAGCGCAGCAGCACCGGCAACTGAGACAGCTCCGGCAGCAGACACAGCAGCACCCGCAGCAGACACAGCAGCACCTGCAGCTGATACAGCAGCAGCAGACACTGCAAGCGCAGGGGAGCCTATCACACTTAACATGTGGTGTATCGCTACAGAGAGTGACTCTAACCGTCACGCTTATGAAGAGGCTATCAAGGAGATGGCAGCAAATCATCCCGAGATAACTCTTAACTGGGAAGCTTTTGAGAACCAGTCTTACAAGACAAAGATCAAGGCTGCAGTATCAGCTGATGAGATGCCCGACATCTTCTTCACATGGTCATGTGCATTCCTTGGTGACTTCGTAGCAGCAGGCAAGGTTTACTGCCTTGACGATGCACTTGCTAAGTACTCTAGCGAACTTCCTGAGGTTATGTTAGGAAACACAACTTATGACGGAAAGCACTACGGTGTTCCTACAACAATGAACATCGTTGGTCTCTTCGCTAACATGGATCTTCTTAAGGAAGCAGGATACGATGAGATTCCCGGAACATACGATGAGTTCATCGCTTGCTGTGACGCACTTAAGGCTAAGGGAATCATTCCTTTCGGTTGTGCAGGTAAGGAGACATGGTGTGTTACTGAGTACCTTGAGTCAGTTATTGAGAAGAGCGTAGGTGCTGATGCCCTTAACGATATCTTCCTTGGCAGAGCTACATGGAACAACGCTGACGTTGGTGCAGCTGTTGATACATTCCAGAGCCTTGTTAACAACGGCTACTTCGATCCTTCAGGTGCCGGTCTTACTAACGACGAAGTTAAGGCTAACTTCATGGCTGGTAAGTATGCATTCTACATGAATGGTACATGGAACTGTGCTGACTTCGCAGCAGACGAAGCATTCTTCCCCAAGGTTAAGGTTGCTGAGTTCCCTGTTATCAATGCAGACAAGGCTAAGCTTGGTCAGCTTATTGGTGGACCTTCTGATACTCTTGCAGTAGCAGCTTCTTCTCCTAACGCAGCAGCAGCAGCTGACTACGCTTGTGAGCTCGGAAAGCTTATCTGCCACTATGGCTACCTTGATGGTTGTGGACTTCCTGCTTGGACACCTTATGGTGACACAAGTTCAGTGAACGGCCTTACACAGGCTGTATCTGAGATCTGTGCAAATGCTGATTCTTACGTTCTGTTTGGTGATACAGCCATGAACGCAGACGATGCAAACACATACCTTTCATATGTTGATCAGGTATACGGATGCCAGGTTGATGGAACACAGTTCATCGAAGGTCTTGCTAATGATATCAGATAGTCATTACAGACTGATGGTTTAAAATGTGATTAAGCCCTTCTTCGGCCTCCCCGTCTTGTCGGGGAGGCGGGGCAGGGTTGTTTTTTTGAAAGGTATTAGCAATGGCTGACAATAGTATTGTTCGGGTGAATGAAAACCTAAAAAAAGAAAAAAGACGACGTGATATAGGGACGGGGGTCTCTATTTTCCTGTTTTTGTTGCCGGCCCTTTTGCTGTTCGTCGGCATCCTGATCGCTCCCATCGTAGTATCTGTTTACAGAAGTATGTACGACTGGAACGGATTCTCGGAAGGAACGTTCATAGGGCTTAGTAACTATAAAGAACTATTCACCAATGGTTCAATCAAATTTATGGTGAGTCTTAAGAATGCGCTCATACTTGCATTCTTCTCTGTATTTGTACAGCTGCCGTTCTCATTGTTCCTTGCACTTTTATTAGGTCGTAAGGTCAAGGCGGAACGCTCGTTTTTGTCAATTTACTTTATGCCGGTATTAATCTCTACGGTTGTTATCGGTCAGTTATGGTTGAAGATATACAATCCTGATTACGGTCTTTTGAACAGATTCCTGGATTTTATACATTTAGGACAGTTTAAGCACGTATGGGTAGGTGAAGTTGAGACTGCGTTAGGCAGTATCATAGTTCCCACTATATGGCAGTATATCGGATATCATATGCTTTTAATGTATGCGGGTGTCAAGGGCGTATCGGTTGATTTAAGAGAAGCAGCAATGCTTGACGGTGCCACGAAGTGGCAGGTTGACAGATATGTCGTGATTCCTATCATCAAACCCATTATCCGAGTAAGCGTAATATTCGCTGTAACCGGTTCTTTGAAGTCATACGATCTGGTACGTATCCTCACGGAAGGCGGTCCCTTCCAGACAACCGAAGTTCCGAGTACCTTGCTTGAGAACATGTTGTTCTTAAGAAACAGATACGGAATGGGAAGTACCATATCAGTTATGCTGATTGTGCTCTGTTTTGCGTTTGCACTTGCTATAACAGCGGCATTCAAAGAAAGGGAGGATTGATATGGGCAAGGATAATAATATGAACAAGAATATTAATCCCTCTTACGATTATGAGGAGATAGAATATACTATCAAAAAGACCAATCCCGTGACCAAGGTGATAACATATATCTTCCTTATCATTTGGGCATTGATCAATCTCTTCCCGATATACTTCATGTTTACTTTCTCTCTTAAATCCAATGAAGAGATATTTGGTGCTAATATCATCGGACTGCCGAGAGAATGGCGTTGGTCGAACTTCTCATCTGCCATGAACACAGGTAATATGGGCAGGTATTTTGTAAACAGTATCATAGTTACCGTATGTGCAATAGCAATATCCATATTTGCTGCATTGATGGCTACATATGCACTTACACGTATCAAGTGGAGATTATCGAAGCTCACGAATTCATTCTTAATGTTGGGACTTACAATTCCCCTTCAGGCATCGATCGTACCGGTATATGTATTGCTGTCAAAGGCTCATTGGCTTAATAAGTATTCAACTTTGATCGTACCGTATTCGGCATTTACGTTATCAATGTCAATACTTATCTGTACGGGCTTCATGGTAGATATACCGTATGATCTTGATGAGTCAGCCAGAATAGACGGATGCGGCCTTTGGAGGACGTTCTTCTCAATCATACTTCCTCTTATGAAGCCGGCTCTTTCTACAATAGGTATTTATGCATACTTACAGTGTTGGAACGAGTTCATGTTCGCCAACGTATTTATAAGTGATTCGGCACACAGGACACTTCCTGTCGGTATTAGAGCTCTTTCCGGTGCATATACCACAGACTGGGGTCCTATAGGAGCGGCGCTTGTTATAGCAACATTCCCTACGTTGCTCATATACATATTCTTAAGCAGGAAGATCCAGGAAAGCTTCATAGCAGGCGCTGTAAAGGGTTAAAGCTTTAAGAAGGGAATAAGGGATATTATAAATCTATAGAAGAAGGTTCGACGGAACATCCGTCGGACCTTCTTCTTGGCATAAAGGACAAAAAATGGTATCTTTTAGTTAGCGAAACAAAACGGGGAGACGCAATGGCTGCAAAGGAACATACAAAAAGGTCCTTATCAGGGGAAAAAGGCAAGACAAGTTTATCTTCAAGTCTTAGAAGGATGATCCTTGGGATTATCTTTATTGTCATAGTTTCATTCTTACTGTCCGTGAATTTCATCACCAACAATGAAAGATTGGCGTATACAGAGCGTAATGCCGACAGTCTGTTAAGAACGTTGTCAAGCAGAATAGCTTCCGATATAGAGAATTACAAGGAACTATCTCGTATCATAATGACGGATGACAAACTTGTGACTTTTTTGCGTGCCGACAGTGAGTCCGTTGATATAGGCATGATTAATGATACCAGATACGGGGTTATGGATATACTTTATGTGACTGAGGGTGTCGATTCCGTTATGGTGTTAAGGGAAGATATGATTATGATGGCTACTAACCGTTTCTTCTATAAATATGATTATGATGTCATGAATGAGGAGGAATGGAAAGAGGATATCTTAAAGGCCAAGGGTCGTGCAGTTGTTACATTAAACTGCAACGGTGTTGCGTCAAGATCTGACAATAAACCGGTCATAACAATCGGTCGAGAGATCAATGACATATTATCGCAGAAACGAACCGGAGTTATGCTTATGAATATATCCGTTGATACTCTGGCTGCCATGCTCAATCAGTTAAACTATGATGAGAATATATGCATACTCGGTACGGATAAGACATTCTTGGCCGGCAACAGAGAACTTATACAGTACTATACGGATGAGTTCTTATCTGAAAAGGTTGTGAGCGTAAGTCATAATACGGAGAACGGGAAGGTGCTGATATCCGGATGTAAGGTTGAAGGTCTTCCTATCGTAATAATGAATATTTCTCCTTATGCACCTGAGGGTATACCTTATACGGTATTGTATGTACTGCTTTTGTTGCTGTCTGTGTTTATTGTATCGGCTATACTGGTTGCCGCTTACATAAGGAACAATATCACCAAGCCTGTATTTGACCTTTCCAAGATAATGGATTCCAATAAGCAGACGGGTGAACTTAAGCAGATTGAGAAAGAGATGAAATACAGTGAGCTTGACATGCTCAAGACAAGTTATAACAGTATGATCGATTACGTAAAGGAATTGATCGGAGCTGTCATAGATAAGGAAAAGACCGTTCAGAGAATGGAAATGCGAGTATTGCAGGAACAGATTAAACCGCATTTTTTGTATAATTCCATTGAGACGATAGGTTACCTTGCGCTTGAAGCGGGAGCGGATAAAGTACACAATGCTTTGGAGACTCTTGGAAGCTTCTATAGAAACTTCTTAAGTAAGGGCAGCAGAGAGATCACTTTATCAAGAGAGATAGCAATTGTGAAGGACTATCTGTCTCTGCAAAAGCTTCGGTATGGTGATATAATTGAGGATGAATATGATATATCCGATGATGTGAAGAACTTTATTGTTCCAAAGCTTATTCTGCAGCCGATTGTTGAGAACAGTATCTACCATGGTATACGTATCAAGGGAGAAAAGGGTACGATTAAGATAACCGGAAGGCTTATTGACAGTGCGCTGCATCTTATCGTCAGGGATACCGGAGTCGGAATGAGCAAGGAGCAGATAGAAGAAATCCTGAATAAAAAGAGGGATGATTCTGCGGAGGATGAGAGCGCAAGTTTCGGCCTGTGGGATACCATCGAAAGAATAAGGATATTCTGTGACAGAGAGGATGTAGTGCGCATCAGGAGTGAAGCCGGTGAGTATACCGAGATAGAGCTTATCATTTATTCGGAAGGATTATGGAAGAATGAGTAGAAGATACAGAGTAATGCTCATAGATGATGAAGAATCCGCAAGAAAGCTTATGCGGGCAAGTATAGATTGGGAAGAATTGGGCCTTGAGGTTGTCGGAGAGGCGGCAAGCGGAATTGAGGCAATCAATACCATAGACGATATCAAGCCCGACATCGCTTTTGTTGATATATCCATGCCCTTTATGAACGGTATAGAGTTTACCGAAGTGGCGACCGAGAGATACCCTGATTTGATAATAATCATAATGACGGCTTTTGATGAGTTTGAGTATGCCAGGAAGTGTGTGAGTCTCCCGGTATTTGAATATATGTTAAAGCCCATGGTAAGGTCCGAAGTGACTCAGGTCCTTGAGAGGGTCCGTGAAAGGCTTGATAATATCAGAGATGACTCATCGGAGTTTGACGGTGATGATGGTCTGAGCATACCTGCGGATATTAATCCCACTGACCAGATCAAGAGATTTGTTGAAGAGAATTATACGGATTCACAGCTTAATCTCGCATTTGTTGCACAGCATTTCGGATTCAGCTCAAGTTATCTTTCAAGGAAATTCAAGCAGGATACAGGTAAGAATTTTGTCGAATATCTGACGGAACTCAGAATGAATAAGGCCATGAAGCTTGCGCAGAACAATACCAAGATGTTTTTGGCGGCTTCCGAGGTTGGCATTCCGGATCCCAATTATTTCAGCAGATGTTTTAAGAAGTTTACCGGAAAAAGCTATTCGGATTACATGTCTGAAAAAAGGTCATGAGATACATTTTCCACATAGATGTTAACAGTGCTTTTTTAGCATGGTCGGCTGTATACAGAATAAGGGAATTGGGAGAAAGTGATGATTTAAGGAACATTCCCTCAATTATAGGAGGAGATGAGAAGTCAAGACACGGAATCGTGTTGGCTAAATCGACTCCCGCCAAAAAGTACGGTATAGAGACCGCAGAACCTATTGCAAGTGCCAGACGCAAGTGTCCGGGACTTGTTGTTGTGCCGTCCGATTTTAAGGTATATAAACGCTATTCCAACGCCTTTTTGGATATAATACAAAGTTATACCGATGAGGTCTATCAGTACAGTATAGATGAGGCATGGGCCGTTTTTGACAACTATGAGAATATGTACGGAGACATTACTGAGTTTGCGTATAAGCTTAAAGATGAGATACATGAGCGGCTGGGATTCACGGTCAATATCGGTGTTTCCACGAAGTTTACATTGGCTAAGATAGCCGGAGATTTTGAAAAGCCCGATAAGGTACACACTCTTTTTGAAGATGAGGTACCGGTAAAACTTTGGCCGCTGCCTGTCAATGTCCTTTTATATGTCGGTAAGAGCATGACAAGAGGACTTAGAAATCTCGGGATAATAACGGTAAAGGATCTTGTGGAAGCCGATCCCGATGTCATATCACGCAATCTGGGTAAATTTGGTCTGTCCATGTGGGAGAGTGCCAACGGAGCGGACATAGACCCTTCGGGATGGTATGACAATGAACAGAAAGGGTACGGGAACAGTACCACAACACCTGAAGATATCAATGACTGGCCTACCGCAAGGAAGATACTGTTAAAGCTCTCGGATCGGGTAGGAAGTCGATTAAGAAGGGATAAGGTATTTGCATCGTGCATATGTGTATCTGCGAGGTACTCTGATTTTGACCATCAGAGCAGGCAGATGTCCATACCCGATGCGACATCCGTTACGGATGACATCTATGAATATGCATGCGATCTTTTAGCCACATTCTGGGATGAAGACAGACCAATAAGACAGCTGGGCGTAAGGGCGACAAAGGTTTCTTCTGAAAAATATGAACAACTGTCCATTTTTGATATGGAGGGTCATAAGACATCGGAACTTGCCGAAAAGAGGCTTAAGGCAGATAAGGCGATGGATGAACTGAAAAAGAAACTGGGGAAAGATGCAGTAAAACGCGGAAGTGAGATTTAGGAAATAAAAACCGCACGGATTTCTCCGTGCGGTTTATTATGTCTTTTATTCGACAGATCGATTAGTTGTTCTCGTCGCCGCTTATTGTATCGGTTACCTTGTCAACAACGTTCTCTGATACAGCTTCTACCTTATCGGCAGCGTTCTCGATGATATCGGTTACAGCGTTTGTTGCTGCATTGTTGTAATCACCTTCCTGGTCTCCGCCTTCTTTAATCTTGTGATAGAAGTTAGTGAATGTAAGTGACATGTAAGGTATTACCCAGATGCCTGCGATACCGAATGTAACACATACCAAAAGCATCCAGGGAATGAATGAAAGATACAATACGAAGAGATCCATCTTGCGACCCTTCATGATCCTCTTACTTTCCTTGATGCACTCCATGGGAGACATGTCAGGATTCTCGGCAAGAAGGAAGAATGACTGTGAATAAGCAAATCCCATGATGATACCGGGGATGATCAATAAGAGTGTCCACAGCATTACGAAGATCTCAACGAGTAACATAAGTGCGATAGCCTTGCCGTAGCACTTCTTGAAGGGCTCGAAAAGTGTGCTTACCTGAGGATCCTCACCGTATGTAACATTGAGGTATACCATGATAAGACCCAGTGAAAGGGGCGCTGTCAAAAGTAAAGAACCTGCGATTGAAACGATAGCTCCTGCAGCTTCATTACCGCTGCTTGTAAGCGCTGAACCTATTCCTGATACTATTGCGGGAATGATGCTTGCTACTATTGTACAAAGCAAAAGCATCCACACTTTTCCCTTGAGCTGGGCTCTGGCCTGCTCCTTAATTTCTGCTCTTGTGAATTCCATTATAAACTCTCCTCTCTATACGGTAAAAAAACTTCTTATCAGACTATATCACTTTTGCAAGAATATAT
This sequence comes from Lachnospiraceae bacterium, assembly GCA_017540355.1. Lineage (GTDB taxonomy): Bacteria > Bacillota > Clostridia > Lachnospirales > Lachnospiraceae > Colinaster. Next base: position 146,882 of record JAFYBE010000016.1, on the reverse strand, counting down.
CAATCCGTCTTAATGTAAATAACGTATGTCAGAGTTGAGTTAAATAAGTATGTCTATACTTCTTGCTACCTGCTTTGACTTTACAACATCCTCAGGGAATGAGAAGTAAATGTTCTCGTTTTTATGAAGAGCGGCAAATAAGGGATTAAACTTAAATCTGAATGCTGTGGTGGAGCATTTATCCCACAGGCTTTCGGGTATTGTAAGCGCGAGGCTTCCGCTATCCGTATGAATGTGTTTATACCCTTTGAAGGTATATCTCTCTTCGGTGCCTTCAGAAGATATCTTCTCTCCTGTGCTGTTATATACGGCAACGCTCCGATACCACAGGATAAGCAGAAGAATAAAGCCTGCACAGGCAAGTGTAAGTGCAGCTGCTATGACTGCTTTAAGCCATGTGGGGAGGTTGTTCCACCATTCCGACAGCTTGTCCCATATGCTTTTGCTCTCATCTACGGTTTTAAGTTTTGTGTCGGGAGATTTGGAGGCTATCTTCGGATATTTTACCGATACTTCTAAAGAACTTTCTCCTGTTATTATGTCACGACCGTCATCGGGTGATAAGGGATGTATATCGGCATTTATCGGCAATATACGGAATCTTATTCCGCTTACTTCTACAGAAGCCGTGGTGCTGTTGCCGGCCCTGTCAAATGCAGTTACGGTATATGAGCCGTTTGTTGTGACTGCCATGCTTTCCCCGCTTCCCGATTCCGGTCCGCTCCATACATAGCTTCCCGGCTCGATGCCTGATTCAGAGTCCTGACCGTTTGCGGTAAGTATTGCATACTTGCCGTTGTCAACAAGAGTAAACGATGCAGACACAGTCGGCGATATTCTGTCTATATTGATAACATCCAGGCTGTAGTAATTGATGTTGTTATTCTTATCCCTTACGGCAACCTGCACAAAGCAGTTTTCGCTTATGGTAATGCTGTCTGTATCGGTCCAGCTTGCGCCGCTGTCATATGAGAAACACTTATCGGGAAGGCCAATGCCGTCGCTTCCGTCGGGATTGACATCTTTGGCCTCAAAGCTCACTTCAACATCGGAATTTGTCCAATAGCCGGGATAAAGAGAATGTGTTACGGTCGGATAATAGTCATCGATATTTGTGACATTGATGTCATATACTGCGATGTTACCAAGTTTATCCCTTGCTCTGAACTCGACACACTGATTGTGGTCTATTGTATACTGTGTACTGTCGGTCCAGGTCTTGCCGCCGTCATAACTGTATGGAAGATCATCGAGTCCCACACCGTCTCTTCCGTCGGAAAGGACATCATCGCATTCGACTTCTATGGTTACTTCCCTTATATTCTTTGTATGGTCATAATCGGCTTTGAGAATTCTTGGCGGTTCATTATCGATGTTGTCGATGGTAAAACTTAAGACAGCCGTGTTTTCCAAAGAATCTCTTATGAGGACATCGTAATCGCCGTTATTCTCGTAAAAAAATGTCGGATCATCCGTCCAGGTTGCTCCGTTATCATAGCTGTACGGCTGTTCGTGAAGACCGCATCCGCTTGATCCGTCCGGCTGCAGATCAACAACTTCATCCAAGGATAAAGTTACTCCCTCTTTTACCCAGTCAGTGGGAGAAAGGGTATATGAAACCACTTCGGGCTCATAGTGGTCTACATTGCTTACTGTAACAACATATGCAGCAGTTGCCGTGTCTGAATTGGGATCGGCATCGACGGAAAAGGTATAGGTTCCGTTTGCGTCTATTACAAACTCGTTATCTTCGCTTGCGTTCCCGTCCAAAACATAAGGCGTATCCGACAGGGTCATTCCTTCGTTTTCGATATCGATAGTCACATGTACTTCTTTCGCCCACTCCGTGGTATCAAGCGTATATGTGACATATCCCAGGATTTCGCTTGTACTGTGTCCGCAGCCTATCTCGTAATATGTGTAGCTTTCGGTTCTTGTTTCGGAGTGCGGGCAGCTCTCACCGCCTCTGTCACCGTAATATGAAGCACCGCAACGGGTACACTCCGATGTGCCCCAATCATCGCCCCAGTAATGCAGAGTTCCTCCGCAAGGTACTTCGTATGATCGGGTTCCGGTACGTGCAATGGAATAACAACCGCCGCCTCCGTTTCGGCTTCCCGTATGGCAATGATAAATGGGTGTTCTTGTGACTGTCGGTTCCGAACCCTCGGCAAAAGACCGGGTTTTTAACAATAAGGAAATAATGATTGAAATGACTGTAAGAATAAAAAACAGCCCCTTTCGGGACCTGACCAGAATAAATTTATTATACATAGTTACCCCCTTAGGTCAAAATGATTAATGGCCTGTACGGGTATTGCATATGTACTGTGTATTACTTAAAGGGTAAGTGTCTGAATTGTATATTATGCGTGGTCAAATTGCAAGTGTTTTACTTGATTTTTTTTGAAAAATATCTAAAAATATATGTTAGATGTTTAAAAGCATATCGGAGGAGACAATGAGTTTTGAAGATAATATACGTAAAGTGATCCCTTATGTACCGGGGGAACAGCCGGTAGGGAAAGTCATAAAGTTAAATACCAATGAGAACCCTTATCCGCCTTCGCCTAAGGTCATTCAGGCTCTTAAAGAATATGACGTGGATGAACTTAGAAAGTATCCGGATATATACGGCGGAGAATTACGTGATGAATTGGCTGAAGTATATAAAGTGGATAAGGATGAGGTGTTTGTTGGAGTAGGAAGCGATGATGTTCTTTCGGTTGCTTTCTTGACGTTTTTTAACGGAACAAAGCCGATCCTTTTCCCCGATATCACATACTCGTTCTATGATGTATGGGCAGATCTTTACAGGATACCCTATAAGACGATAAGCCTCAATGATGATTTCAGGATAGATAAAGAGGATTATATAACCGACAACGGCGGAATAGTTATTCCGAACCCCAATGCACCTACCGGAGCGCTTAAGTCTGTTGAGGATCTGGAATATATAATAAGTAATAATCCGGACAGTGTTGTTATAATTGATGAGGCGTATATTGATTTCGGCGGTCGTTCGGTTCTTCCGCTTATACGAAAGTATGACAATCTTCTGGTTGTTCAGACTTTTTCCAAATCAAGATGCATGGCCGGCGTAAGAATAGGAATGGCTTTCGGCGATAAAAAGCTCATTAAGTATATGAATGACGTGAAGTTCTCCATAAACTCATATACGATGAACAGACTGACTGTAGCTGCCGGTGCAGCAATGCTTAAGGACGAAGAATACTTTAAAGAGACCTGTAAAAAGGTTATTGATACCAGAGAGCGTGTCAAAAAAGAGCTTAAGGAACTGGGATTTGACTTCCCTGACAGCAGTTCGAATTTCATATTTGCCACGCATAAGACCCTGGCGGCCAAAGATATATTCGAGGCAGCCAAGAAGAAGGATATATATGTGCGTTGGTGGAATAAGCCGCGTATTGACAATTATCTGCGCATAAGCATAGGAACCGATGAAGAGATGGATAGCTTTATTGATTTCTTAAGAGGTTACATTAATGGAGATATATAAGGATTTCGCTTCCGTATATGACGACCTTATGGACAATGTGCCGTATGAAGAGTGGGTGGCGCATGTAACGGATATCCTTAAGGAATACGGTGTTGACAGCGGGCTTGTTTTGGACCTCGGCTGCGGCACGGGGAAGGTCACAAGGCTTCTTGCCGATGAAGGCTATGATATGATAGGCGTTGATCTGTCAGAGGATATGCTTTCGGTTGCGATGGCCAAAGAAGATGAGATTAATCGCAGCGGTTCGGATATATTGTATCTGTGCCAGGATATGAGAGAATTTGAACTGTACGGAACGGTAAGGGCGGTCGTAAGCCTCTGCGACAGTATAAATTATCTTTTAACGGGCGATGATATAGTGACTGTCTGCAGGCTGGTCAACAATTATCTGGATCCCGAAGGGCTTTTTGTTTTTGATTTCAATACGGTTTGCAAGTACAGAGCCATAGGCGATTCGGTAATAGCGGAGAACAGGGACGACTGCAGCTTTATATGGGAGAACTTCTATGATGAAGAGAGCCATATTAATGAGTATGATCTGACGCTGTTTATAAAGGAAGAATCTGGCGATGATACGGATGTATACCGTAAGAGCGTGGAAGAGCATATACAGAAAGGCTATTCCGTAGAAGAGATGAAAGCCTTTATAGAAAAATCCGGGCTTAAGCTTGTTAAAATGCTTGATGCGGATACGTTAAAAGATGCTGATGAGAAGAGTGAAAGAGTTTTGACAATAGCAAAAGAAAACGGAAAATTGTGATTTAATAAAGCAGAAAGGGCGAAAAATGAAAAGGAAAAAAGAAGACATTATCAGAATGGTTAAAGAGGAGGACGTGGAGTTCATAAGACTGCAGTTTACCGACCTTCACGGAAGGCTCAAGAATATGGCGGTGACAGCCGGACAGCTTGAAAAAGCAATCAATAACGGGTGTATGTTTGATGCGGCTGCAGTAGAGGATTACGGAACGGAAGCCGAGTCGGATATGTATCTCTATCCCGATCTTGATACATTTGAGATTTTTCCTTGGAGACCTCAGCAGGGTAAGGTTGCAAGAATGTTCTGTGACGTATATGAAACAGACAGAACTCCTTATGAGGGAGATCCCAGAAGGATACTTAAGAATGCCATAGCCAAAGCAAAAGAAATGGGCTATGAATTCAATGTCGGAAGCGAATGCGAATTCTTCCTTTTCAATACCGATGAAAATGCGATGCCTACTACATATTCTCGTGAAAAGGCAGGTTATTTCGATTGCGGACCGGTTGATTTCGGCGAGAACGCAAGAAGAGACATAGTGCTTACACTTGAGCAGATGAACCTGACCGTGGAATCGTCACATCATGAGATGGCTCCCGCTCAGCATGAAGTTGACTTTAAATACTCGGATGCGCTTAATACAGCCGACAATATTCAGACATTCAGACTTGCGGTTAAGACGATTGCAAAAAGACATGGTCTTCATGCGACATTTATGCCCAAGCCCAAGGCAGACTGCAACGGTTCGGGAATGCATCTTAATATGTCGCTTACACGTAACGGAAAGAACGTATTCTATGACAGTAAGGATGAACTCGGACTTTCAAAAGAGGCGTATTACTTCCTGGGCGGCATAGCAAAGCATATTAAGGCAATTACTGCGATAACCAATCCTATTGTTAATTCATATAAGAGGATAATAAGCGGTGAGCGTTCGCTTTTCAGAATTCCCGTGTCTGAGGAAGACAGGGCAAGGATAGAATTAAGAAGTCCCGATCCTTCCGCCAATCCGTATCTTGCGCTTGCGGTATGCTTAAGCGCCGGATTAAACGGTATAGAGGAAAAGATCATGCCCACAAAGAATATGCTGACCAAGTGGAATGCGGGTATCCTTCCTACAAATCTTATGGAGGCATTGGATGAGCTTAAGAAGGATAAGCTTATAAAAGACGTATTGGGCAAGACTATGCTTACAAGATATTTGGATATCAAGGAACGTGAGTGGAGAGAGTACCAGTCACAGGTAACCGAGTGGGAGATAGAGCAGTATCTGGACAGATATTGATATAAGGTTAATTTGATTCATACATTCTTAATGCGGAACGGGTGAACAGATGGAAGCAGGCGTAATAGTTGCTTTTCCCCGTATAGATGATGCGAAGAACGTAAAGAATATACTTGTAAGGAACGGAATCAAGGTTGCGGCAGTCGTAAGCAGCGGATTCAGCGCACTTTCGGTTGCGGACAGTCTGGGAAGCGGAGTAATCATCTCGGCTTACAGACTTCCCGATATGCCGTATTTTGAAATAAGAGAATGCATGCCGGAAGGATTTGAGATGCTTCTGGTTGCGTCCAAGGACAGGCTGAATGAATGCCAGGAGTCGGATATAGTCAAACTGACCATGCCTTTTGTTATAAGCGATCTCGTGGATACTGTCGGCATGATGACGGCTTCAATAGTAAGAAAGAAAAAGAATGCCGGGAAGATTCCGCGTAAAAGGACCGAAGAAGAGAAGCACATCCTGGACCTTGCAAAGGGTATTCTGATGGATCGCAACGGATTTACAGAGGAAGAAGCGCATAAATACATACAGAAGTGCAGTATGGACAGCGGTACCAATATCGTGGAAAGTGCCAGGATGGTCTTTTCCATGTACGGGGTATCGTTTGAGAGTTAGTTGCGCATTTTTATTCTTTGATTAAGTTATGCTTTTTAATTCATATATCTTCATTTTTTTATTTCTGCCGTTGTCATTGCTTGGATGGTACGGCCTTAACAGAATAGGAGCATATAAGGCAGCCGGATTATATCTGACTGCCATGTCGTTGTGGTTTTACGGATACTTTAACATATCTTATCTTATATTGATGGTTGTCAGCATAGGAGGCAATTATCTTATCAGCCTGCTTATGGATAAGAAGGTCATTAAAGGGCGCATTGCGCTTGCCATGGGCCTTTTGTTAAATCTCGGCCTCCTGTTTTACTTTAAGTATTACGATTTCTTTATTTCCAATATAAATGCGGTCTTTAAGACCGGTTTTAATCTTAAGAACATATTGCTGCCTTTGGGAATCAGTTTCTTCACATTCCAGCAGCTATCCTACATAATCGACAGGTACAAGGGGAAGGCCGTTCATTATTCTTTTATTGAATATGCGGCCTTTGTAACATTCTTCCCCCAGCTGGTAGCCGGTCCTATAGTGCTGCATTCCGAGTTTGTTCCGCAGTTTGATGATGTGGCTAAAAGAAGATTTAATCCGGAAATGTTCTATGAGGGACTAATATCCTTTGTTATAGGATTGTCTAAAAAAGTCCTTTTGGCTGACACTTTGGCGGTAATTGTCAACAAAGGATTCGATAACTATCTTTTGTTGGACACCTTTTCAACCGTTATTGTTATGGCTGCATACTTTTTGGAGCTGTATTTTGATTTTTCCGGTTACAGCGATATGGCCATAGGCATGGGACTTATGTTCGGAATAAAGCTTCCCGTCAATTTCAATTCCCCTTATAAATCTGCCAGCCTTAAGGAACTGTGGACGAGATGGCATATGACACTTACGAGGTTTATGACAACATACGTATATATTCCGCTCGGAGGAAGCAGGAAGGGTAAGGCAAGGACTTACTTAAACGTGTTTATTGTCTTTGTATTAAGCGGACTGTGGCATGGTGCGGCATGGACATACGTGGTATGGGGAGTGTTCACGGGTATTATCGTTATATGGGATAATCTGGGATTGATAAAGCCCGGAAGAAGGCTTGGAGTGCTGATGACCGACATCACTTTCACGCTTTTGCTTATTCCGTTCAGAAGCCCCGATTTGGGTGTTGCGGCTGCAATGTTCAGAAACCTTATAAAAGGATGGACGGGTAATGTCTTAAGGCTTGCGACGGATACCATGAACATGCCTGAACTTTATGTGCCCTTACAGATCACGGAGAGGCTGCTTCCGGGTAAAGAGCCGGTTGTCAACGTGATATTGATGTTTGTGCTTATAGGAATCGGAATGATAGTGATTGCCGGCCAAAACGCACAGTATATAAGGCAAAACCTCGCATCAAAGAAATATACGCCGCCTGTACTTGCGCTTTTGTTCATATATTCGGTTATTAGCTTTTCGAGAGTGAGCACATTCATATACTTTAATTTCTAGGAAGATGCATATGAATCCTGTTAAAATGTTAAAACGTACATTAATATTGATATTGATATTTGCGGTTCTTGCAGCAGGCACAGTGGGTGTTATTGATCCTTTTTATCATTACCACAAACCTGTCGGTCCGCTTAAGGCCGTACTTACCGAAAAAGAGTATCAGTGCATCGGAACCCTTAAGAATTTTAAGTATGATGCGGTTATTGCCGGATCTTCGGTTTCAGAGAATTTCAACAACGGCTGGTTTGACGAAGGTTTTGACTGCACATCGATAAAGGCAATAAGATCCTACGGCGCAACGGCGGATCTGTGCTATATGCTTGATACGGCGTTCGGCTCGGGAAATGATATAAAATACATATTCTATAATCTTGACCCGTCATCTTTTAAATCGGATACGGAGACGACGTTTGAACAGACGGGCTGCCCAATGTATCTGTACGATAACAACCCAATAAACGACGTGGAGTATCTGTTTAATAAAGATGTGCTTTTTAAGAACATTCCCTATACGATTGCCAAATCCTTTGAAGCAGACTATGACGAAGCGACTTCCTATAACTGGGGACAGTGGAAAGAGTTTAATCTTGCGATGTGTACGGGTCTGTATCTAAGGCATCCGAGGGTAACGCCCATGCATGATGCGACTTACATGGACGAGACACTTTATGAGAATATAGCGCTCATTGAAAATGAGGTTATATCGCATCCGAACACCACGTTTTACATCTACATGCCGCCGTATTCGATGTTATGGTGGGACAATGCATACAGGGAGGGAGACACGGAGTTTTATCTCCATGCCTCAAAAGAGTGTATGAAAAAGCTCATAATCCATGATAACGTAAGGTTCTATTATTTTATGAACGATAAGGATATCATAACCAATCTTGAGTCGGGATACATGGATACGCTGCATTTCTCGCCTGATGTCAATAAATTGATCTGCGAGTCGATGATTAACGATGATGAGAAATACCGCGTGCATGAAGATGACACGGATAAAGTGATTGAAGATATGCGCACACTCGCATATGAGATAACGGATACTTTGATGGATCCGTACATACCGATGATTAAGGAGCAGATAGAATAATGAAAAACACAGATTCTTTAAGCGATGAGATAAAGCAGGAAAGAAAAAAGGCACTGGAAGGAAAATCCTTCGGATATAAGGCCAAGTACTACATCTATTACTACAAGTGGTATGCAATCGGCATAGTTGCGGCTGCGCTGCTTCTCTTTTCGTTAATCAACACCATAAGGAACAATAAAGAGGTGGTTTTGGGCGTTGCTGTTGTCAACGGAGTGTTTGAAGCGGATTACGAGGGCTTTAAGAATGACTTTGTAAGCCATATCGGTTTGAATGAAAAGCAGGATGTTGACATCGATTCGGGTTACACGATATCCGCCGGTGAGCAGAACAGCTTCGATCTTCAGTCCATGCAGAAGATTTTTGTCAGGATGGCCGCGGGACAGCTTGATATAATTATCGCACCTGAGGATATCTTCAGTTATTTTGCGGATATCGGATACATGACGGATTTAAGGAATGTCCTTCCGCAGGAAGAGATAGACAAATATGACGTTCTTATAGGACATGTTCCCGATGATTCCGTAGAGGCCGTTGATAATGCGAATGCTTCAAGACATGACGAACTTTCGGGAATCAATATAGCCGATTTCCCGAAGATCAAAGAGAGCGGATTTTTTGATAATACAGACGGGCCGGTATATTTCGGCTTCGTTGCAGATGGACACAATGTAGAAAATTCAATCGCTTTTCTTGAGTACATCGAACAGTAGCATTTTATTGAATATTTATAATTCCATAGTACCATTTTCTCTTGTTTTTTTGTCGGTACTGTAATAGAATTACTTAATATCTATACTTTCTTTAGAGTACATTCAGGAGTGGAATATGAACGAGCACGTCGAACAGTTGGTCCCTGTTAAGAGCAATACGGGACTTAATCTTCTTAAGATCCTTTTATGGGTTATAACGGTGCTTTTTGCGTTGTTGGGTCTTGTCGGGATATTTGGTTTTCTTCCCATCATATTGGCTATTGCTACGGGCGCAGGCGCATATTATGCGGGCCTTAGAGTGGATACGGAATATGAGTACACACTTACGGACAAGGAGATTGATATAGACGTTATATATTCCAAGCAGAAGAGAAAGCATATCACTACAATCGATCTTACCAAGCTTGAGATTATGGCCAAGGCCGACAGTCACAGACTTGACGGAATTAACGGAAGGCAGCTCAAGACAGAAGACTATTCTTCCAAGGATGAGGCTAATAAAGGAAAAGTGTTCGTTCTGGTCTATGACGGAACGAGAAAGCTTTATATAGAACCGGACGAACGTCTTTTTAAGGCGATTCACAATTGTGCGCCGCATAAAGTATTCAATGATTAATCAAAGATATATAAGGAGGACGAGATGGGTCAGATAATTAAAGAAGGCATAACCTTTGATGATGTGTTGCTGGTTCCGGCATACGCCAACGTGGTACCCAATGCTATCGACGTATCTACAATGCTTACAAAGAGCATTAAGCTTAACATTCCGCTTATGAGTGCGGGAATGGATACGGTCACCGAACACAGGATGGCCATAGCGATGGCAAGACAGGGTGGAATAGGTATAATCCACAAGAATATGACTATAGACGAGCAGGCGGATGAGGTCGATAAGGTTAAGCGTTCTGAGAACGGAGTTATCACAGATCCATTTTCATTAAGTCCCGAGCATACACTTAAGGATGCGGATGAGCTTATGGGCAAGTTCAGAATCTCCGGTGTTCCGATAACCGAGGGAAGAAAGCTTGTCGGCATCATTACCAACAGAGATCTTAAGTTTGAGACAGACTTCTCCAAGAAGATCAAAGAGTCCATGACAAGTGAGAATCTTATCACGGCTAAAGAAGGCATTACTTTGGACGAGGCTAAGGACATACTTGCCAAGGCCAGAAAAGAGAAACTTCCGATAGTTGATGATGATTTCAATCTCAAGGGACTTATCACCATTAAGGATATTGAGAAGACAATAAAGTATCCCCTTTCGGCTAAGGACAGCCAGGGAAGACTTTTATGCGGTGCGGCCATAGGTATCACGGCCAATGTTTTAGAAAGAGTAGAGGCTTTGGTGGCAGCCAAGGTTGATGTCGTTGTGCTTGATTCGGCACACGGCCATTCGGAGAATGTTATTAACTGTCTTAAGATGATAAAAGAGAAGTATCCTGATCTTCAGGTAATTGCAGGTAATGTTGCAACCGGAGAAGGAACAAAGGCTCTTATAGAGGCAGGAGCGGATGCAGTCAAGGTAGGTATGGGTCCCGGTTCCATCTGTACGACGAGAGTCGTTGCAGGTATCGGTGTTCCTCAGATATCTGCAGTAATGGATTCTTATGAAGTGGCTAAGCAGTACGGCATTCCGATTATCGCTGACGGCGGTATCAAGTATTCTGGAGATATAACCAAGGCCATCGCCGCAGGTGCTAATGTATGTATGATGGGAAGCATGTTCGCAGGCTGCGAAGAGAGTCCCGGAGAATTTGAATTATATCAGGGAAGAAAATATAAGGTATATCGCGGTATGGGTTCTATTGCAGGCATGGAGAACGGAAGTAAGGACAGATACTTCCAGGCCAATGCCAAGAAGCTTGTACCCGAGGGAGTTGAAGGACGAGTAGCATATAAGGGGCTTGTTGAGGATACGGTCTTCCAGCTTTTGGGAGGACTCAGAAGCGGTATGGGATACTGCGGAGTAAGAAGCATAGAAGATCTTAAAGAGAACGGCAAGTTTGTCAAGATAACGGCCGCATCTTTGAAAGAATCGCATCCTCATGATATACAGATTACCAAGGAGGCGCCTAACTACAGCGTTGATGCATAAGCAGGCATGATGCGAATCGGCACACACAGATAATGACCAAAGAGACACTACTTACTTCAACAGATGATGTTCATGTCGTGCGTTTTTTTGAAAAATTCAGTGACGCTACGAGACTGTATATCTGCAGTTATGATGATTCAAGCCGAATCATCAATGACTTTACGGGTTCGGACAAAGAGCGTGAGATAATCAAAAAATACGCCACGGATGAAATGATGGAAGAGATGTATTCGCGACTTACTTTGGACAGCATTGAAGACCAGATAATCGAGGATACGTCCTGTCCGTATATCAAACTCGGTGCCATTGTATTAAAATTCGAGGGGCACTGCAGAGAAGTATGGTTTTTTGTGGGATTTGTGACAGACGATCCGGCAGAAAGTTTGCCGGAAGAACTGTCTGTGTTAACCAAGCGCCTTACATACCGTGAATTTGTGAGCGGTATAGATGCGTTAAGAGATATAGGTGATTACAGAATATCGGCTGAGCTTTCGCTTGCCCAGTATGCAGAAAAGAGCAGGAAATCACTTTTTTCCGTGAACGAGATGGCGGCAAGTTTAAAGAGAGTCGAATCACTTACGGAAATACTTAAATATCTCGACAGTGACAATGCTGTCGAATCTATAATGTCTGAATTCTTGAGGATCACTTCACAGTATCTCGGAGTCAGTCAGGCTGATATATTCAAGATTAAAGAAAGAAAAAGCAGGGATGTGATGGATGTTGTCGCCACATATTTAAGTGACGGCATGGTTTCCATGTACGAGAAGACGACGGAGATTCCCCGCTTTGAATTTTTGGAGGGCAAGAAGTCCATAATCTTATCTTCGGGAGCGACGGCGCTTAAAGAGATAGACGCCGAGGTTAAGGGCGGCAAAGTCAAAGCCCTTATCGCTATGCCGGTAACCATCGGCCAGACAACGAACATGTATGCCGTATTCCTGGAGAATTCAAAAGAACGTGACTGGCAGATACATGAGCTTCAGTTCTTAAGCGACGCCGTAAGAGTGTTGCAGAACATCCTTGAAAAGAGGGTGCAGAAGAATTCGTTAATAAGCTCATATGCTTCTCTTGAGCAGATGCTTGAGCATGTCGGCTGTGCAATAATCGTCAATGATGTAGCCAGACATGAGACCTTATTCGTTAATAAGATAATGCAGTCGCTCTTCCCTAAGGGCACGATGAGCGAAGAACTGGAGGGAATAATCTGGGGTAACAACCAGGAAGTTTCCGGTATTAAGGAATATTACGACTATGCACAGGATGCATGGTATGAGATCCATCACAGCGATATACACTGGGTGGATGGAAGACCTGTGTCTTTGTATGCAATATATGATGTGACTGAAAAGAAGGTCTACCAGCGCAAGATCGAGCAGCAGGCTTATACGGATTTCCTTACGGGACTACTTAACCGCTTATGCTGTGAGAGGGATCTTGCAAGGATTATAGACGAGGCGAAGAAATACAATGCCATGGGTGCGCTTTTGTATATGGACCTGGATGACTTTAAGCACATCAACGACGGCCTGGGACATCAGTACGGTGATGTACTCTTAAAGGACATATCTTCACAGCTTAAGAGTATAAGAGGCATAGAAGAAAACTGTTACAGAATGGGCGGAGATGAGTTTGTCATGATAATCCCGCCGAGAAGTTTTGATAATTTCAATGACATAATTGAGAATATCAAAGGCGTATTTGCCAAGCCTTTCTACTTAAAGGACGGCGAATATTATTGTACCATGAGTATGGGTATAGTTACTTTCCCCGACGAGGGAGACAATGTTGAGGACCTTGTCAAGAAGGCTGATATAGCCATGTACAGCGCCAAGAAGACCGGTAAGAACAGAGTGGCCAAGTACAACGGCAGTTCTTCGTCGGATTCAGGCAAAAGGCTTGACATGGAAAAGAACATGCGTGATGCCGTGGGAGGCAATAATTTCGGTGAGTTCGAAGTTTATTACCAGCCCATTGTCGATATAAGGAAGGACGGAGGAGTCTGCACCGGAGCCGAGGCGCTCATAAGATGGAATTCTCAGGAACTCGGTTTTATTTCGCCGGCGGATTTCATTCCTTTGGCGGAGTATCTCGGACTTATCAATCCCATCGGAGATCATGTGTTAAAGGAAGCCTGCAAAGAGTGCAGATACTGGAATGACAACGGTCATCCGGAATACAAGGTCAATGTCAACCTTTCGGTTGTACAGCTCATGCAGGATGATATTGTAGAGCATATCAAGAATACGATAGACGATATAGGGCTTAATCCCCGCAATCTGACTTTGGAGGTTACGGAGAGCCTGGCAATCAACGATATGGAGAGAATGAAGAGCATCATGTCTCAGATAAGGGATATCGGTGTGAGAATCGCCCTTGATGATTTCGGAACGGGTTATTCTTCGCTTAACCATATCAGAGAGATACCTTTTGACGTTATCAAAGTCGACCAGTCCTTTGTCAAAGAACTTGCCACGGATGAATATCCGAAGTCGTTTATCAGGATGATAGGCGAGCTTGCCTATGCGTTGGGCGTAGATATATGTGTTGAAGGAATAGAACGCCGTGAACAGTATGAGATCCTTGAAGGAATGAAGGTAAGGATGATTCAGGGATACTATTTCGATAAACCCATGACAAAAGAAGACTTCGAAGCAAAATACATCAGAAACGAAGAGTGATGTGCTTTGGCACATTACCGTAAATGATTGACTGAATCGGCGTTTTGGTAATAAAATATAAGATACATCAAAAATCGTAAGGAATCATATGAGCACAGAAAGTAAGAATTTTATTGAACAGATGATAGATAAGGACCTGGCTGAAGGAAAGTACGACAAAGTCGTTACCAGATTCCCGCCCGAGCCCAACGGTTATCTTCACATCGGACATGCCAAGAGCATACTTCTTAATTACGGACTTGCCAAGGAATACGGCGGTGAGTTCCATATGAGGTTTGACGATACCAATCCCACGAAGGAGAAGACGGAATTCGTTGACTCGATAAAGGCTGATATAGCCTGGCTGGGAGCGGATTGGAAGGACAACCTGTTTTTTGCCTCAGACTATTTTGACAAGATGTATGAGGATGCATGTACTCTCATACGTAAGGGTAAGGCCTATGTGTCAGACCTGACTGCGGATGAGATTAAGGAATACAGAGGTACTCTTACCGAGCCCGGTAAGGAGGATCCGAGCAGGAACCGTCCCGTTGAAGAGAATCTGCAGATGTTTAACGATATGAAGGACGGTAAGTATCCCGACGGAAGCAAGGTTCTTCGTGCCAAGATTGATATGGCATCGCCCAATATCAATATGCGCGATCCCATCATATACAGAGTGGCACATCTTGAACATCATAATACGGGTAATAAATGGTGCATTTATCCGATGTATGACTTCGCTCATCCCATAGAAGATGCGATAGAGGGTATTACCAATTCAATCTGCACACTTGAGTTTGAGGATCACAGGCCCTTATATGACTGGGTGCTTATGGAGGTCGGATACAAGGACAGTCCCGATAAGGCACCGAAGCAGACGGAATTTGCTAAGATGTATCTTAACAACGTTGTGACGGGTAAGAGATACATTAAGAGACTCGTTGAAGAGAACATAGTCGACGGATGGGACGATCCCAGACTTGTTACGATAGCGGCTTTAAGAAGAAGAGGATTTACTCCTGAGTCAATAAAGATGTTTATTGAGTTAAGCGGAGTATCCAAGGCTAATTCAACATCCGATTATGCGATGCTTGAATACTGCATAAGAGAAGATCTTAAGATATCAAGACCAAGAATCATGGCTGTATTGGATCCGATTGAGCTTGTGATAGACAATTATCCCGAGACGGAGACGGAACTTATAGAAGTACCGAACAACCTTGAGAATGAGAGCCTGGGAAGCCGTAAGGTCAGATTCTCAAAGAGGCTTTATATCGAGAGGGATGATTTCATGGAAGAGCCCGTTAAGAAGTATTTCAGACTCTTCCCCGGTAATGAAGTAAGACTCATGCATGCCTACTTTGTAAAGTGCGTATCGTGTGAGAAGGATGCCGACGGTAATGTGACGGTTGTGCATTGTACATATGATCCGGCGAGCAAAGGCGGCAACAGTCCGGACGGACGTAAGGTTAAAGGCACCATTCATTGGGTGGATGCAGGCAGCAGCGTTAAGGCTGAGTGCAGACTGTATGAGAATCTTATAGATGAAGAAAAGGGCGTATATAACGAAGACGGCAGCCTTAACCTCAACCCGAATTCGATCACAGTAAAGAAGGAATGCCGTATAGAAGAGGCAATAAAGGACGCGAAGGCCTCTGACAGATTCCAGTTTGTACGTAACGGATTCTACTGCCTTGACAGTAAGGATTCGAAGCCTGATGCACAGGTATTTAACAGAATCGTGTCACTTAAGAGTTCGTTTGTTTTGCCTAAAAAGGAAGATTGAGGTACAGAAAGTATGGATACAAATTTATTTGCCGGTCTTGAAGACCTTGGACTGGGTGATTTTTCGAGCAGTGATCTCTTTTCCGACGGTAAGGCCAAGGGCGTTAATGCCAAAGGTGAAGAGGTCGAAGAAGTTAAGACTCCGGAAGAGATTGAAGCAGAGATGCTGCTTGATAAGACACATGAGTGTCCGATCTGTTCCAATACATTTAAGAACCGTGCACTGAGGACAGGTAAGGCTAAGCTTGTCAGCATGGATATGGATTTAAGACAGAGATACGAGGGTATAGAGCCTCTTAAATATGATGTGGTATCATGCCCCAAGTGCGGATTCACGGCTGTTACCAGATACTTTAAGCCGGTTACTCCAGTTCAGAGAAAGACCATTCTTGATAAGATTTCTGCCAATTACAAGCCTCAGCAGGAGCCCGAAGGCATATACAGTTATGAAGATGCGGTGGGAAGATATAAGCTTGCTTTGGCCAATGCGGTTGTTAAGAATGCCAAGGCCAGCGAGAAGGCCTATATTTGCCTCAGAGCGGGCTGGTTATGCAGAAGCTGGGCAGAGGAACTTGAAGCGTCGGATGAGGCCGTTAACGCGGCAATACAGCAGGCCAGAGCGCTTGAAAAGGAATTCATCAAGAATGCTTATGACGGATTCATAGCAGCCAGACAGAACGAGTCATTCCCGATGTGCGGAATGGATGAGTCTACCGTTGATTATCTTATCGGGAGCCTGGCTCTTAATCAGGGACACTATGATGTCAGCGCGAAGATGATTGCGGCACTGCTTGCATCTCCTTCGGCAAGTCCCAGAATAAAGGATAAGGCAAGAGACCTTAAGGAAGAAGTCATAAGAGCGATGAAGAATAAGTAATCTTTTAATCGCCATCTACGGATTTATATAATAAAAGACCTGAAAGGATTTCCTTTCAGGTCTTTTATTCTGTCCTTATACTTACGCTTCGGGAAGAGTAAGCTTGGTATAGTGTCTCTTAACAGGTTCATGCCTGACGGCACTTCTTGTGTCCGAATCCGTGCCCGATATATCATCGGTGGCCAACAGGAATCGGGTGATACAGTATGCTGCCCCCGCTACGGCGGATATGACCATAATGACAACAAGCAGTTTTTTGATCATCTTTATCATAGTCTTTCTCCTGATTTCCCCAAATCTACTGGATGTACATGTCTATTTTAACGCATATCGACCCAAAATACAATAACTATATAATACTATATATTGTGTGTTTAATCGTGAATTAACACAAATAATCGGCTTTTTATCTTGACGATTGCACTAAAGAAATATACTATATTATGAGAAAATCATGAAAATCATATTGTTTCAAGTTAAGGAGGGAGCAATGAGTACAAAAGATAAGAATTTATCCGAAAGTGCTGTATATGATGCCAAGACCCTCGGCACTCCGAAGGTTTTGATGCTCGGTATTCAGCACATGTTTGCAATGTTTGGAGCTACGGTTCTGGTTCCTGTTATTACGGGACTTGACGTATCCACAACACTTCTTTTTGCCGGTCTGGGAACATTACTGTTCCACTTCCTTTCCAAAGGAATGGTTCCGGCATTTTTAGGTTCATCCTTTGCTTTTCTTGCCGGATATGCGGCAATAGCACCCAACGGAGAAGCTGAACTTTTACCTTATGCCTGCTTCGGTGTGGCATGTTCAGCACTGCTGTACGTTATATTATCAGCGTTTTTCAAGGCCTTCGGTACGTCTAAGGTTATGAAGTACTTCCCTCCGATAGTAACGGGTCCCATCATTATTGCAATCGGTCTTAACCTTTCAACATCAGCCATAAGCAGCTGCTCATCATGCTGGTGGGTTGCGCTTCTTGCAATCATAGTTATTATCGTATGTAATATCTGGGGCAAGGGCATGATTAAGATCATACCTATAATACTCGGTGTTATAGTTTCGTATGTAGCGGCTGCAATAGCAGGTTACGTTGACTTTACACCGGTTAAAGAAGCTGCATGGATAGGAGTTCCCATACAGTGGGAGAGAACAGTCTTCTCGCTTGCAGGCAAGGCCGATACTTCTTTACTTATAACGGCTGCAATAACAATCACTCCCATTGCACTTGCAACAATGGTTGAACATATCGGTGATATCTCAGCCATCTCATCTACCGTAGGCAAGAACTTCATTAAGCAGCCCGGCCTTCACAGAACTCTTTTGGGTGACGGACTTGCAACAATGGTTGCTTCACTTTTCGGTGCACCTGCCAATACAACATACGGTGAGAATACAGGCGTTCTTACACTTACAAGAGTATATGATCCTTTCGTTATAAGACTTGCTGCAATATTCGCAATAGTCTTCTCATTCTGTCCGAAGCTTTCGGCACTTATAAGCTGCATGCCTTCCGCAACGATGGGTGGTGTATCACTTGTATTATACGGAATGATTTCAGCAGTCGGTGTTCGTAATGTGGTTGAGAATAAGGTAGATTTCTCCAAGAGCAGAAATACTATAATAGGCGCTTTGATTCTTGTTCTTTCAATCGGAATCAACTATTCGGAAGCAGGCGCAATAGCATTTAACTGCGGAGATGTTACGATAAGCCTTTCAGGACTTGCTGTAGGTTCTTTGGTCGGAATAATACTCAATGCAATCCTTCCGGGAAAAGACTATGATTATACCGAGGAAAAGGCAGATCCTACGGGAGTAAAATTTGAAGTATAATCCTGTCAGTCAGATGTAACGGTGATTTTCTTAAGAATTGATATATAGTTTTTGATCTGGACATAGAGAGAGTCGGGATCAGGCTTCTTGGCCTTAAGCTGTTCGGCTGTAAGACCGTCGATGGTATATCTAAGCAGAGCCTGCAACTCATCTGTGGTGATCGCACTCCTTAAGGAGGGCGCGGATAATTTGTTCTTATATGAGGCGATGGTGTCGTTGTAACGCTTAAGCGGTTCACGACCTATCGCCTTTATATCTGAATCTGTTTCGGTGCTGCACATACCTATGAACTTATACATATAGGGATAATTGCGCAGTACATTGACCTTTGCACCTTCCATCTTCTCATAAAAGTCAAAGAAGTCGATCTCGTCGGCAACGCTTCTGTCGTACTCAAAAAGCAGATATTTTACGCTGTAATCAATCAGGAATGAATATAAACCTTCTTTGTTGATGAAATAATGGAACAGAAGACCTTTGCTTATTCCGGCCTCTTTTACGATATCGTCGGTGCTTGCATGCTTATATCCGTTATCGGCAAATAAATGCAATGCCGCATTAATCATCTTATCCTGCTTTTCACTTTTCAGATCAAAGAATTTTTCGTTCATATTACTCTCCCTAATTGTCCCTGTTGACTGAAACGGACAATTGCAATATACCATAAAGATGCCCCTTTTCTCAACCGCTACATGTAGTATGCATGCGCCTTTGACGACACTATAACATGTTAGGGCACCATATCGTAAATCTTGCATAAATCGGACAAAATGCAGGATATATATGGTATAATCGACTGTAGATGTATAATATGCGGAATAATCGTTTGATAAATAGCGTTATCTTACGATTAATTCCAGATTTAATTTACACACCGCGGAAGCGTTTTGGACGACGTAAATGTGCGTAAAAGCCCGTATTTGGGGCATATGGGAGAGAAGATGAAAGAGAAATTGTACAATATACCAGTTAACGATGCGGTTAATGCCGGCAGTGAATGTCCAATATGCTATATCGAGAGGGCGATAGAACAGGATATGATGGATTTTGTCCTCGGTTCGGGCTCATCATATATGGAAAGCGATGTAAGGGAGCAGACGGACAAAGCCGGATTTTGCAGAGTACATTTTAAAAAGATGTATGACTACGGCAACACTCTGGGCAACGCATGGATTATGAAGACCCATATGAAGAGGATGAATGAGGAGGCAGCAAGGGCATTTGATATGTATAAGCCCGGCAAAAACGGGCTGACAGCGTTGTTTAAAAAAGAGGAGGAAGGAACCAACTCCGTTACCGAATGGGTAAAAAGCAGGGAATCCAGCTGTTATATATGCAACGGACTTAAGGAGCATTACGACCGATATCTTAAGACTTTCTTTGAAATGTATGATAAGGATCCTTCTTTTAAGGAGCGGTTAATTAACGGCAAAGGCTTCTGCCTTCCGCACTTTTCGGATCTTCTTGAGTATGCGGGAAAGAATATTCCCGAAAACAGACAGCAGGCTTTCGCCGATGAGATGATTCCTTTAATGAAAAAGCAAATGGAAAAGTTGTACGGTGATGTATCATGGCTTGTGGAAAAATTTGATTACCGTAACAAGGATGCGGATTGGGGAGACAGTAAAGAAGCTTTACAAAACTGTATGCAGAGACTTAAGGGCGGGTTCCCCGCAGATCCTGCATATAAAGCCAAGAAATAGGAGATGATGCTTTTTACTGACGGTTCTGATTCGCATGTATGGTGGATGAAATGGGATTAAGAATGATTCTGGGCCCTTCCGGGTCAGGTAAAAGTACATATGTATGCAAACGGGTGATACAGGCTGCAGAGGAGAATCCGAGGCAGTCTTATCTTGTTATTGTCCCTGACCAGTTCACTATGCAGACCCAGATGGATTTTGTTAAAGAGAGCAGGAACAAAGGAATAATGAATGTAGAAGTGCTCAGTTTTTCAAGACTGGCGCACAGAGTGTTTGAAGAAACGGGAAACGGAAGGACACCTGTTTTGGATGATACGGGAAAAAATCTAATATTGCGACAGTGTGCAGATGCGGCCGGAACAAAGATACCCTATCTTTCGGATAAGATAAACAAACCCGGCTTCATCCATGAAGTCAAATCTGCCATTTCCGAATTTATGCAATACGGTATAGACGAGAGCAAAATCGAGGAACTTATCGGATATGCAGCCGAAGGAAATAAGAGAACTCTTGAGAAAAAGTTGAAAGATTTGTCCGTAATATACGGATTGTTTAAGGATTACATAAAAGATAAATATATAACCACTGAGGAGACTTTGGATGTACTGGCAAGAGATATATACAGGTGTCATATAGCAAAAGACAGTGTTGTCATATTTGACGGCTTTACCGGTTTCACACCAATACAGAATAAGGTACTGGAAGCTCTTATGGATGTGGCAAAAGACATTGAAATCACACTGACTTTGGATGGAATAGATTCCGTTTCAAAATTGTCGACCGATTCAGTCAATGAAAATGATCTTTTTGCACTCACAAGAAAGACTTTTTTCTCGCTTTCATCGATGGCGCAAAATCACGGGCTTGAAACAAAAGTTGACATAATGCAACCCGGCGCAAGATATGGTATGAGCTCTGAATTGTCTTTCTTGGAAAGACAGTTCCTAAGACCGACATCGAGTGTATATAACAACGATTGTTATGATATAAAGCTTTCTTCATACGCCACAATAAGGGATGATGTCAGAGGATTGGCACATAACATAAAAGCCCTTTTGCGCGATAAGGGTGCCTGTTACAGGGATATTGCCGTAATCACGGGCAATATGGAGAGTTATTCGGGTGAACTTGAAGAGGTTCTTGCGGAATATGATATTCCTTACTATCTGGATAAGAACAAAGGAATTGTGTGCAATCCTTTTGTTGAGTTTATAAAGTCATCTTTGGAGATCATATCTGCTGATTTTAGTTATGATGCGGTCTTCAGATATCTTCGTACCGGATTTGCGGGCATAGGAAGCGATGATACGGATCTGCTTGATAATTACATAACGGCTGTAGGTATAAGAGGTTTGTCAGCCTACTCCAGGCCCTTTGTGAAATCCACCGCTAAAATGCGCAGGAATGATAACGTAACTGAAGAACTTGAAAAGCTTAATGAGATAAGACTTAAATTTTTGGACAGTCTTAATCCGCTTATTAAAGCCGGAGTAGTCAGAACAAAAGCAGGCAGCGCTTCGGAATACGTAATGGCTATATACGAGTTTATAACGAATAACGGGTGTGCTTCCGTTCTTAAGGAATATGCAGAGAAATTTGAGAATGAGGCCAGATATGAACTGTCCGGAGAATATTCGCAGATTTATAAGCTTACAATGGAACTTTTGGAGCAGATTAATGCGCTGATCGGGCAGGAAAGCATGGCGCCCGAGGACTTTTTAAAGCTGCTTGAAGCCGGATTTGATGAGATAGAGGTGGGAACCATACCTCAGAGCGTTGACAGAGTGATTATAGGAGATATGGAGAGGACAAGGTTAAAGCCGGTTAAGTACCTGTTTTTCTTAGGCCTTAATGACGGATGGGTACCCAAGGATACAGGAAAGGGCGGACTTATTTCGGATGCGGACAGAGAATATCTTGCCGATTCGAATATTGAACTTGCTCCTACACCCAGAAGTCAGGTATATATCGACAGGTTCTATCTGTATTGCAATCTTACGAAGCCCTCAGAGAAGCTGTATCTGTCGTATGTTGCCATGGATGATGAGATGAAGGCGGCAAGACCCTCTTATGTCATAGAACATATAAAGTCGATTTTTCCGGCGCTGAAAATCAGCGAAGGCGCAGCAAAGGATGTAGCAGATAATATCGGCTCTTTAGGCGAGGCTAAAGTATGTTTCTCCGATCTTGTCAGGGAATATGCGCTGGGAACCGAAGATTTGCAGCGTGAGGAATATATAAAGATTCTTCATGCGATTATCGGTGATAAAGACTATATTAACGGCATAGTAAGTAACGCTTTTTTCAGTTATGAGAAAAAGGACCTCGGAAGGTACATTGCGGGACTGTTATATGGAAGCAGGCTCTATACGAGTATAAGCAGAATGGAGAAATATGCCGGTTGTGCTTATGCATACTTTTTAAAATACGGCCTGTCTTTGGAAGAACGGGAAGAATACGGAATAGAAGCTGCAGACCTCGGTAATGTATATCACGGAGTTTTGGAGACATTTGCAGGTCTGCTTGCGGGTAAGGGTCTTGATTGGGACAATTTTACGGATGAACAGGCGGAAGAGCTGATAAATGAGGCTGTTGAGACTGAAGCGGCAAGATATACCGATGCACTCTTTTTCGAAAACGAGAAGAACAGGTATGTGGCCGACAGAATGAAAAAGGTCATGCTGCGTACGGTCAAGACGCTTGCTTATCAGATGAAAATGGGTGAATTCACACCTTATGAATACGAATACGAATTTGAAAGAGAAGTTAAGACAACTGACGGAAAGATTAAGGTTAAGGGTAAAATTGACAGGCTGGATATAAAAAAGGCAGAGGATAAGGTGCTTGTCAAGGTGACGGATTACAAGTCCGGTAAGAAGGAATTCAGCCTCATGTGCTTTTATTATGGCGTTCAATTACAGATGGTTGTTTATATGAACGGCGCCGTTGAAAAGATTGCGAAAGAATTTCCCGGAAAAGAGATGGTACCGGCTGCAATGCTTTACTATCGTATTAAGGATCCGATTGTGGATGAGGTAAGCTCCGGTGACGAGTCGGTTATTGAGCAAAAGATTAATAAAGAGCTTATGCTTAAGGGATTGGTTGATGATTCGGATGAAGTTGTCATCAGTCTTGATAAATCGCTTGCCGAGGGAAATGAGGATAAAAAAAGCAAGGCAAAAAGTGATGTATTTGCCAATTCTTCGGATACAAAGAGTCGGGCAGATATGATGGTGATATCGCGATTTGCGGATAAGAAGGCGGTTCAGTTGACTGAAAGAATGGTATCCGGAGATATAAGCATAGATCCCAAGGAGATACGTAAGTCGGCAAGTACCACGGAATTTGATTCGTGTGAATACTGTGAATATGCCGGGGTGTGCGGATTTGACGAGCATATGCCGGGATATCATAAGCAACTTATTAAAAAAGAGGATGATGCAGTTCTTTTGGAAAAGATGAAAGCGGAATTATAAGTAAGGGCAGATACGGAGACAATTAAGATGAATATGCCTACAGAAAAAGAAAAAAACGGGCTGAGTGAAGCACAATACGAAATAGTAAGATCCAGGGGATGTAACATACTTGTTTCCGCAGCGGCAGGGTCGGGAAAGACAAGGGTGCTGACAGAGAGAATAGTTAGCAGACTGACGGATGAAAGCGATCCTGTTGATATAGACAGGATACTTGTGCTTACTTTTACAAAAGCTGCGGCGGCTGAAATGCGTGAGAGAATCTCAAGTGCAATAAATGAAGCGGCAAAGAAAAAAGATGCGCCAGAACACATAAAAAAGCAGGCGATTCTGATTCATAATGCTCAGATTACGACTATAGACAGTTTTTGTCTGAATATAATTAAGAATAACTTTACCGAAATAGGGCTGGAACCGGGATTCAGGGTTGCTAATGAGAACGAAGTTAAAGTTCTTGCGGATGAAGTGCTTGATGAGGTGCTTGAAGAAGTTCTGGCAAATAAAGATGATTCGAATTTCGGCGCTTTTTTGGATCGATTTGAAAGTAAGGACAGTCTTCGCAAGATTAAAAAGATTATAGAGGAGATGTATAAACAGGCATCCAAGGCGCCTTTTACAGAGGACTACATCGAACAAAGAAGAAAGGATTATTCTTTTGAAAACGCGGAAGAACTTAAGGACAGTGCCTGGTTTAAGGAGCTGGAAGAGAGTATCAGGAGTACAATAGCAGACGCTATTAAAAGGGTAGCTCTCTTTAAAGAACACTGTGAGCAAAACGGCCCTGAAGAGTATATTCCGGTGGCGGACTCAGACATGGGACTTCTGATTTCTTTGACGGAAGCAAAGAGGTATGAAGAGCTTGAGAATGCCATTGTTATGGGGATGAACTGGATGACACTGCCTCGTAAGACAACGTGCGATCCCGAGTGGAAAGAGCAGGTCAAAGACGAGAGAAACTTATATAAGGATTTAATTAATGGCATAAAAGCAAAGTACTTCCCCGTCAGGTCCGAAGTGTGGATTGACAGGATGCGGCAGACCGGTAAGGTTACGGACGGACTTTTAAATGTTGTATCTCTGTATATTGAGAAGCTTGATGAGGCAAAGAGAAAGAAGGGCATACTTACCTTCTCTGATATAGAACATATGGCTTTAAAGATACTCCTTAAAAAGGAAGACGGCAGATATGTCCCGTCTGATGTTGCTCTGGATTATAGGAACTTTTATAAGGAGCTTATGATCGATGAGTATCAGGACTCAAATTATATACAGGAGTGGCTTTTGCACAGTATTTCGGGAGAAGACGACGGTATATATGACAGATTTATGGTGGGAGATGTCAAACAGAGTATATACAGATTCAGGAATGCCGATCCGAGTCTTTTTATGGAAAAATACGATTGTTATTCCAAAGACGGCGGACCTTTAAGCAGACATGTTCTTTCGGTTAATTACAGGAGCCGAAGGGAGGTCTTGGGACCCGTCAATGCAGTCTTTGAGAAATACATGGACAAAAGAATCGGCGGAGTGGATTACGATGCCGACAACAGACTAAACTACAGCGGTGCATACGATGATGCAGATAAGATTGCCTTTAATGAAGGAATGGATGAAGAAGCCGTACGACGTATGTATAAGGCAGAGCTGATTCTGCTTAGCAGGGATGCTGACTTAAAACTCAGTAAGGAAGAGCAGGAAGCAAAGCTTATTTGTATGCGGATAAAGCAGCTGCTTAAGGAACACAGGGTATATGACAGGGAGAATAAGTGCTTAAGACCCTGTAAGTTTTCGGATATAGCCATACTTATGCGTTCAATACCGGCTGATATGAATGATATAAGGCGTATATATGATGAAGCGGGCATACCCGTTCATACAAATGCAAAAGGCGGGTATTTTGATACATCTGAGGTTGTTACCATACTTAATTTTTTAAGCATACTTGATAATCCCAGGAATGATATTCCCATGTTCGGTTCGCTGATGTCACTTTTCGGTGGCTTTGATGAAAAAGAAACGGCACTCCTTAAGCTGTTTGGAGGGGAATATCTGTATGATGATCTTAACAGCGCGGCATCCGGGGAGGCGCTGCAAAAAGAATTGTCTGTCGAAGCAGAAACACTTTTGACGGCGATACGTGCCAAATCAGCGGATTTCCTTAAAAAATACAGGCGATATAAAGAAATGGTGCCATATACCCCGGTATATAAGATATTAAGACTTATAATGTCTGAGTCCGACTATATTGGATATATATCGGCTTTTCCGGGTGGCGAGCAGAAGAAAGCCAATGTGCTTGCGCTGATAAGTAAGGCGGAAAGTTTTGAAAAGGACGGGTTCAGGGGTATCTTTGATTTTTGCAAATACATAGAGAAGCTTCATAAGTACGAGTCTGATGAGGGTGAGGTCAATATCTTAAACGATGATGCCGATGTTGTAAGGATAATGACGATGCATAAGAGTAAGGGACTGGAGTTTCCGGTATGTATATTGGCGGGCTTAAGCAAGAGATTTAACATGTCGGATTCCAGAGATGAAGTGATATTCCATGATATTCTCGGAATGGCACTGGATTACATCGATACCGCGAAGAGAATCAAGTGCAAGGATGTCAGAAAAGCATATATTGCATCCAGAATAAAAGAGGATTCCATATCCGAGGAGTTGAGGGTCTTATATGTTGCTATGACAAGAGCACAGGAAAAACTCATAATGACGGCGGTAACAGACGATATTAAAAAAACGCTTGAAACGGCTTCCGATGAAAAACCGGATCTGATTACCAGACTGTCTTCGTCTTCATTTTTGGACATACTGATTAATACAAGAGGAAAAAATGACTGGAATGGTCAATGTATTTTAGAATCAAAAATGCCCGAGGATATCGGGGTTGAAGCAAAGCATGATTACATCGATAAAGAAAAAAAGCGCATGAAACTTGACGAGTCTATGACAAAACTGTCAGATAGCGAGATGCGTGCGATTGATAAAATCAGGATTAAATTATTGGACAATTATCCTCATCCCGAATTACGTGATCTGTATACCAAAACCTCGGTGTCCGAACTTAAGATGGCAGCAATAAGTGATGCCATGATAAAAGGAGAGGTATCACAGCTTCCCGATGAATTCTTTAAGGTACATGACGAGGATGATTACATTCCTGACTTTATAAGCAACGAAGAGAAGAAAGCTTCAGGTACGGCCATCGGAAGTGCTTTTCACAGGGTAATGGAGCTTTTTGATCCGGCTTTGTGTGTCGATGGCAAGGATATAAGCATTTCGGATCTTGATGCGCAGATGGATAAATATATAGAATCGGGCGCGTTTACAAAAGAAGAGTATGATCTGGTGAATAAAGAAAAAGTTATAGGATTTTTCAATTCGGATACCGGAAAAAGGATTCAAAAAGCCGCCAAAGCCGGCCTGTTATATAAAGAGAAGCCTTTTGTGCTTGGTATTTCGGCTAACAGGTTAAAACAGGGATTTCCGGAAGAAGAGATGGTGCTTATTCAGGGTATAATCGATGTGTTCTTTGAAGAAGACGGACATATAGTCCTGCTTGATTATAAGACGGATTCGGTTAAAAGTGAGAAGGAACTGACGGACAGGTATAAGACACAGCTTGATTATTATGAAGAAGCGCTCGCCAGGATTACCGATAAACCCGTGAGCGAACGCCTCTTATACTCATTTGCTTTACAGAAAACGGTCAGAAGTTAACCGGCCGTTTTGCGTTATTTAGTCCGAATAATTCTTGGATGAGACCGAAATAAGAACTGTTGACGAAATAATTGCAACAATGCTTACCAGGGCTATAAGTCCCCAATTGACGGATGCAAAGCCCATAACATAGAACTCGCCGGTCTCGCCGTTCTGAAGATGTAAGAATATGGTTCTTACATCAAAAGCAATGGCTGCGATTATGATAAAACCGCCAAGCCACTTAAGTGCGGGAACTTCAGGTCTTTCGGGCTTTGAAAACCTTGATATACTGTCGTTTCTGAAATCAAGTATTGAACCTATATAGTATGCAAGTGCCGCAGTAACTATTGTTTCGGGAATCATATATGTAGCATTGTAGCCGATGGAATATAAAAGAGCGGCATTCGTGGGTATTGAAAGACCTGCCCATACGGTTGCACCCGAAATTACATGGCATATATACCTCATGCCGCAGACTGCAATGGTTCCGATCATAAGGGCATTTGGCTGTGATTTGAACTTTTTGAATGCACCTCCGAATCCGATAAGCATGAATGCAATCAGATAGTCAAGGAATATCACTGCAATAACGGACTGCCATGTCGTAACGTAAGACAATGTATCAAGGCCCAAAAGCTGTTGAATGATACCGAATACAAATCCCGTCAGCAGACCGAATTTCACGCCGTGACGATAAGAGATAATGATTATCGGAAGCAGACTGCCTATCGTAACGCTGCCTCCGTACGGAAGATCCAAGAGTTTAATCATTGACAGTACGGTTGCAACAGCCAACATTACGGCAGCCTCCGCAATCTTCCTTGTGTTTGATGCTTTGTTTGTTTGTGACATAAAAAAACCTCCTTTTGTTATGCGTAAAGGAGGAGCATGCGACCGTCGGACATAATTGCCTTTCGGTAAAGTTGCTTCCTTACGCCGGTATAATCCGGATCAAGTAATGAGGGTCTGGCAGCAATCTGACTATAATCCGTGATGGATTAAACAATTGCTGCGCTTTCTCAGCGATGTGCTCCCCTAGCGCCTTATTTGATCATATATGTTATAATAACCGATATGAATGATATGTCAAGTGATATAAAGAAAACGGCAAAGGCATTTCTGCCTTTGGCTCCAAGAACAACCGAAGATGTAAAGCCTGAGAAGAACGATCTCCTTAAGGCTTTTTATATGATCAGCCCCATTGTGATCTATATGCTCTATGCATCCCTGCTTACGGCACTGTTTACCTATGTTTTGAGCATGGTTGCGGATATGAGCGAGAATAACGCGAGATTTCTTTCTGCTCATAATTCTCTGTTAAATCCGTTGATACGTCTGGTTGCACTGTCTGTTGCAACTCTGATGCAGATTCCGTCGTTTTTGGGAGAAAAACCGGTTTTTATCCATAAATCTGGACATATCACAGCTGTAAGATGTTTGTATTCTGCCGTTCTGGGAGCCTCTTCGGCCCTTTTTCTGAATATTTTTATTGCATATTTAAGGATAGCGGCATTAAGCACGTCATTTGACTCAATTGCAGCCAAGCAGTTCTCACTTGTGCTTCCTATGGGAATTCTTTTGTACGGGATCGTTTCTCCGCTTGCGGAGGAAGTGGTTTTCAGAGGTCTGGTATATAACAGGATGAGGCGCGATATGGGAGTGTATATTGCCATTATCTTCTCTTCCGTCCTTTTTGGGGTATATCATTTCAATATAGTACAGGGCGTGTACGGAATACTTATGGGACTTGTTATCGCATGGATTTATGAAAGATACGGCGGATTTATATATCCTTGCCTTGTACATATGGGAGCCAATACATTTATATATCTGCTCTCGGCAACAGAGGGCGGAATGAAAAAAATGATGACACCTGTAACATTGGTTATAACAGGTGCCATCAGTATTTCGTTAATCTTATATAATGCCCTAAAAGACAAACCGTGATTTAACAATTGGCCTCACGGAATCATCACGGAAAGTTGTTTATAACAACTGGACTCCTCTTTTTGCACATTCATCCATAACATCATCGGGCCAGAGAGAACTCTGAACTTCTCCGATATGTGCTTTCCTTAAGAAGAACATGCATATTCTTGACTGTCCTATGCCACCGCCTATTGTGTAAGGAAGCTGCTTGTCAAGGATGGCTTTCTGGAAAGGAAGCTCTGCTCTTTCTTCACAACCGGCCTTCTTAAGCTGGCTTGCAAGAGAATCTTCGTCTACTCTTATTCCCATGCTGGATAATTCCAAAGAGATGTCCAAAACAGGATAATATACGATGATATCGGCGTTAAGAGCCCAGTCATCATAGTCGGGAGCGCGTCCGTCATGCTTCTGGCCGGAAGCGAGGAGATCTCCAATCTGCATAAGGCATACAGCGCCTTTTTCTTTTGCAATAAGATACTCTCTCTCCTTTGGAGTCTTGTCAGGATACATATCCTCAAGCTCCTGTGTAGTTAAGAAGAATATATCCTGGGGAAGGACTTCCTCTATGTAGTCATATCTGATTGCCATGTATTTCTCGGTCTTGCGAAGAATGCTGTAAATCTCGCGTACCACTGACTTAAGAGTATCGACGTTGCGTTCTTCCTTGGATATAATCTTTTCCCAGTCCCACTGGTCCACATATATGGAATGGATGTTGTCCGTATCCTCGTCACGTCTTATGGCGCTCATATCGGTATACAGGCCTTCGCCGTTCTTAAAACCGTATTTTTTTAACGCATAGCGCTTCCATTTTGCAAGCGAGTGAACTATCTCGGCCTCAGCCTCTCCCTGCTCCTTGATGCCGAACTTAACCGGACGCTCAATTCCGTTAAGGTTGTCGTTAAGACCTGACTCGGGAGTAACAAAAAGCGGTGCGGATACTCGAAGAAGATTCATACGCTCGGCCAAAAGGTTCTGGAAAAAATCTTTTACCGTCTTTATTCCCACCTGTGTGTCATGCAGATCCAAGGCAGAAACATAATCTTCAGGAATATATATGTTTCCCATATTTACCTCTTTTCTTCCGTCGCCGAAACGTCGGAAAATGTTTTGCGATTAAAAAAAATCCGGCGCCGAAAAACATATTCTCAGCGCCATTGCTTATCGTATGTATAATATCACCACGACCGAAGCAAGGTCAACCCCCCTATGTTGTGAAAAGTGACAAAAAGAAACACAATATATGGATAATTATTGTCATAACTAATATTTACTAAAATTTGCAAAATCTCTATAATTCCATAAAAGATACGCAAGTATTAAGAACAGGAGGTGCAACTGTATGATTACACATAAGATTGTATTAAGACCTGAAGAGGTTAAGGACTTTGTGGCAGCCGCCGGTAAGAGTTCATTTGACATTGATATATACTATAACCGCTATGTGGTGGATGCAAAGTCTATTCTCGGAGTATTGGGACTTGACCTGCGCAAGACCCTGACCGTTGCAATCAACGGCTATGACCCCGAATTTGAGAGATTCATTTCAAGATTTGCGATAGCTTCGTAGGAGTAAAACTTAATATAAGGACCGAATCCGGATGTACGGGTTCGGTCCTTTTTTGTGTTATAATTGTCGCTATGAAGCAGGTTCAGATATCGGTCAGGTCCCTCGTTGAGTTTATACTCAGGGAGGGCGACATAGACAACAGAACAGCACACGATCAGGTGAATGCCATGCAGGAGGGCGGCAGGCTTCACCGCAAGATTCAGAAGGAACAGGGCAGTGAGTATCATGCCGAGGTTCCCCTTTCATATACTCATTTTACCGACGATGATATAGCAATAATCATAGACGGCAGGGCGGACGGTATAATTGATTCGTTCCCGGTGACGATAGATGAGATTAAGGGTACTTACAGGCATCTTGATAAAATGGACGACCCCGTCGGAGTTCATCTGGCACAGGCAAAATGCTACGCATATATATACGCATTGCAGAATAAACTTGAGAATATCGACGTAAGAATGACATATGTCAATATGTATACCGAGAATATACGTTATTTTGTCTCTTCCTATGACTTTTCCGAGCTTAAAGAATGGTTTGACGACCTTTTAAAGGAGTATGAGAAATGGGTGCGCCTTGATCTTGAATGGAAGGATAAGCGCAACGCATCGATAAAGAGCCTTGAATTTCCCTATGATTACAGAGAGGGTCAGAAAGAGCTTGTTACACATGTTTATCATACGATAGTCCACGGGCGTAAGCTGTTTTTGGAGGCACCTACCGGAGTGGGAAAAACAATAGCGACTGTTTTCCCGTCTGTCAAAGCGATGGGAGAAGGCAAGGCGGACCGTCTTTTTTATCTTACGGCCAAGACCATAACCCGTACCGTGGCGGATGATACCGTAGGCCTGCTAAGAAAAAACGGTCTTTCGTTTAAGAGCATAGTGCTTACTGCAAAAGATAAGATCTGTTTTTTAGAGGAGAGGATGTGCAATCCCGAAGCCTGTCCTTATGCCAAAGGGCATTTTGACAGGATTAACGAAGCTCTTTTTGCCATTCTGTCAAAAGAAGAGAATTACAACAGAGAGACCATAGAAGAATATGCAAAAAAGTATGAGGTATGTCCCTTTGAATTTGCACTTGATATCAGTCTTTTTACGGATATGGTCATCTGCGATTACAACTATCTTTTCGATCCTCATGTTTATCTTAAAAGGTTTTTTGCCGAAGGCAAGAAGGCCGACAACATTTTTCTTATAGACGAGGCACATAATCTTGTGGACAGAGGCCGCGCAATGTACAGTGCTCTGCTATGCAAAGAGGATGTTTTGGCACTTAAAAAGTCGGTGAAGATATATGATTCCATCCTTGTTAAGAGGCTGGAAAGCTTGAATAAAGAACTGCTGTCGCTTAAAAGAGCCTGTGCGGAAACGGGAAAAGCAGCATATCACGTATATGACGACATATCCTCCCTTGTACGTTCGGCTGAAAGACTTTATGACAGGCTGCTTGATTACCTTGAAAATCACGATCAGTCCCCCGTACGCGACGAGGTGCTTGATTTTACTTTTATCCTGTCGCATTTCCTTTACATTTACGAGCTGATGGACGAAAAATATGTGATGTACGGGTATTTCGGCGGAGAGGGTGCGTTTTATTTAAGACTCTATTGTGTCGATCCGTCGGATAATTTAAAGGCATGTATGAAGCGCGGAGTTTCTTCGATACTTTTTTCGGCTACTCTGTTACCGATAAGGTACTTTAAGAGCCTGTTGGGAGGAGAGGATGAGGACTATGAAGTTTATGCAAATTCATCTTTTGACCCCGCAAAAAGAGCAATACTCTTAGCCGAAGGCGTAACAACCAAGTATACCGAACGAGGTCCTGCACAATTTGAAAGAATTGCCGGACTGATAAATAAAATAACAAGTGCCCGAAAGGGTAATTACATGGTTTTCTTTCCCTCATATTCCTTTATGGACAGCGTTTTTAAGGCATACGAAGCCGTATATTCGTCTGAAGGGATATTAATCCAGGGAGATCGAATGTCCGAAGAGGAGAGAGAAGAGTTCCTTAACAGATTCATGAATGCGGATGAGCATAAGGAAGAAAGCCTTGTCGGATTTTGCGTGCTTGGAGGGATTTTTTCGGAGGGAATCGATCTTCAGGGAGAAAACCTTATAGGTTCTTTGGTGGTCGGCACCGGAATTCCGATGGTCTGCGATGAAAACGAACTTATAAAGGATTATTTTGACAGAACGGACGGAGATGGATTCGGAATGAAGTATGCCTATATTTATCCCGGATTTAACAAGGTTTTGCAGGCAGCCGGACGTGTAATCCGTACACATGAAGATGTAGGTATTGTGGCTTTATTGGACTACAGGTTTGCCTATTCATCATATAAAGAACTGTATCCGAGAGAGTGGAAAGATGTGGTCAAGATAACAAAAGAAAGCGCATCAGATGAACTGATGCGCTTCTGGAATAAATATATTTAATTGTACGTGTTACTCTTCGGGAATGATTATTGCGGCTATGATATAAGCCAAAAGACCTGAACCTCCCATGAGGGAGAATATTACCCACAATACACGTATAACCGTGGGATCCGTTCCGATATACTCGGCTATACCGCCGCATACTCCGCAGAGCATTCTTTCTGTTGCTGATTTTGTAAGTCTTTTTCCGTTATTCATAATAATTCTCCTTTTCTTATATTAATTCTTAAAAGACATGTTTACATTGCCCATTCCGACTTCTATGTTGTACTTTGACGAAGACTCGTTGTCAATCTCTCTTTCTGAAGCCATGCCCGAGATCTTGGTGGATCCGACGTTTAAGTTGCCCATTCCGACCTTAATGTCGTAATCGTGGTCGGTTTCCGCACTTTCAAGCTTAAGAGTTGCATTACCCATAGTACATACCAGATCAAGAGAATCGCTTATGTCACCGGCTGAGGTAAAGTCACCCATTCCGACCTCAACATTGGCATTTTTCGAATACAGCTTTTCAAAAGAGACCTTTCCGGCACCTATGGATATATCTGCATCTTCGGCCGTTAGCTTGCTAAAGCTGATGTCTCCGGCACCGAGCTCGATGTCCAAATCCTTACACGTTATATCAACCTTGCATTTTAAGGCTGAGGCTCCGGCTTCTATGTCAAGACTGTCAAGAGTCATGTTATCAGGCATATACAATACGGCTTTTTTGTCCTTGCTCAATCCGCTTTTGTTCTTTGGCTTAAACTGTATCTTAACCTTATTGTCGCCGCTTTTATCGAACTTGACAACGACGTTTTCACTTGTTTCGGCAGACACCTTCCCGTCGGTGCCTGCTTTTATCTGCAAGTCAACAGCTCCTATGTCAAGTTCGATATCCTCTATGGTGCTCGCTTCCCCTATGACCACCGTTTCTCCCGCTATCGATGATGAATCGGAATTATCTTTCAATATATCCTCCGTCGCATCATCGATATCATCAAATATATCCGTTACATTTATTACCGAACCCGTTGCAAATCTGCCTATCTTTATTATGCCTTTTCCTATTCCCTTAAATATGGAGAATATTGCCGGAACAATCAGTAAAAACAGTACTATCAACAGAATAAGTACGCTTTTTGTGATTTTTACACCGAATATTGTGTATTTGGGTTCCCCGTTGTCTCCGACAGCATTGTCACTTTCGGCAACTTGCGTATATTTATCCGGTACGTCACGAGTGTCATCAATACTGTCAGAATAGCCTGTCTCTGTGAATTCTCCATCAATGACACTTGTGTCAGATGATGCAAGCTTGATTTTGGCTGCGAGTTCCTCGGGTGTTCCGAGCGATCTCATCCTTTCTTCCAGATCCTCAACATCATCGACGTCAAGATAATCGTAGTAATATCCCAAAGCGTCCTGCTTCTCGTCTGAAGATATATCCGAAAGAAGTTTTTCAAGCTCGCTTAAATATTCTGCTCTGCTCATTATGAATCCTCCTCATTTCCTTCCTCTGTCTTCCCCATGAATATAGATGTAACCCTGGATGAATATGCAAGCCATTCGCTTCTGTATAAAGCCAGCTGTGCGCTTCCCCTCTCCGTTATCTTGTAATAACGCCTGTTACGGCCGTTGAACTGCTCGTCATATGTCTCCAGACACTCATCTTTTTGCAGTCGTCTGAGTACCGGGTATAAAGTCGATTCCGAAAGCTCTATAACGGAACGTACATCCTGAGTGATCTTATATCCGTAGGTGCCCTTGCATTCTCTGGCGACTACCGCGAGTACGATAGCGTCCAACAAGGCTGAACCTGTATTAAATACCAAGGTTAAATCACCTCCTTTGTAACTCCTACAATATTATACGCGATATAATATTGCTTACGAGTAATGTTATACACCATATAATATTGTATGTCAACACTCTATGAAAAAAATTTATATATAATTTCAAATTAGCTTTCAGGACTGCTCTCAAAACCCGAGCAATGCACGAAACTATGGACAAAACGGCACTTTTGAGAGATAATAAAACGTATAATATATATAAATAAGTATGTATTGCGATTTAACGCGGAGGTTGTCTTAAGTGAAGATAAGGAATTGTACAGCAATTGCATTTGTCTTAACCGCATGTCTTGCTACGGCGGGCTGCGGAACTTCGACCGATTCGGGAGACGGAGACACACTGGTTTTAAAAGCGGGTTTTTCAACGGTGGCATCGGATCCCAGAGTTGTTGCTACAGAGCTTTTTAAAGAAGAAGTTGAGACGGCAACCGACGGAAGGATTGTTATAGAGATATATCCCGACGGAGAACTCGGAGCGGATTCTGACCTGATAAGCGGTATTGTCAACGGAGATGTTGATATTACGGCATCCAGTGCGGGTAATTTTGCCAATTATGATGCCAATGTCGGAATCTCGGCATTCCCTTTTTTGTTCGACAGCTTTGATGAGGCATGGGCATTTGTTGACGGTGATATAGAGAAAGAGGCTGAGAAGAACCTTGCTTCATGCAATATACGGGTTTTGGGACATTACGATAACGGATTCAGATGTGTGACTACGTCAAAAGATGTGGGACCCGTCAATTCGGTTGATGATATGCAGGGGCTTATTATACGTACACCGGAGAATCAGATTGTAATGCAGACTATGCAGCTTTTGGGCGCCGAACCCAGAGTACTTGATTTTACCAAGCTTAAGGATGCTCTTAGGAACGGTGAGTTTGATGCACAGGAGAATCCTATTCCGGTTATATACAATAACGGCCTTTATGAGGTTCAGTCCAATCTGGCGATTACCAATCACAGTTATGACGTAATGCTTTTTGTTATCCGTGAAGATATATGGAAGAAGTTATCCGAGGAGGATAAGAAGATAATTCTGGATGCTGCGGCCAAGGCACAGGTTAAAGACAGAGAACTTGTCAGGACGCAGACCGAGGAATACATTGAAAAACTTGAGGAAGAGGGCATGACCGTCACGTATCCCGATCTTGAAGAGTTTAAGGCGGCAACGTCAAATGCCGTAGATGTATTTGCAGACACTTACGATGCAAAGCTGTTGGATAAGATTAGGTAGGTTACATGGGTTTTAGGTACATTATAGTTATTTTGGTCATCGCATCGATTCTGTGTCTGGTTGAATCCGTAAGTATAAGAAGACGCAATCCCGGACTTATTCTGATGGAAAGTGTCGGCGCGGTTGCCAATATAATCTGTTTCGGTTTGCTTAGCAGCAACAGTGTTGAGTATGTCAGGCTGGGCCTTATTATATTCCTTTTTGCTCAGTCCTGGTTGTATTTCAATGCCACATGGGCAATAGCGGCCATGGGCAGGTACAGAAGCTTTAAGCGATATCTGATACCTATAGGTGTATTGTCGCTTTATCAGTCTTCGGTCATATTAAGTTCTTTTGCAGGCAATAAGGTTTTCAGCCTGGCAAGGCATATATATCTCGGTCGTACATGGTGGATAGCGGAAGCACACAGGGGTACTCCGCCCGTTATGGGATTGGAAGGATATTATGCGGCGCTTGCGGGCGAAGCCTTAATAATGCTTATTGCCCTGCTTGTTTATTCCAAGAATACAGACAAGCTTTTCAGAGGCAAATATTACTATCTGTTTCTGACGGAACTGGTATATCTGTTCCCGGAATTCATGTCCTTTATTAAAAGCTGGCCGACCTGGACCATGGGAATATCGATCAATGTATGCTGTTTCATATGGCACTATTATGTCAACTACTATTCTGTATACAAGCTAAGAAGCTGGTCGCTTTTAAACTTTGCCAATGACATGAGTGACGGGTTTATCCTGTATGACGAATACGATGATCCCGTCTATATGAACGATGTCCTTAAGAATACCTTCACCGAGGAACTTAAGGAGGACTTTAAGGATAAAGACAAGCTTGATAAGTGGTTAGCCGATACGATTACCATTGCGGATTCCGTTGTCAGAAGATATGAGAAGAGCGACGGCGAAGGAGTATATTTCAGAACCAGAAAAAACGAGTTAAACAGGAGCGGCTTTTCGCTTGGAACGATTTATATCCTGCATGATTCGACCGATTCGGTGTTAAGATTCATTGCGATGGAAGAGGCCAACAGAGAGCTTGAGAGAGCCGCAAGGATGAAGTCGGATTTCCTGGCCAACATGTCTCATGAGATACGTACTCCCATGAATGCCGTTATAGGAATGGCCGAACTGTCATTAAGAGAAGATCTGCCTCCCAAAGTGGCGGATTATCTGACACAGATTAAGAACTCGGGACGCAACCTGCTTAATATCATTAATGACATACTTGATTTTTCGAAGATTGAAGCCGGTAAGATGGAGATAGTACAGGGACCTTATGAGCCTCTTTCGGAGATCAATGATATAGCCAATGTTTTAATGACGAGGATCGGTGAGAAGAATCTTGAACTGTTTGTGGATGTGGATGCATCTGTTCCGCATCTTTTGGAAGGCGATGCGATGAGAATCAGGCAGATTCTTATTAACCTTTCCAATAACGCGATTAAGTTTACTCAGGAAGGTATCGTATGCATAAAGCTTGCGTGTGAGAGGTTCTCGGATACGGCGCTTGAACTTACTTATCATGTTACCGATACCGGAGTGGGGATAAAGGAAGAGGATATAGAGAAGTTATTCAGAAATTTTGAGCAGATAGATTCCAAGCGTAACAGATCGGTTGAAGGAACCGGTCTCGGACTTGCCATATCCAAG
Source organism: Lachnospiraceae bacterium (assembly GCA_017540355.1). GTDB lineage: Bacteria > Bacillota > Clostridia > Lachnospirales > Lachnospiraceae > Colinaster. Next base: position 108,625 of record JAFYBE010000016.1, on the reverse strand, counting down.
AGCCTATGCGAGGCAATGGGCGGCTCCATTGGTGTTAAGAGTGAATACGGCAAGGGATCGGATTTCTATTTCAGTATTCCGCAGAGGATTTTGGATCCTTCTTTGGATATTGTTATAAAAGATGCGCAGGACAAATATGCCTTTGTTATCAACGATAAAGAAGGAATGGTAGAAAAGTTTAAAGCGGAGATGAACAAGTTGTCAGTGTCAAGCGGAGTGCTTGAGTCGGTTGATGATTATAAGCCGTCGGGCAAGAAGGACTATGTGTTCTTTGAAGCGGAATCGTATGACGATAAGCTCCGTACATTCCTTGATGCTAATAAAGGAGTTACGGGTGTTATACTGGTTGGATTTGATTCCGACTTTAAGCCGGACCGTGACAATCTCCGCGTCATGAGAAGGCCGCAGACCACGCTTGCGATGCTTTCGATTTTAAATGACAGGGAAGAATATGATGAGACAATCAATGAAGCGGACTTCTACCGGGTTGATTTCACGGCTCCTGATGCCACTGCACTTATCGTAGATGACAATCTGGTTAACATAACTATTACAGAAGGTCTGTTAGAATCCACTCATATTCAGTGTACCCATGCTTTAAGCGGCATGGAAGCCATTGAACTTATAAAAGAGAATGAATACGATATTGTCTTCATGGATCATATGATGCCCGAGATGGACGGAATTGAAGCAACACATATCATAAGAGAGACCATTCCGGCAGCAGCGAATGTGCCGATAATAGCACTTACCGCGAATGTCATGGAAGGTGTAAAGGATATGTTTATAAGCGAGGGAATGAACGACTTTGTAGGCAAACCAATAGAAGTTAAGACCCTTATGTCGACAGTCAGACGCTGGATTCCTGCGGATAAGATTATAGAGAGTTCGTCAGCGGCATCATTGACCGGGACGACTGATAGCGCAGGTTTCCGCTCAGTTCTTTTAAATGATAAGAATATTGTTGAATATGCCTGTCTGGATTATGAAACGGCCATAGAAGTTCTCGGGAATGTAGCCTTATATAACAGAATTGTAGAGGATTATTACAGATCGGGAGCCGATAAGGCCAAAGCTTTGGATGCGGCATATAAGACCGAAGACTGGCAGGATTACACGATTAAAGTACATGCTCTTAAGTCTTCGTCAAGGCAGATTGGGGCGATGGAACTCGGGGATATGGCCGAGCGCCTTGAGAAGGCCGGACATGAGGATGATCTGGACACCATAAATGAGAATCATGCGGGACTTATGGAGAAATTCGATATCCTGCTTGGTAAGCTTTCGGGATATTTTACGGACAAATCGGATGAGATAACACCCGATACGGCAGAGCAGGCGGATGCCGCGGTTTTAAAGGAGCTTTCGGACAGACTCTATGCCGCTTGCGATGAGCTTGATATGGACGGAATGGAAGCGGTGAAGAACCGGATGAAAGAATACAGATATCCCGAAGCCGTTGAAGATATCGTGAAGCAGTTATACAAAGCAATAGACAATGTCGATACCGATGAATGTATCAGACTTATGGACAGAATACTGAAAGGACAAGGAGAAGCTTAATGGATACACACAGAATTCTGTTAGCCGGAAGGAATACGGCGTTAATCGACCATATATTTATACAGATGGACGATGAGTTCGAGTGCATGACGACCTCGATGAGGCCGGAGGACATCTTGAATCATATCAATGTTACGAGATATGATGCCTTCATTTACTGCATACAGAAGGATGATCGCAAGGATTATCAGATGATGATGGGCTATAAGGACAACTTTATCCGAAAGGGTACGGCTTTCATGATAGCCGGTTATAAGGACGAATGCGAAGCGTTCCAGAGCGTTACGGGACGAATGGCGGCTTATTCGTACAGCATTCCGCTTTCGATAAGTGATGTCAAGAAGGATATAATGGCGGCATATGAAAAACACAGGGCGGCTGTTGCAGCGTTTGAAGCGCAGATGAGCAAAGTCGGAATTGCTCCCGAGCCTGTCACGGTTTCGGAGAGCCCGTCCGAACAGTCTGTTACAGATACTCCGGGAACCGAGCACATCCCGACATCGGATCCGGGTCGTAAGAAGATACTTGTGATAGATGATGATCCGATGGTACTTAAGTTGATTAAAGGACATCTGGGAGATGAATATGACATGGCATCGGCCATAAGCGGCAAGGTGGCATACAAGTTTTTATCAAACAAGTCTGTCGATCTGATTCTTCTTGATTATGAGATGCCTGAAGAGAACGGACCGATGGTATATGAGAATATCCGTAAGATGGAAGGTGAGATAAGGAATGTTCCGATTGTATTCTTAACGGGTATCACCGACAGGGAAAAGCTTGTCAAAGCACTGTCTTTAAGGCCCAACGGATATTTGCCCAAGCCTGTTAACGGACCCAAGCTGGCAAGCATGGTGAGAAAACTCATCGGATAGAATCCGGATGCGTTTGCATGCGTGCGATTATTGACAATGAGCGCTGTTTTTTATATTATGAAACAGGTTTGATTTACATAAAATTTTTTAAGGATAGGAAGCAATAAAATGAGTAAGGAATTAGCCAAGACATACGACCCTAAGGGGATGGAGGACAGGATTTACAAGAACTGGACGGAAAAGGGATATTTTCATGCTGAGGTAGACCACAGCAAAACTCCCTTTACTATCGTGATTCCGCCCCCGAACATCACGGGACAGCTGCATATGGGACATGCTCTTGATGAGACGATGCAGGATATCCTTATAAGATACAAGAGAATGCAGGGTTATAACGCTCTGTGGCAGCCCGGTACGGATCATGCTTCAATAGCTACGGAAGTTAAGATAATAGAGAAACTTAAGGAAGAAGGAATCGACAAGGCGGATTTAGGCAGAGAAGGATTCCTTAAGAGAGCATGGGAGTGGAAAGCTGAATACGGCGGACGTATTGTCAATCAGCTTAAGAAGTTAGGAAGCTCATGTGACTGGGACAGAGAGCGATTCACAATGGATGAAGGCTGTAACAAAGCCGTTACGGAAGTTTTCTGCCGTATGCATGAGAAAGGCTGGATATATAAGGGCAGCAGAATAATCAACTGGTGTCCCGTTTGTAATACTTCTATTTCCGATGCGGAAGTTGAGTATGAGGAGCAGGCCGGACATTTATGGCATATTAAATATCCTTTGGTTGATGAGAACGGAGAGCCTTCTAAGACGGAGTTTTTGACATTTGCTACAACCCGTCCCGAGACCATGCTCGGCGATACCGCCGTAGCCGTTAACCCGAATGATGAAAGATATACAAAGCTTCACGGAAGACAGGTATGGCTTCCTTTGGTCAACAAGCCTATTCCCGTAGTTACGGATGACTATGTTGATATGGAATTCGGAACCGGTGTCGTTAAGATTACGCCCGCGCATGACCCTAACGATTTCGAGGTCGGTAAGAGACATGATCTTCCGGAGATCAATATAATGAACGATGACGCGACGATCAATAAAAACGGCGGCAAGTATGCCGGAATGGAGCGTTACGAGGCAAGAAAAGCCATAGTATCGGATCTTGAGGCTTTGGGTCTGCTTGTTAAGATAGAGGATTATTCGCATAACGTAGGTACTCATGACAGATGCGGAACAACCATAGAGCCCCTTATAAAGGCACAGTGGTTTGTTAAGATGGATGAGCTTATTAAGCCTGCGGTTAAGGCCGTTAAGGACGGAGAGATCAAGCTCATCCCTCCGAGAATGGATAAGATATATTACAACTGGACTGATAACATCAGAGACTGGTGTATTTCAAGACAGTTATGGTGGGGCCACAGAATCCCCGCATATTACTGTAAGGACTGCGGTGAGGTTATGGTTGCCGCAGGTGCACCCGACAAGTGCAGCAAGTGCGGCAGCACCAATATAGAACAGGATCCCGATACGCTGGATACATGGTTTTCATCGGCACTCTGGCCTTTCTCAACACTCGGATGGCCGGAGCAGACTGAGGATCTTAAGTATTTCTATCCGACGGATGTACTTGTAACCGGATACGATATTATCTTCTTCTGGGTTATCAGAATGATATTCTCAGGTTATGAGCAGATGGGAGACAAGCCTTTTAAGACGGTACTTTTCCACGGACTTGTTCGTGACGATCAGGGACGTAAGATGAGTAAGTCTTTGGGTAACGGTATAGATCCTTTGGAGATTATAGACAAGTACGGTGCAGATGCGCTCAGACTCACACTCATTACCGGTAATGCTCCGGGTAATGACATGAGATTCTATATGTCCAGAGTTGAAGCCAGCCGTAACTTTGCCAACAAAGTATGGAATGCTTCGCGTTTCATCATGATGAATATGGGTGATGCTTCACCTGCAGAGCCTTCGAAGGATGCCCTTAAGCCGGAAGACAGGTGGATAATAAGCAGACTTCAGTCCGTGATAAAGGACGCAACCGAGAATATGGACAAATTTGAGCTCGGTATAGCCGTACAGAAGGTATATGACTTTGTATGGGACGAGTTCTGTGACTGGTACATTGAGATGGTTAAGCCCCGTCTGTACGGTACGGAGAATGCCGATGACAAGAACGCAGCATTGTGGACTCTTAAGACGGTGCTTATAGATGCGCTTAAGCTTTTGCATCCTTATATGCCGTTTATTACCGAAGAGATATTTATGACACTTCAGTCTGAAGAAGAGTCAATAATGATCTCGAACTGGCCGATATATGATGAGAACAAAGTATATGCCGCTGAGGAAAGAGATATTGAGCTTATAAAGGAAGCGGTCAGAGGAATACGTAACGTTCGTACACAGATGAATGTTGCTCCTTCAAGAAAAGCCGGCGTATATGTTGTTTCTGACAATGCCGAAATCCGCAATGCTTTTGAAGCAGGAGAGGTATTCTTTAAGGGCCTGGCCTATGCTACGGATGTTACTGTCCAGAGTGATATGCAGGGTATAGCTTCGGATGCCGTATCAGTAGTTATTCCGGGTGCCAACATCTATATACCGTTTGCAGAGCTGGTTGACATAACAAAAGAAAAAGAGAGGCTTAAGAAGGAAGAGGAGAGACTTCATTCCGAAATTAAGAGAGCCGAAGGAATGCTGAATAACGAGAGATTCACATCCAAGGCACCTGCAGAGAAGGTTCAAGAAGAAAGAGACAAACTGGAAAAGTATAAACAGATGCTTAGCGAAGTATCCGCACAGCTTGAAAAACTCGGAAATATATAGGGTATATCTTATAAACTGCTTAATGCATGTCGGGGGTCAATATGGCAGAGAGCAATAAGCTATCATCGGAAGAGTTAGCGAAATTAAGGGAACAACTTAAAAAAGAAGCATCTCATATCAATGCGGGAAGAACCGGAAGCGGTGACGATTCGCAGGCCGATCAGGGTTACGAAAAAGAAGAGATAAGAAGTGCCAAGGAGATAACGGTTGAGGTATCCGAAGACAGGATGAAGGCAACCGTCAGGTTGGCTGCGCCCAATATGAACGAATCTTACAGTCTTCCTGAGGTCCTCGCCGCGTTGCGCTCCAACAGAGTGGTGCTTGGAATAGACAGCCAGGCAATAAATGAGATGATTAATCTGGGCCATTACGAAGAAGATACCGTGGTTGCACAGGGTAAGGAAGAAGTCCAGGGAACGGATGGATATTTTGAGTGGTTTGTGGATCTTGAGAAGCATGAGACACCCGAGATACGTGAAGACGGAACCGTGGATTATACCGCCATGAACAAACTGGCCAACATTAATGAGGGTGACAAGATTGCGGTCTATCATCCGGCGGTTCAGGGCGAGAAGGGCTTTGATGTATCCGGTGCGGAGAAGATACCGCGTATCGCCAAAGAGCAGAATCAGTTAAGAGGCAAGTATATCAGATACGACATGGAGACGCTTGAATATTTTGCGACTCTGTCGGGCAAGATATCATTAAACGGCAATGCGATTGAGATATTGTCGGTACATGAAGTCAATGATGACCTTGATATGACCTACGGAACCGTGGAATTCTACGGAGATATAGTGATTAACGGTAATGTCGAGGCCGGAGCCGTGATACGTGCGGGACGTAATGTGACGATCAACGGAACGGTAGCCGCGGGCAAGGTTTTTGCGGGCGGTGACGTAGTGCTCACAAAGGGTGCTCAGGGCAAGAGCAAGATATCCGCAAGAGGTGATATCTATGCGGAATTTATTGAATATGCAACCGTCGATGCAGTCGGAGAAGTACATGCCAACTACATTATGAATTCACAGGTGAATTCATCCAAGAAAGTATTTGTTGACGGTAAGAAAGGCTCCGTTTTGGGAGGATATACGCACGGGCTTTCCGGAGTTGAGGTCAGGAACGCCGGCAACTATAACGAACTGAAAACGGAACTGCATTCGGGCTTTTCCAACGAAGACTATGAGAAATACAATTCGCTTATTAAGCGTGAAGAGGCCGTGAACAACGAGCTGGCAGAGGTCATTTCCGAGATGACGGATCTTCTTAAGACGAGCGTTGAAAGAGGAGCAACTCAGGCACAGAAAGACAGGATATACGAACTCAATATCAAGAAGGATACGGCCAATGCCCAGATAGATGAGATCGGCAAGGAGAAGCATGAACTTGCGGCCAAGATGGCGGAAGGAACGAATTCATACATAGAGATAAAAGGTGATACGTTCCGTAACACCATAATAGGTATAGATGCGGCAACTCTGGTGCTGCAGCGAGAAGAATCCTGTGTAAGATTTGTATGCAAGAACGGCGTAATCGAACGCAGACAGGCACATTTGGATAAGAATGATTGATTATTTAACGGACATTAAGAATAGAGTAAACAGTTATGAGGATGCGGTATCGTTTATACAATCGATACCGCGCTTTTCTGCGTCGAATATTCTTCCGGAAGACAGATTTAAGATGACGTCGGATCTTTATGAATACCTTAAAAAGAGAGGGCTCATAGAAGAAAGAGACATCAGGGTATTTCATATAGCCGGGACGAACGGTAAGGGCAGTGTCTGTGCATTTTTACATTCCATGCATAAGACCATGGGATTAAAGACCGGAGTGTTTACATCTCCTCATCTTACCGATATAAGAGAGCGAATTGTTGCAGACGATGAGATGATATCCAAAGAGGATTTTTATGAGTCGTTTATGACAGTGGCGTCAGCTTATGAGGAGTTTAAGAAAAACGGGAAGTATGCAGACTATGTTCCGGTGTACTTTGACTGGCTGTTCTTTACGGCTGCCGTATATTTTTCCAGGGTTAAGCCGGATGCGATAATCTGGGAGACCGGTCTTGGCGGAAGCCTGGATTCAACCAATGTAATCGGGAACAAATCCGTTGCAGTGATTACTGAGATAGGTATGGACCATATGGAGATACTCGGGAATGATATTGAATCCATAGCGGCACAAAAGGCAGGAATAATCACTTCTGCGGTCCCCGTGGTTACGGTTGATAAGACAGAGGCGGCACTTGATGTGATTAAGCACAGGGCGGAAGAATTTAAAGCTTCGTTAACCGTTGTACCGGACCATGAACATACGGCGAAAAAAGTGACTGATAAAAGGATTGATTTTTCATATAAATCCCGCTATTATAATAATGCTACTCTAGCGGTAGTGGGTCATGCCGCATATCAGACAGAGAATGCGAGCCTTGCATTGGCCGCGATGGAGTGCGTTTATCCGAAGGAGATGCTTACTTTGGATGTCATGCGCAAAGGGCTTTTATCAATGAAGTGGGCCGGACGCATGGAGAAGATTGAGGACAATGTCTTCTTTGACGGAGCGCACAACTTTGATGGTATCGATGCGTTGCTTGAGTCTGTGGGATATGACGGATGCAGGGGCAGAAGGTATATGCTCTTTTCGGCCGTATCGGATAAGCAGGCCGATCTTATGCTTGAAAGCATTGCATCGTCGGGACTGTTTTATGAAGTGGGCCTTACACCCATTCATAATGACAGAAGTGTGGATAAAGACACATTGCGTAAGCTTAGCGCCGTATTTGACGGATCCGATACAGCTGTGGTGATATATGATGAGCTTACTTCGGCGTATGATGCTGTAAAAGAGGGTATTACAAAAGAGGATGTATTGTACGTATGCGGATCGCTGTATCTTGTCGGCGAGCTTAAAGCATATATTGATAAGAAAAGGTAAAAAAGATGATAAATTTTGAAGATGAGCTTAAGAAGTTCCATCCGTCACTGGAGATAGAGGAAGCTGAGGACGCGATATACAATCAGGATCTGACAGACATTGCGGATCTTTTGGTCGGTCTGGTGAAGGAGGACAAGGAGAGCGCAGGCAGCAAAGAAGAGAAGTAGAAAGCGGTGAAGTGGCATGATATGCTATAATTGCGGTGCTACACTGACCCACAACGACTTCTGTACAAACTGCGGGGCCGATGTAGCCAGATATAAGAAAATAGTCAGTACAGCCAATCTTTTATATAATGAAGGACTTGATAAGGCAAGGGTAAGAGATCTGTCGGGAGCGATAGAATCGTTAAGACAGTGTCTTAAGCTTGATAAGTCCAATGTGGACGCCAGGAACCTTTTGGGATTGGTGTATTTTGAGATAGGTGAATACGTACTTGCTCTTAATGAGTGGGTCATCAGTAAGAATCTTCGTCCGTCCAAGAACATAGCGGACGATTACATAAGTCTTTTACAGGACAATCCCAATAAGCTTGACGTATACAGTCAGGCTGTCAAGAAGTTCAATCAGGCATTAAGCTATTGTTATCAGGGATCTTTGGATCTTGCGGTAATTCAGCTTAAGAAGGTTTTAAGTTTAAATCCCAAGTATGTTCAGGCGCATCAGCTTTTGGCGCTTTTATACATCAATGACGAGCAGTGGGAAGATGCAAGGCGCGAGCTTAACAGAGCCCAGAAGATAGATGTAGGCAATACCATTACTTTAAGGTATCTTGCCGAGACACAGAATATCCTGGATATGGATGACGATGCGGGTTATCCCGGAGGCGGCATCGAACTTAAAGGCAAGAGAGGAGCATCTGAAGGTGGAAGACTTAAGAAGGATGCGGTTGATTCGTATTCATCACCCGTTCTTCGTAAAGAGACCAAGACCGCAACGACCGTTTTAAATGTTGCCATCGGTATCATGATAGGTATAGCGGTTGCTTATCTTTTGATTCTTCCGGCCAGAATATCCGCAGCCAGAGAAGGTGTGGATGAGAATCTTAAGGCTGCCGGAGAGCAGCTTGATGCGAAGACTGCGCAGATCACTTCTTTGGAGCAGGATCTTAAGATTGCCAATACACAGGCGGATAAGCTTAAAGAAGAACTGGAAGTATATATAGGTGAGAACGGTACGATGACTGCGATGGACAGTCTTTTAAGTGCCGTTAACAGCTATTTGGACAATCCCGAAGATATGCAGACGGTTGCCGAGTATCTTGATCAGATTGATGAAGCGACGCTTGAGAGTACGAGTGAGAGTTTCACTACCGTGTACAATCTGTTGCTTTCAAAAATCGGTACCGATGTCAGTGCAGGATACTATGACAGCGGTATGAAGGCATATCAGTCGGAGATGTATGAGGACGCTATCAAAGACTTGACAAAGGCATACTCATATGATAATAGTAATGGAGATGCGTTGTACAATCTCGGTAATGCATATCGCAAGTCCGGAGATATTGTCAATGCGATAGACACTTATAACAAAGTTATAGAGGAATTCCCGGATACAGAGATGGCTACCAGATCACAGCAGTATGTCAATGAATTGAATGTAGATTAACCGGTTCAGAGGAGAACATTTTATGTTCTCCTTTTTTTGAAATAATATCGAACAATAATACACAGAGAAGGAGAATATATATGGCAAAAAGAACAGATATCCACAAAGTACTGATAATCGGATCGGGACCGATTATAATCGGACAGGCGTGTGAGTTCGACTATTCGGGCACACAGGCTTGTAAGGCACTGCACAAATTGGGTTATGAGATAGTACTCGTCAATTCCAATCCGGCAACCATTATGACAGACCCGGAGACTGCGGATGTTACATATATTGAACCTTTGAATGTTGACAGACTTGAGAAGATAATCGCCAAGGAACGCCCCGATGCACTGCTTCCCAACTTAGGAGGTCAGTCCGGACTTAACTTATGTTCCGAACTTAATAAGGCAGGAATTCTGGATAAGTATAACGTCAAGGTTATCGGTGTTCAGGTCGATGCGATTGAGCGCGGTGAGGACAGAATAGAATTCAAGAATACCATGGACGAGCTCGGTATAGAGATGGCAAGATCCGATGTGGCCTACTCCGTTGAAGAGGCTTTGCAGATTGCCGACAGACTGGGCTATCCCGTTGTTCTTCGTCCCGCATATACGATGGGCGGTGCCGGCGGCGGACTCGTATACAATAAGGAAGAGCTTAAGACCGTGTGTGCAAGAGGTTTACAGGCTTCACTCGTGGGCCAGGTTCTGGTTGAGGAATCCGTACTCGGATGGGAAGAGCTTGAGCTTGAGGTTGTACGTGACTCGGAAGGCAATATGATTACCGTCTGCTTTATTGAGAACATCGATCCGATAGGTGTTCATACCGGTGATTCCTTCTGTTCGGCTCCCATGCTTACGATTTCCGAGGAGACTCAGAAGAAGTTACAGGAGCAGGCATATAAGATAGTAGATAAGGTACAGGTCATCGGAGGTACGAACGTACAGTTTGCTCACGATCCCAAGTCAGACCGTATCATAGTAATAGAGATCAATCCACGTACTTCACGTTCTTCGGCACTTGCATCGAAGGCTACGGGCTTCCCGATAGCACTTGTTTCAGCCATGCTTGCAACGGGCCTTACACTTAAGGATATCCCTTGCGGTAAGTACGGCACACTTGACAAGTATGTTCCGGACGGTGACTATGTGGTAATCAAGTTTGCCAGATGGGCATTTGAGAAGTTTAAAGGTGTAGAGGACAAGCTCGGTACTCAGATGCGCGCCGTAGGTGAGGTCATGAGTATCGGTAAAACATATAAGGAAGCCTTCCAGAAGGCTATCAGATCTCTTGAGACAGGCCGTTACGGACTCGGTCATGCCAAGGGCTTTGATTCAATGAGCAAGGAAGACCTTCTTGCAATGCTTGTCAATCCTTCATCTGAGAGATACTTCGTTATGTACGAGGCATTAAGAAAGGGCGCTACCGTAGATGAGATCTATGGTCTTACAAAGGTTAAGCACTGGTTTATAGAGCAGATGAAAGAACTTGTTGAGGAAGAGGAGGCACTTGTTGCTACTTCCAAGGGAAGTGTTCCTGCTGATGACAAGCTCATTAAGGCGAAAAAAGACGGCTTCTCTGATAAGTACTTAAGCCAGATTCTTGATATACCCGAGGCGGACATAAGGCAGCGAAGGAATGCAATCGGTCTTACAGAAGCCTGGGAAGGTGTTCACGTAAGCGGAACCGAGAACAGCGCATACTACTACTCAAGTTATAACATTGAAAAAGATGAGAGCCCTTCAACAGATAATAAGAAGATAATGATTCTTGGCGGCGGTCCCAACAGAATCGGCCAGGGTATTGAGTTTGACTACTGCTGCGTACATGCTGCAATGGAACTTAAGAGACTCGGATTTGAGACGATAATCGTTAACTGTAATCCGGAGACCGTATCAACCGACTACGATACATCCGATAAGTTATACTTTGAGCCTTTGACACTTGAAGATGTATTAAGCATATACAATAAGGAAAAGCCTCTTGGTGTAATCGCACAGTTTGGTGGTCAGACACCTCTTAACCTTGCGGCAGACCTTGAGAAGAACGGAGTAAAGATTTTGGGAACATCTCCCGCGGTTATAGACCTTGCGGAAGACAGAGATCAGTTCAGAGCAATGATGGATAAGCTGGGTATTCCGATGCCTGAGTCCGGAATGGCCGTTAATGTAGAAGAAGCCATCGAGATTGCAAACAGAATAGGTTATCCCGTAATGGTTCGCCCTTCATACGTACTCGGCGGACGCGGTATGGAAGTTGTATATGATGACGATTCAATGAAGGAATATATGGCAGCGGCTGTAGGTGTTACACCTGACAGACCGATACTTATAGACCGATTCCTTAATCACGCTCTTGAGTGCGAGGCAGACGCCATAGCAGACGGAGCACATGCTTTTGTACCTGCCGTAATGGAGCATATAGAGCTTGCCGGAGTTCATTCCGGAGACAGTGCATGCATCATTCCTTCGGTACATATCTCAGAGGAGAATGTGGCTACAATTAAGGAATACACACGTAAGATTGCGGAAGAGATGCATGTAAGAGGACTCATGAACATGCAGTACGCTATAGAGAAGGGTAAGGTATTCGTGCTTGAAGCCAATCCCAGAGCATCTCGTACTGTACCGCTTGTTTCCAAGGTATGTAATATAAGAATGGTACCTCTTGCAACTCAGATAATAACATCCGAGCTTACGGGTAAGACCAGTCCGGTACATGATCTGAAGGAGAAGCATATCCCCAACTACGGTGTTAAGGAAGCGGCATTCCCGTTTAATATGTTCCCTGAGGTAGACCCGATCCTGGGACCTGAGATGAGATCAACCGGTGAGGTATTGGGACTTTCATCTTCATACGGTGAAGCTTTCTATAAGGCACAGGAAGCCATCCAGAGTAAGCTTCCCACAGAGGGAACGGTTCTTATCTCGGTTAATAAGAAGGATAAGGATGAAGTTATCGAAGTAGCCAAGATATTCGATGAATGCGGATTTAAGATACTTGCAACGGACGGAACGAGCAAGGTGCTTGATTCGGCCGGCGTTAAGAATACACGTGTCAACAAGATATATGAGGGTCAGCCCAATATCAACGACATGATAATCAATGGTGACATTCAGTTAATTGTCAATTCACCCGTTGGCAAGGCTTCTGCGCAGGATGACAGTTACTTGCGTAAGGCGGCAATCAAGGCCAAGGTTCCATATGTGACGACAATTGCTGCAGCCAAGGCATCCGCCGAGGGAATACGCTACGTTAAAAACCACGCAGGCGCTGAGGTTAAGTCACTTCAGCAGTATCATTCAGAGATAAAATAAACAGGAGATAATTATGATAAAGAAGATTTCAACTGATAAGGCGCCGGCGGCAATCGGCCCTTATTCTCAGGCAATTGTAGCCAATAAGATGGTATATGCATCGGGTCAGATTCCGATCAATCCCGAGACGGGTAATGTGGAGGCAACTGACATTAAGGGTCAGGCCGAGCAGGTGATGAAGAATATAGGAGCAATTCTCATAGCCGCTGACTGCGGTTATGAGCAGGTCGTAAAGACAACATGTTTCCTTGCGGATATGGGTGATTTTGCGGCTTTTAATGAGGTGTATGAGAAGTACTTCCCTAATAAGCCCGCAAGAAGCTGCGTGGCGGTAAAGCAGTTGCCTAAGGATGTATTATGTGAGGTAGAGGTTATAGCATGTCTGTACTAGCGTTGTTTATCACCGCTATCATATGGGGTACGGCTTTTGTTGCACAATCAGCGGGAATGGACTATTTAGGTCCATTCTCTTTTAATGCGATAAGATACGGTATCGGTTCGGTTGTTCTTATACCGGTGATACTCATATTAAGAGCCGGAAGAAAAAGACAGGCACTTAAGACGAACAACATGACGGAAGTGTCATATTCAGCATGGGAAATCGGAACCGATCTTAAGAATACCGTGATTGGAGGAATCCTCGTCGGATTGGCTTTGTGCGCGGCTTCTCTTTTTCAACAGTTCGGAATAATATATACGACGGTAGGCAAAGCGGGTTTTGTTACCGCATTATATATAGTCATTGTGCCTTTTTACGGAGTGCTGCTTAGGCGTAAGATAGCAGGGAAGGCATGGATTGCGGCTTTTATCGCACTTATCGGATTCTATCTCATGTGCATGACGGGAAGGGTGACTCTGTCGTTAGGAGACGGTCTTGTGCTTATCGGTTCGTTTATCTGGGGTGTTCAGATTATGCTTGTTGACAAGTATGCCCCAAAGGCTGATGCCGTAATGTTAAGCAGTATTGAGTTTGGCGTCAGCTCACTTATATGTGCGGTATTGGCACTGATTTTTGAAGGAAAGACTACAACATGGACTGCTGTATGTGACTGTGCGGGTCCGATACTCTACGCGGGAGTTATGTCCTGCGGTGTGGCCTATACACTTCAGGTAGTGGCGCAGAAGAAGGTGAAGCCGACGCTTGCCTGTCTTATAATGAGCCTTGAGGCTGTTTTTTCTGCACTTGCGGGTTGGGTGATACTCGGTCAGTCCATGACCGGAATAGAACTTGCAGGTTGCGCACTCGTATTTTTCGCGGTTGTCATCGCACAGCTTTAAATAATCCACACCGAAATAAGAATATTTTGAGAAAACTGTTATTGTACTGCGTGGAAAACTTTCCGTTATGTTGTATAATTATATAAAGGCGCACAGCCATAGGGATAAAGGTGTATATACAGTAAAAGGAGGGAACATATGCCGACAAACAGTATATCTAACAGCGGGAACCAGGCACTTGATATTGAGATTGCAAACTTAGTGGGAATTGATACGGGGAGCCATACTAATTCAAAGCAATATAATAAACTTACGGATGCATTGACAGCGCTGTCTGCTTGCATAGCAAAGTATTATCCTAATGATATAAGCGCGGCTCCGGTGCTTAGTACTGCCCAACTGTATGAGATTAATGATGCATATGTTAATGCTATCAGAGAATGCAACAATTATACTTCCGGAAAAGGAACGTCCAGAAGAAGCGGATACGGACAGGCAAGGCTTAAAACGGTAACGGCCATCAGACAGATTCTTGATAAGGATCTTCTTTCAATTCAGGATCTGAGCCCGAGTGAAAGGACAACTTTGCCTGCAATCATCAGAACCGCACGTACGGATGATGTAAGACTTATGGTTGATGAAGCGGATCTTAAGGTGGTCGGAGGTAACTCCAGTACGCGTGTCCCTATGTCAATCAATACAGTTGCAGGCAGATCGGAGGGCTTTTTTACTGAAGATTATCAGGTTCTTTCAATTGCGGATATGCATAAGGCGCTTTGTGAGAGACACGATATGAAACCGGAAGCCCTGGGTATGTTCTTTAGGTCTACGGACGCGAAAGGGGATTTTGCTAAGAAAAATTTTGTTTATGCGCTGGATCGCTTACAGATGGCCAGAGAAGAGTTGGAAACTGACAGTTCCAGAGTCAGCAGAGAAGATCTGATTAATGATCCTGACACATTCAGGACGTATTTTGATATTCCGTTCCTTGAAATTGCGGAAAGAGATATCTATCAGTCAGAAAAAATATTTGATGCTGTAGCAAATACTCCCGAAAAAAGGCGGGCATTTTTGGATGCTATGGATGATGTTTTAGGTATGGCGGATGAGTATTCCGGCAGTCATCTATACAGCAACATTACACTCGGACAGAACATTCCGAACAGAAATGTAGGCATGTCAAGAGTCGCTGACATGCTCGGAATGGGTTCGTTGGTTGCCAAAGCCACAAGGATGGATATAAAGGATAATGACGGATATGTAAGAGAAGGCGTATTCCAGGAAGCAGTCAAGGGAAGTGATATCAATCATTTACAGCAAAACGATCCTTTGTTTACGATTGGGGATCATCCTGAACTTATGGACGATCCTAATGTACTTAAGCAGATAGCGGATCTTCAGGTTTTGGATTATATCTGCGGCAATACAGACCGACATCAGGGTAATATGCTTTATCAGTTTAAGGAAGTTGACGGTGAGATGAAATTCCTCGGCATAAAGGGAATTGACAACGACAGATCGTTTGGGTGTTTTAATGCGGACGATGCCAGGGAACGAGGATTCATTACGCCTCCCGAAATGATGAAAGTCATGAGCAGGTCGGCACTGAATGCGATAAGATCTTTAGATAAAGAAAAACTGACAATCGCTTTAAAAGATCTGCATTTTGAGGACAGCGAAATAGAGCTCTGCATTAAAAGAAGGAATGATATATTAATAGCTGTAAATAAAAAATTAATTGATGTTGTCGAAGACAATGAGTTCGGAAAACATAAGATGGATGAACTTGCCATGACAGCTAGATACAGAGACAAAAGAAATGGAGAAGAACACGAAAAATACAACCTTTTTGAAATGGTTGGAGATATCAGAACTTCGATTAAGCACAGAGTTCCCAACGAAAGCGGACCGCTTAAGTTTAATGAAGCCGCTTCTATCGACAAGGAACACGAAAGAGTGAATTTTTCGATAAGCATGGATTCACTTTCGGCAGACAAGGATTCGCTTAAGTTTATTGAGGACGATTTTGTCAAAACTGACAGAAAACTGCATATTAACAGCGGCGGATACAAGTGGATGCTCAGTTCGTTAAGAGCGGTCAGAGATGAGATTGAGAAATTGGAGCAAAAGTACGGACCGAATGATAAATTAAGTGCGGCTGATGCCAAGCATATTGATGATCTGTACAGAGCTATGAGGAAGGCCTCTAACGATTATCTTGCCGATCATAAAGACCCTCATACTACGATGGGTAAGATCAGAAAGTACGGAGCGGAGTTTATGTCATCACTTCGTCCGCTGAATGCTGACATGCCATATGTGCAGAGAATAATCACAGCGAGTTCTATAGGAAAACTTGAAGCAAAGCTGGATGCTGAGAAAGAAGCCAATCAGTCGACGCCTCCGAAAAAGAAGGAGCGCATAACCAAGGCTTCTGTTGCAAAAAAGGCTGCAGGTAAAAAGCCTGCTCAGATGGTCGTAAAAAGAGGAGGAGGGGCTTCAAGCAGCAGTTCAGCAAATCGCGAATGGTCTTTTTAACAGTTTGACTGAGTTTTGGTCACAGACAAATTTGGTATTTACAAGCGAGATATTTAATGCTACTATACATAGTATAGAAAACTACATCACGAGGTCGACGCAATCAGTCTCTCTGATTGTATAAATATTCTACGGAGGAATACCGGTATGTGTGATTACAAGATAATAGCCGACAGCAGCTGCGAATTGCCAAAAGCGTTAAAGGAAGATAAGAGATTTGCGCTTGTTCCGTTTCGAATGGAAGTGGACGGTGTGAACTATAAAGATAACAGCAGCTTAAATATCAAGAGTTTTCTTGAAAGCATTGCCAAGAGCAAGACATGTCCCAAGAGTTCATGTCCTTCGCCCGATCTTTTCCTAAGGCAGTTTGACACTTCGGCCAAAAGGATATATGTCATCACGATATCAAGCAAGTTAAGCGGATGCTATAACAGTGCAATTCTGGCCAAGACTATGTATGAAGAGGAGCATGACGATAAGCAGATATTTGTAATTGATTCTCTTTCGGCATCGGGCGGTGAGTGTCTTTTGGCACTTAAGGCTATGGAACTTGAAGAAGCCGAATACGATTTTGATGAAATATGCATAAGGCTTTCGAATTACAGAGACAGAATATCCACATACTTCGTACTTGATAATATCGAGACATTGCGTAAGAACGGACGCTTATCAAAACTTCGTGCGCTTGCGGCCAATACACTTAACATCAAGCCGTTGCTTGCAGGGTGCATGGGAGATATAGTACAGTTAGACAGAGCAATAGGTCTAAGGAAAGCCTGGGATTGCATGGTTAAGAGAATAGCCAAAGAAGCTGCGACTATCTCGGATATGAAGAGCAGACGACTTATAATCACTCACTGCAATAATTTCAAGGGTGCGATTAAAGTCAGGGATATGCTTAAGTCCTGCACGAATTTTAAGGAGTATATCATTATGAATACTTCGGGATTAAGTTCACTGTATGCCAACGAAGGCGGAATAATAGTTGTATACTGAGGTATATATAAAGGCTGTTGCAATAAATGCAACAGCCTTTTTTATTCTTCAAATCTTACCGTAACATAGAAGCCGCGGTCATTCTCAATTACGGAGACAACGTCTCCTTCCGCCACTTTAAGTCTCTCCTCTCTTGCTACGTTGGGAGACATCGCAAGTGACGGATCAACGGTATAGTAGAAAAAGCCGCTCGGAAGACTTCCCTCGGTGACTGTCACATGATCGCCTTCTTTGACAACACCGGCTCGCTCCATCTTAAATTCCATTTCTCTCATTATTTCACCTTATAATATAGATTGTCTGTTGTTCCCGACAGGATTAAGTATACCATGTCGGAAACTTTTATCATACATATTTTAGAGTAAAGATGAGGTAAATATGTTATACTCATCATATGGAAATTTTTGAGATAGATAATAAAAAAGGCTTTATGAATGCGCTTTTGATGACGGATGCATATGACATGTTTCTTTTAAAGGAAGCAGTTGTTAAGACCTCCAATACCGTCACGGTAGACGGGGCGGAGAATAAGGAATTCTACGGAAGCGACCCGGATACAAGAGAAGTTGAGTCACCTTATGATTATGCTCCTTGGCAGAAGATGCGCCCGTTTATTGCCGGTCTTATCAAAGGCAAGCGTACTCCGCTTATGATGCACATTGTCCTGTATCTTAATCCGGAACTTGCCGTCAATATCCTTTCAGAGAGCATAAGAAGCGTTGATTATCTGATACTCAACATAAGATTTACAGAGGGAATGCTTAAACTTACGACCGGAGTTGCCTATAAAGAATTTACTCTGGATAAAGAAGCGGACAGACTGTGGGATGCTTATGTAGCACATAAGCTTATTCCGTAGAAGGATGTCAGTGTGTAAGCGACAGATCAGGGGAGTGGAAGTTTTATGAAAGTTATACTTTTGATGATAATATATGTGCTGTTTACCAATATACTCGGGTTCGCTCTTATGGGCATAGACAAGTCAAGAGCGAAGAAGAGGGGGATGCGTGTTCCGGAGGCGACTCTTTTTACTGTTGCTATAATAGGCGGAAGTATAGGCAGCATAGCAGGCATGTTCTTTTTCAGGCATAAGACGCGCAAGTGGTATTTCGTGTACGGTATGCCTGTTATATTGGTTATTCAGATAGCTTTGGTGATAGCTCTTATCGTATCACCGGTTGAGATAGCGTTTTTATAAGCAAGAGGGAGTAAGACAATGGACACATCATTGCATATTGCTTTGTGTGACAGCGATCCGGGGGATCGCAAGCAGATGGAGAGATTATTGTCCAGAGAATCGGATAAGAGACTGCCTGTAACAGGTGGCTTTTACACGGACACTTTCGGAGGGGTTGAAGCCATACTCCGATCTCCCATGCTTTATGACGTTTACTTTCTTGACTCTACGGATCCTTTGTGTGATTCCTATCAGATAGCTAAGGCTATAAGGGACAAAGGTATTTTATCTCCCATTGTATATTGCATTTCGTCAATAGATTACAGGCAGTCGGGACCTATGCTGCCCAACTGTGTCTTTATGAACAAGCCGATTAAAGTTGCGGATTTAAGTCTGGTTTTGGATGAGATTATCACCCAGAAAAAGGAGAACTATATACCCACGATAGAACTTCGCAACCAATATGAGACCTTTTATTTGGAAGCTAAAAACGTCCTGTATTTTTCAGGTAACGGATACAGCGTGGATGTTCATCTTACGGATGGCTCCATTCGTCAGGCCACGGCTTTTCTGGATTCGCTTTGGAGAGATCTGTACAGCTTCCCGGTTTTTCAGATAATAAGCCCCACGACCATAGTGAACACCATGTATATCGCCAAGCTTGGGCCGATGTCGGTTTTGATGCGCGACAGTACAAAACACAGTGTAAAGTCAAAGTATTTTGCCAATCTAAAGAAGAAAATGGCGAATTATAAAGAGGAACGATAGGTAAAAGATATGTCAGAGACAACAGGCAGGATAATACAGGAAATCGGAAAGGTAATAAAGGGCAAGGATGACGTGACTAAACTCATGCTTTGCGGAATATTGGCAGGAGGACATGTACTTTTGGAAGATATCCCGGGTGTGGGCAAGACCACGCTTGCGCTTGCGCTTTCAAAGACCCTTTCTCTGGATTACAAGAGAGTACAGTTTACGCCGGATGTAATGCCGAGCGATCTGCTGGGATTCAATATGTTCGATAAGGCAAGCGGAGAATTCAGATTCAATGAGGGTTCGGTATATACCAATCTGTTTTTGGCAGATGAGATCAATCGTACTTCGCCCAAGACCCAGTCGGCTCTTCTAGAGGTTATGGAAGAAGGAAAGGCAACGGTTGAAGGTATCACCAGGCAGCTGCCCAAGCCGTTTTTTGTTATAGCTACGGAGAATCCGTACGGTTCGTCAGGTACACAGAGGCTGCCCGAATCGCAGCTTGACAGATTTTTAATAGCCCTTACCATGGGTTATCCCGACAGAAGCAGTGCAATAGACGTACTTAAGGGTGACTCCAAGGAAGCACTGGATGATATTGTTCCGGTGGCGGATGCGGATTCACTGATCGCCATGCAGAATGAAGTTGCGTCGCTTTTTACCGATGATTCTTTATATGACTATATTGTCAGATTGTGTGAACAGACGCGCAACGGAAGATACTTTGAGATCGGATTAAGCCCCAGAGGCAGCATAGCCATCCACAGGACGGCCAGAGCATATGCTTATATAAGTGGCAGAGATTACCTTATTCCGGAAGACATTCACAGTATTTTTCCTTATGTGGCGGGACACAGACTCAAGGTCAATGCATCCTGTCGTGCTTCGGGCATAACAAAAGAAAAGGCGTTTGAAAACATACTTGATGAGGTATCGGTACCTAAGATTAATTGATAAATCGGTTGATATAACATGAAGGAGAGTATTAAAAACATCCCCTATATTGTTGTTTACATCCTGGGCTTTCTGTTACTGCTTTTTGCAGCGGTATTCTACAGACAGCCTCTTTTGTCGGTTCTTTTAATTCTTCTGTTTATCATGCCGCCGTTATCCGTTGCGGCCATGATATATACTGCATCTTCGCTTAATATTTCGATTGCTCCGGATATGTCTGAGTATGAACTTCCCTGTGAAGTCAATCTTATACTTACCGTCGATAATCCCGGTTTTATTCCCTTACTTAACTGCAGACTGTTCTTTGGGATTGAGAATCTGTACTATCCGGACAGAACCGACAGAGAAATCCTTTTTCCCGCAGAAGCCCGCACTGATAAAAAGATCAATATTCCCGTAAAGGTAAGATATTCGGGCATGATCAGATTAAACGTCATACGTCTTTTGATATCGGATCCGCTTCATATGTACACGAAGGATATTCTGATAGGCGAGATATATGACATTCCTGTCATGCCGGAAAGGGTACAGGTAAATGAACTTAGCGGTGCAAAGACACAGAGCATTGATGAGGATGTAATCTGGGCATCCGACGGTGAACTTACGATGGATATAAAGCAGCTTAGAGAGTACAGACCGGGGGATAAACTCAGGGATGTGCACTGGCTTTTGGCGGCCAAAGGAGACGACTTGCCGGTCAAGGAATATGAAAGAGGCAAGGAACTGTATTATCTTTTGCTGCCCGAGATGACGGAAGATTCTCTGCAGGATACTCTCACATATTTCAGATCGTTGGCGCTTTTGCTTTTACAAAAGGGCGAGATATACAGGGTGGCAATATACCATGCTTTTGAGGATGTTATTGATATACAGACGGTTGATTCATATGAGGCGTTAAGAACGGTCATGTATGAGTTGTTTAAGGAAAGCACAGCACCTGCGGATTCGGCATATGTAAGGCTTAATGATATGTATCACGAACTGTCGGGTGTGATAAGGATACAGGGCAGGAAGATCATTACGGTATAGATGATGACAGCGTTTTTTAAGTCGGAAGAAAAAAGAATAGAGAATGAACTTTTGACATACGGCTTATCCGTGGGAGAACCGTATACGGACGGTGTCGGCAAAAGAGCATATCTTTGCTTTATCAGAGGTATACTTGTATTTCTGGCTACTTTCGGTACGATCGGAGGACTTACGGCCGCATTCGGTTTGGGCTTTAATGCGCTTACAATAGGCCTTGGACTTTTGGTGATATCGATTCTCATAGCTTTTACATACTTTAACAAAGTCACTTTTTATGTCGGGTATATTCTGATATTCATGGTATTTCTGGTGCTTTATGTGGTTGCTTACACTCAGATCAATTCGGGCTTCCAGGCTTTCTTAAACGAAGTATATAAGGCATACAGCGATTTCTTCAATCTGCCGTCCACAAGAGAGACAACCGAGTATATTACGGATCGCAGCATCACCGTGCCCGCAACGATGTTTTTTACGGGCGCAGGTTTTGCAATTTTATATAACATATCCATATCCGCATATATGGATCTTTTCTCTACCTTTTTGCTTTCTTTTCTGCCGATGCAGCTGGCGTTTTACATAGACATAATCCCGCCCATACCGTATCTTGTTATGCTCATTGCCGTATATATTACGGTAGAAGTCTTAAGCAGATCCGGTCGGTTCAAGCTGCCTTATAAGTATAAAAAGGGGCAGCAGTATTCCTACATAAACAAAAAGAAAAAAGTAAGATACGAATACCTTGCAAGCGGCAGGGGCATGGTACAGATGGCTTTATCGGGCATATTGATATCTTCCGTACTTATGGTTTTGCTAAGCATGATGTTTGCCGGAGATTTCACCACCAAGTATGTATCCAACAAGGTAAAGGACAAAACCGACGAATATGTACAAACTCTGGCTCAGGGCGGAATCGCATCGCTTTTTAACAGATATAAGGCAACGGGCGGCATATCTCACGGCCGTATGGGCGGAATCAGTTCCGTTTCGCCCGACTATGAGACCGATCTTATTGTGCGAACCGTTCCCGTATCGAACGAGGAATCAGGGAGGGTAAGCAGGGTTTACCTTAAGGCCTATACCGGGGTGTTCTATGAAAAGGATCAGTTTCTTTCCGCCATTCCCGGAAAAACGGGAGAGTCTGAGTTATCGGAAACGGATGATTATATTCCTGTCGGGGCGAACTATATGGATACGGATAAGCAGGCATATATGAAGCTGTGGCTTATGAATGTGGATGCGGATAACGTATATGATTACAGGCCTTATTATACCCTGTATTCAAGCAGCGGAAGAGGGGCGCGTTCTACCGGACTTAGTGAGAATATTATAAGATATGCGAAAACAGAGCTTAAGGCAGATAATATGGCTTCGGCAGATGCAGACCTTATGTCTGAATGGGTTGATGCCCATAAAGAAGAGAATGAGAACTGCACATATTATGAACTGATATATACGCCCTATTCGGAAAGCGCGTATTATGAGCCTAATCCCACGCTGTCAGATGAATACGAACAGTATGTATATGATGAATATACCGCAGTGCCTGATGAGATAAAGGATGCACTTGATTCGGTTGTCAGTGACGCGGAGCTTGATAAGATCAAGGTAAGCAGGGATGATTTTGACCTTACCGGAATAGATGAAGAGTATGGCGAGTACCTTGTTTTACAGCAACAGAGGCTTGCTGTTTTAAAGGCCCTTAAAGATTACTATGAAAATAATTACTCTTACAGTATGATGCCCGGAACAACTCCGATAGGAAGGGATACAATAGAGTATTTCCTAAGTGAACAGAAAAGAGGCTTTTGCGTTCATTTTGCAGCTTCCTCCGCAATGGTTCTTCGAAGAATCGGAATTCCGACAAGATATATTGAAGGTTATGTCATCGATCCCTACGACATGACTGAGGGAGAGGTCTTATCGGGTGATGCCAGAGATTGGGTATTGGGCAATGCGGCAGGGCCCGAGAGCATAACTTTGGTTGATGTGGAAATACCGGATGCAAACGCACATGCATGGATAGAGGTTTATATTGACGGTTACGGATGGATACCCTATGAGATGACACCTCCGTCAGATGATGATATTGAATACGGAGGCATAGCCGACTTCTTTGCCATGCTTTTCTCAAGGACATCAAGAGGGGGAGACGGTAATAACAATGCCGATATATCCGTCAATACCGATATCGGGGCGTCCGTCGGAAGGTTTAGAAAAAGCGGATTATATAAAGCAATCAGCAGCGTTGATTTTTTACTGTTACCGTTAGTTATTGTTATCTTATTAATCACGCTTATAACAGTAACGTTCATAGTTATAAGAAAGCTGATGTATGCCCTTAGGATAAAGAAGTTGCTGGGAGAGAGAAGATATGATGAGGTCCTGCTGATAAGATACAGAAGAATGCTTGCGTTACTTCGTAAAAAGGGTGTTGTAAAAAAGGCGTATCCGACGGTCAGTGAGGTCGCGGATGAGATTAAAGACAACCCCGGATCGGTTGAAACGGATGCGCTTGGAGAGACGGTTTTAAAAGCGGCATATTCGGGTGGAAATATAAGTGAGGCCGAATATATTGATGCGTGTGAAGTTATGGAAGAACTTATAAAAACATATTCCAAATCTTACCGCTCCGAAAACTGATGCATATTTATACATAAGAAATGCATAATATGCAATTATTAGAGCATTTTATGCAATATTCAATGAATATTCGATGGTTTTATGCAAAAAACAGCCTGTTTTACTCTTGCATGTGTCCGTATAATGTTGTATACTCACCATTGCAATGTTTATAACGCATAAGGCGCGAAAATATCAATTATACAATGAAGGAGACAATGATTATGAAAGAGAAAGTTGTATTGGCGTATTCGGGTGGACTTGATACTACCGTTATCATCCCCTGGCTTAAGGAGAATTACGATTACGAGGTAATCTGTGTCTGCGGTAACTGCGGACAGGCAGACGAACTTGACGGACTCGAGGAAAGAGCATTGTCTTCGGGAGCATCAAAGCTTTATATCGAGGATATAACCGATGAGTTCTGTGATGATTTCATCATGCCCTGTGTTAAGGCACATGCCGTATATGAGAATAAATATCTCTTAGGTACTTCAATGGCAAGACCTGCGATTGCCAAGAGACTTGTGGAAGTTGCACGTAAGGAGGGCGCTACAGCTATCTGCCACGGTGCTACCGGCAAGGGTAACGATCAGATCAGATTCGAGCTCGGTATCAAGGCACTTGCTCCGGATCTTAAGATAATCGCAGCATGGAGAGATCCCAAGTGGAATATGAATTCACGTGAGGAGGAGATTGAGTACTGCAGAGCTCACGGCATACATCTTCCGTTCTCTGCTGATTCAAGCTACAGCCGTGATCGTAACCTCTGGCATATCTCTCATGAGGGACTCGAGCTTGAAGATCCTGCCAATGAGCCTAACTATGATCATCTTCTCGTGCTCAGCACAACTCCCGAGAAAGCTCCGGATGAGCCTGAGTATGTGACAATGACATTTGAGAAGGGTACTCCCGTTTCATTAAACGGCAAGAAGATGAAGGTATCCGAGATTATAGCAGAACTTAACGTTCTTGGCGGCAAGCACGGAATCGGTATCATTGATATCGTTGAGAACAGAGTTGTAGGAATGAAGAGCCGCGGCGTATATGAGACACCCGGCGGAACAATCCTCTATGAGGCACATCAGCAGTTAGAGGAACTCATACTTGACAGAGATACATATGCACTTAAGGCTGACCTCGGCAACAAGTTTGCACAGGTTGTTTATGAGGGCAAGTGGTTCACTCCTCTTCGTGAGGCACTTCAGGCATTTATCGAGAGCACACAGAAGTACGTTACGGGTGAAGTGAAGTTTAAGCTCTATAAGGGTAATATAATCAAGGCAGGTACAACATCACCCTATTCACTTTATAACGAGAGCATCGCTTCATTCACTACGGGTGATATGTATGACCATCACGACGCTGAGGGCTTTATTAACCTCTTCGGTTTGTCAACCAAGGTAAGAGCTCTTAAGCTTATGGAAGCAGGAGAACTTAAGTAAGATGACTATACGGTCCATGAACATAGACGATTATGATCAGGTCAAAGCACTGTGGCTTAAGATCAAAGGCTTTGCAATCCGTTCCATCGATGATTCCAGGGAATTCATAGAAAGATTTCTGTTAAGGAATCCCGGATGCAGCGTGGTCGCAATAGAGAATGATCACATTGTCGGTGCTATACTTTGCGGTCATGACGGAAGACGCGGATGTCTTTATCATGTGTGCGTGGACCCTGAGTACAGACTTCGCGGCATAGGCAAGTCAATGGTCGTTCATTGTATGCAGGCTTTGCAGGCCGAGGGTATCAATAAGGTTTCGCTTATAGCGTTTACAAAGAATGATATAGGCAACGCTTTCTGGAAAGAGATCGGTTGGACCCGCCGTGAAGACTTAAATTATTACGATTTTACGCTT
Organism: Lachnospiraceae bacterium; assembly: GCA_017540355.1. Lineage (GTDB taxonomy): Bacteria > Bacillota > Clostridia > Lachnospirales > Lachnospiraceae > Colinaster. The sequence continues at coordinate 82,421 of JAFYBE010000016.1, read as the reverse complement.
AATACCGAGAACATTGTGAATTTTATCGAGTGATCTTATATATGGAGGCATTATGGAAAAGATCAAGGGCGGAGTGACAGCGGCAAAAGGATTTGAGGCAGCATCTTTGGCTGCGGGAATCAGATATCAGGGCAGGGAAGATATGGCAATGATCTTCTCAAAGACACCCTGCGAATGTGCGGGCACATTTACGACCAATGTTGTTAAAGCGGCGTGTGTGCTGTGGGATAAGGACATAGTGGAATCCGGCAATCCCATGCATGCTGTTGTGGTCAACTCCGGAATAGCCAATGCCTGTACCGGTAACGAAGGATTTGAAGCCTGCATCAATACAGCCGAAGCTGTTGAAGAAGCACTTGGTGTGCCTCACGATACGGTTGCGGTTGCTTCAACGGGCGTTATCGGAATGCAACTTCCCATAGATAAGATTGTCGACGGTGTGGGAGCAATGAGCAAGGTTCTGTCCGATTCTATCGAAGCGGGAGAGTATGCATCAAAGGCTATAATGACCACTGACACCGTCAATAAAGAGATTGCCGTTACTTTTACAATAGGCGGTAAGACCGTTACTTTGGGAGGCATGAGCAAAGGTTCGGGCATGATACATCCCAATATGTGTACGATGCTTGGCTTTTTGACAACCGATATCGCTATAAGCAAGAAGCTTTTGCAGAAGGCCTTAAGTGAGGTTGTCAAAGATACATTCAATATGATCACGGTTGACGGAGATACTTCGACCAACGATACTTTGCTTATCATGGCCAACGGACTTGCGGGCAATCCCAAGGTGGACAAAGAAAATGACGACTATGTCACATTTAAGACCGCACTCTGTTATGTGTGTGAGGATCTTGCGCGCAGGATGGCTGCCGACGGCGAGGGAGCAAGCAAGTTATTTACGGCAAAGGTTGTCAATGCAAGGAATAAGGAAGACGCAAGGATACTTGCCCGTTCGGTGGTGGGTTCCAATCTTTCAAAGGCGGCAATATACGGATGTGATGCGAATTTCGGACGTTTCTTATGTGCCATGGGTTATTCGGGAGCTGACTTCGATCAGGAGAAGGTTGAACTTTATTTTGAGAGCGAGGCAGGAAAACTTAAGGTTTTCGATAAAGGCTCTCTTCCCGCATTTGATGAGGATCTGGCCAAAGAGATTATGAAAGCATCTGAAGTGACGGTGCTTATAGATATGAATGACGGCAATGCAGCTGCTACGGCATGGGGCTGCGATCTTACGGAGAAGTACGTTGAGATCAATGCAGACTACAGATCGTAGAAGGTGTATCGCACGGGAAAGGTTAAGACAATGGAGTCAAAAGAGATGGATGAACTGCTTAAAAAGGCGGAGGTACTCATAGAGGCACTCCCATATATTCAGCAGTTTAACAGAAAGATAATAGTTGTTAAATACGGCGGATCTGCCATGAGCAACGAAGAACTTCAAAAGAACGTCATAAAGGACGTGACATTGCTTAAGTTAGTTGGATTCAAGCCCATAATTGTTCACGGCGGCGGAAAGGCCATAAGCAAGTGGGTAGAGAAGTCAGGCAAGGAGCCTAAGTTTGTCAACGGTCTTCGCGTAACGGATGAGGATACGATGGAGATAGCGGAGATGGTACTCGGAAGAGTGGGCAAGAATCTCGTGCGCATGGTTGAAGAACTCGGCGTCAGAGCTGTCAGCATATCAGGTAAAGACGGCGGACTGCTTAAGTGTGACAAGAAGCTTTCAAACGGACAGGACATAGGCTTTGTCGGTGATGTGAAGGCAGTGGATCCCAAGATTATCTACGACCTTCTGGAGACTGATTTTTTACCTATCGTAGCACCCATAGGCCTTGATGATGATTTCAATACATACAACATCAACGCCGATGATGCGGCATGTGCCATAGCAAAGGCGGTTGGTGCCAATAAGCTTGTATTCTTAACAGACACGGAAGGACTCTATCGTGACTTTGAAGACAAGTCAAGCTTTATATCAAGGATAACGGCATCCGATGCAGATAAGCTGATATCGGACGGTATGATTGGCGGCGGAATGCTTCCCAAACTTGCGGGATGTACCGAAGCGGTTAAAAACGGTGTGAACAATGTCCACATTTTAGATGGCAGAATACCTCACAGTATGCTGCTTGAAATCTTCACCAGCCGCGGTATCGGAACAATGATCATTCCGGATAACCAGTGAATTTAGAAAGGATTATTTTATGAACAAAATAATCGAACTTGCCGAAGAAAACATATTGCATACATATAACAGGTTTCAGATTGTGCTGGATCACGGTAAGGGAACAAGGCTGTATGATAATGAGGGAAAGGAGTATCTTGACTTTTTCTCAGGCATAGGCGTGTATGCTTTAGGATACGGCGATAAGGAACTCAATGATGCGATCAAGGCGCAGGTGGACAAACTTGTGCACTGTTCAAATCTGTATTATAATGAGCCGGCTGCAAAGACGGCTAAGAAGCTCTGCGACCTTACGGGAATGGATAAGGTATTTTTCACCAATTCGGGTGCAGAGGCGGTAGAGGGTGCTCTTAAGGCTGCGATAAAATACGCTTTCCTTAAGGACGGAAGACACGATCACGAGATAATAGCGCTTGATCATTCTTTCCACGGAAGAACGATAGGTGCGCTTGCGGTTACGGGCAAGGCGGCATACAGAGAGGACTTTGCGCCCTTTGTTGCCGATGTTAAGTTCGGAAACATGAATGATCTTGAGTCTGTTATAAAACTGGTTAATGACAGAACCTGTGCGATCATTATGGAGACGGTACAGGGTGAAGGCGGAATATATCCCGCCGATAAGGAATTCATCGAAGGAATATATAAGCTTTGTCAGGAGAAGGACATTCTGCTTATACTTGATGAGATTCAGTGCGGCCTTTACAGAACAGGCAGTGTATATGCATGGCAGCAGTATGATGTGAAGCCCGATATTCTTACCACAGCCAAGGCACTTGGCAACGGTGTACCAATCGGTGCGTTTGTTTTAGGCAAGAAGGTTGCAGATTCTTCTCTTAAGGCAGGAGATCACGGTACCACTTACGGAGGCAATCCTTTGGCTACGGCTACGGCAGGTAAGGTACTTGAACTTTTAGAGAGCAGGAAAGTACTTGATAACGTTAATACACTTACACCTTATCTTGAGCAGAAGCTTGACGAACTGGTTGATAAGTATGACTGCATAAAAGAGCGCAGAGGCAGAGGCTTTATGCAGGGACTTCAGCTTGTCGGTGTGAAGCCCGGTGATATAGTAAATAAGGGAATAGAGCGCGGAGTATTAATGCTGACCGCAGGAAGTGATGTGTTAAGACTTCTTCCGCCGCTTGTAATAACAAAGGAAGACATAGACATGATGTATGACATACTTAATGAGGTGTTCGCTTCATGAAGGAATATAAGGGAATAATATCCGTATTATTGTGCGTAATCATGGTTGTTGCCGCCATACGTGTGGGACTCGGTCCGGAACCTGATGCGGTGGTTGACACTCATGAATACAACGATTCAATCGTCGTGTGGTACACCGACGATACAATGACGGATTATTTAAATGCCATGGCGGTTGAGTATCACGAGAACGGCGGTATGCGTGTTCTTCCGAGACTTCATTCCAGCAATGATTATGTAGAAGCGGTATACAAGGCGTCTATAGAAGACGACGGTGCACCGGATTTATACATAGTCAGCAACGATGCACTTGAGAAAGCTTATCTTTCCGGTTGTGCCGTAGCGGTTGATGAGGAGTGGAATGTACTCAATCCGGACAATTTCCCCGGAGCGGCACTCAATGCCGTAACCTACAAGGGACACAGAGTCGCTTATCCCTATTATTTTGAGACAAGCGTACTTTTATACAATAAGACATATCTCCACGACATGATTTTGGGCAAGCTTAAGTCTGAGGCTGAGGCTGAGTCTTCAGAGGGTTCTTCCGATGAGGGTGAAAATGCCGAGGGAGAGGAAGAAGATTCTGCCAATAACGGAGCCGAACTTGAGAAGCTTACAAGAGAGAAGATGGAGACGTCGATTCCGAAGACGTTTGACGAACTGCTTGCGTTTGCGGATGAATATGATGCGCCGGAGAATGTTGAAGGTATCTTTAAATGGGATGTCAGAGACGTTTTCTTTAACTATTTCTTCATAGGTAACTATATCAACGTCGGCGGAGAGTGCGGAGACGATTCCGAGAGTGTCGACGTATACAATCAGGATGCGATAAAGGCGCTTACGCTTTTCCAGAGACTTAACAGTTTCTTCGCTTTTGAATCAAGCGATGTCACTTACGACCAGGTGGTTCAGGAGTTTATAGAAGGCAAACTTGTATTTGCCACTGCCACATCGGATATAGTCAGCAGACTGGACGCTGCATCAGAAGCCGGCGAATTTGAATATGAGTACGGCCTGGCAATGATCCCGGATTTGAGTGATGAGATGGATACAAGAAGTCTGTCAGTTACCGAAGCGGTGGTTGTTAACGGATACAGTAAAAAAATGGCCGAAGCTGAGAATTTCGCAAAGTTTTTGACTTTTGAGAAAGCAGACGGACTGTATGACAAGACGGGTAAGCTTCCTTCGGCCAGAGTCACACTAAGTGAGAATGAGGAACTGATACCCAAGCTTAAAGCATTTACGGATGAATATTCGTATTCAAGACCCATGCCAAAGCTTATGACTACGGCCAATTACTGGCTGTTGCTTGAGGACGCTTTCTCACGTGTATGGTCGGGTAAGGATGCATCCAAGACGTTAAAGGAACTTGCGGAAAAACTGCATGTTCAGATAACGGGACAGACTGTGTCTTTTGACTATATAACACTCCCGGCTGAGACGGAAGAGGAAGAATATCTTGATGAAGAAGCACTTAAGCAGGCCGCACAGGATGATGAGAAGTCCGAACAGTAAATAATCTGTTGCATGAGCACACAGAATAAAATATAATTGTTTTGTCATCATACAAGGGGACCTCGTTTCGGAAAGCGAGGAGTAGATGACACATATATTTTCGAAAGATCCGTCATATTCATATGATAACAGGAATAATAAGTTAAGCAGCCTTGTGTTCTTCACAGGGCTCTTAGTATACCTGTGTCTCTCATCCTTAATGCTTACGGGCTGTATGGATGAAAGAGTAATGTATGAACTTGACGATGCTGAGGACTCTGATGTATCGAACTTAGAAAGAGATGATACTTCGGATGATGCGGCGGATGAGCCTAAGACGGAAGAGCAAAGCAGTGAGGAACAGAAGCTGCTTGTTGTCCATTTGTGCGGGGCCGTCAATAACCCGGGCGTATACGAGCTTGAAATTGACAGCCGTATAATAGACGGTATCAATAAGGCCGGAGGCTTTACGGAAGATGCAAGCGGGGATTCGTTAAATCTTGCGATGGAACTTACCGACGGCAGCAGGGTATATGTACCGACCGTTGATGAAGCGGTAAAAGAGGAACAGCCTCAGTATGTTTTTACCGGTAAAGAATCGGAGAATAAAAAGGTGAATATTAATACCGCGGATGCAGATGAGCTGACTACTCTTTCCGGGATAGGAAAGACGAGGGCTGAGGCTGTTATCGAGTACAGACAACAGCACGGACCGTTTAAATCCACGGAAGAGATAATGAATGTAAGCGGTATCGGCAAGGCGAGTTTTGAGAAACTGAAAGATGAGATAACCGTAGATTGATAAAGACGAGGACTTATGAGCAGGGTTTTGGTTGTAGATGATGAAAAACTTATAGTAAAAGGGCTTAAGTTTGCTCTTGAACAGGACGGTATAGAGGTTGACTGCGCATATGACGGTATGGAAGCGATAGAATATGCGGAAAAGAATGAGTACGATATGATCCTTTTGGATGTCATGCTTCCGAAGTTAACGGGTTTTGAAGTGTGTGAAAAGATCCGCGAATTTTCGAACGTACCCATAATCATGCTTACGGCCAAAGGCGACGATGAAGATAAGATTCACGGGCTTGAATACGGAGCCGATGATTATATGACCAAGCCATTTAATATTTTAGAGGTAAAGGCCAGAATAAAAGCAATCATGAGAAGAACCTCAGGAGGAATGTGGGGAGCCGGAATGGGCGGCGTCATAAGCTGCAACGATTTAAAACTTTATACGGACAGCAGACGTGTATTTATTGGTGAGAAAGAGATAAGACTCACATCCAAAGAGTTCGATATACTTAAGCTTTTACTGTGCAACCCCGGCAAGATATACAGCAGGGACGATCTTTTGGATAAGATATGGGGCAGCGGAAGTCCTGCGGATGCAAGGACTGTAGACGTCCATGTCAGAAGATTGAGAGAGAAGATAGAATCAAGTCCCGGAGAGCCAAAGTACGTATTCACCAAATGGGGTTCGGGATATTACAATAAGAGATAGTAAAAGTGGAGAATAAGACCAATTCTTTTAATCTGTACAGCAGGATGATGAATCGGATAACAGCCCTGAAAGTAATGAGAAGTTTCAGGGTCCGTGTGTTTTTCATGCTGCTTATCATAGGTATCATTCCAAGCATACTTGTCAGAACGGCGATACTTTCAAGTTATGAAGATCGTGCCGTTAACGTGCGCGAATCGGAAGTTTCCAATCAGCTTAATATCATAGCCAACCATCTTATCACATACAATTATCTTCAGGATCCGTCAAACTCGGCTGTTAATGCCGAACTTGAGCAGATATCAAATTTATACGACGGAAGAATACTGATTGTCGGCGGAAATTTTAAGGCCATAAAAGACACCAACGGCGTGAGTGTCGGTAAGACCATAATATCCGAGGATGTCATCAAATGCTTTAAAGGTGGGAAGACGACCAGATATGACAGTGACAACAGATATATAGAGATAACCCTGCCCATAAATGAGGCGGTATATGATGAAGAAGGCGAAGAGAGGGTTGTTGTCCGTGGAGTTATGTTAACCAGCGTTTCTACGGATACCATTGAAATGACCATGAGGATATTAAACCGTACGGCCTGGATCATAAGTGCAGCGATGATAACCCTGATATTTGCAATCGCAATGTTATTTTCAAGGATACTGACCAAGCCCTTTAACAAGGTTACGGCTGCTATAAATGATGTTAAAGAGGGCTATTCCGATGAGCCGCTTTCCGTTCCCGATTATACGGAGACGGAGCATATTGTTGATGCCTTTAACAGAGTGCTTAAGAGAATAAGGGCTTTGGATGAATCCAGACAGGAATTCGTTTCTAATGTCTCGCATGAATTAAAGACACCGATAACATCAATGAAGATACTTGCGGAATCGCTTACTTCAAGCGATGATGTGCCTCCGGAGCTTATAAAGGAATTCATGGAGGACATAGTAGGTGAGATAGACAGGGAAGATAAGATAATCACCGATCTGCTGGAACTTGTAAAACTTGATAAAAGAAGCGCCGAACTCGGAATAGAGGAAGTCAGCATCAATGAGATGATTGAACTGATCTTAAAGCGACTTAAGCCGATAGCGGCCAAGAGCAATGTTGAACTGATTTTTGAAAGTGCAAGAGAGGTTGTTGCCCGGGTTGATGGTGTTAAACTGACGCTGGCACTGACCAACTTTGTCGAAAATGCGATAAAGTATAATAAAGAAGGCGGAAGCGTTTATATTCTGCTTAACTGTGATCATCAGAACTTTACGGTTACCGTAAAAGATACGGGAATAGGAATACCGGAAGATGCTTATGAGCAGATATTTGAGCGTTTCTACAGAGTCGACAAATCACACTCTAGAGAGATCGGAGGAACGGGTCTCGGTCTTTCGATTGCAAGAAACATAATCCTGATGCACAGAGGAAGTGTAAATGTGGAAAGTGTATTGGGTGAAGGTTCGGTATTTACAATTAAACTCCCGTTATAGTGGAAAGATCTTTTATATGAATAAGAGAATTAAAGGTTTTATGAAAAAAGCGGTAACATTGGTTTTGGCCGCCATACAGATCATTACATTTACAGGATGTGCTTCAAAACAGGATGATAATGAGTCTACATACCGAATATACTGTCTTGATAAGGATGAGAACAAACTGCTGTCGTATGAATATGATACCCTGCAGACAGATTTAAATGAACTTGCAAAAGAACTTGTTAAGGCTATGTCAGAGATTCCCGATGACGTAAAGAAAAAAGAGGTTATAAAGGACTTTACCGTAACGGACATAAATATATCCGACAGACAGATAACTTTGACGGTGAGCGAGACATACAGGATTATGCCTCCTGAAAAAGAGGTGCTTATAAGGGCGGCTATCGTTAAGACTTTGGGGCAGATAGACGGAATTGATTATGTTGCCATGAAACTTCCCGGAGAGGATCTTCTTGATGCATTGGGACAGCCTGTCGGGCCGATGACGGTAGCGCAGTTTGTGGACAATGCCGAGGATGAATTCAATACATATGACAATATCGAGCTTGTTTTGTATTTTGCGGACAGTGACGGAGAAGGTCTTATTAAAACTATAAGAAAAGTTGAATATAACACTAACATAGCGCCCGAAAAGCTGGTCGTTGAACAGCTTATTGCAGGGGTAGCAGCAGATGATCTTAAGGCAACCGTTAATCCGCAGACTGAGATAATTAACGTGACCGTTAAAGATGGCATATGTTATGTCAACCTAACATCGGCATTTTTGACTCTTCCCGAGGGCATTCGTCCCGAGGTGGCATTATATTCTGTTACGGATTCGCTGGTTGAACTTTCCGGTATAAGTAAGGTTCAATTAAGTGTAGAGGGCAACTCGGATATCATGCTTGGTGAAAATTTATCCCTGACGTCCCAATATGAAAGAAATCTTGATATTGTCAGATAATTCACTGTAAAAACAATCGTTATCTTAGGAAATCACAAGGGAATGAAGTATATGAGGAATATAATTGGGCGAATTCTGCAAGTATGCCGAATCCGACCGATATGCGCATTGTGTGCATTTTGGGTTGTGGTGCTGCTGATTATCGACATGTTCGGAGAAGATGATCGTGGCTTGTCGGGATTCGGACTTAAGGAAGGCGAATATATATATCTTGAGGGAGTAGTCAAGGACTTCTCGTATATAAGTCCATATGGGGAGAGGATGCTCACCGCAGATATAGGAGACATATGGCATGTTGCTTCTGGCGGAGAGCATATATGCAGATTTGGCGGAAGCAATCTTCGGGTAAAAGTTGATTTTGTCTCTGATGAGGAACTGAAGTCAGGCAGCAGGATAAGAATAAAAGGGAAAGTGTCGGAATTTAAAAAGGCAACCTGTCCGGGGCAGTTTGATGCATATGCTTACTATCGCGGGAGAGGCTATCTTTTTGAATTAAAGAACGCGGACCTTGTTGCAAACAGCCGTAAATATAATGTCTATGCGCAGGCGGCACATGATATTGCAGCTAAAGGAGAGCGGATACTTGATACGTATCTAAGCGAAGATGCCTCGGGAGTCATAAAGGCCATGCTTTTCGGAGACAAAACAGATCTTGACCGTGACCTTAAAGAATTGTACAGGAAGAACGGGATAGCGCACATTCTTGCAATCTCGGGCCTTCACATATCGTTTTTGGCCATGCTTTTGTACAGGATTCTTGCAAGAATGTATGCTGGTATAAAAACAAGAGCGATTATCTGTGAGGCAGCAATAATATCCTACGGAATAATGGTGGGATTCTCTCCTTCGACTTTCAGAGCCATATGCATGTTCTCAATCTTTTTGTTATCCAAAGCATTAAAACGTACATATGATATGCTAAGCGCCATGTCAACGGCGTTGATACTTCTGTTGATATACAGACCGACTCTGATTACCGATACCGGGCTTATGCTTTCTTTTGCGGCCATATTCGGTGTAGGTTTCTTTCATGCCAGATTTATTAAATCCATATATAATTTTAAGGGCAAACTAGCGCCACTCTCGGTGTCATTTTTCGTATTCATGTCCACTATGCCCGTAATGCTTTGTTCATACTATGAAGTCTCGATAATATCAGTATTTTTAAATCTTTTTGTAGTTCCGTTAATGTCGGTGCTTCTGGTCGCGGCATTGGCTTTGATTGTCACGGGAACTGTATTTGACGGTTCGGTTGCATATACGGTCACGTTTATTCCGGTAAAAGTAATAGAGGTAATTCTTTTAATATATGAAAAGTCATGCAGACTGGCGGATTCCACGGGCCTTTTTAAGTACGCACCGGGACATCCGTTTATGTGGCAGATTGTTATATATTATATTCTGCTTACCTTTGCCGTCTTATATAAAGGAAAGCGGAAGGTGTTTGTTTCTTTATCCTGTATTGCTGCGGCGTTTTTGATATTCATTATAAGACCGTATTGCGGATTGGATGTTATCATGCTTGATATCGGACAGGGAGACTGTATGTTAATAAGATACAGTGAGAGCATATTTGATAAGACAAGCGTGTATATCATAGACTGCGGAAGCAGTTCCGCTAAGGCAGTCGGAGAAAAAAGACTTATTCCGGCACTGAAATATTACGGAGTCGGAAAGATTAAAGGGATATTCATTACCCATCCTGACTCAGATCATGTAAACGGTCTGGCAGAACTTACATCTCTTTCACAACAGGAAGGAATCAAGATAGGAAATCTATATACTTTTGAGGGATTTATTAATCATGAGGGCCTTGCAGACTTTGCCGTTAAGCCCTTTCCGGTAAGCTCGGGCGCACTATTTTCGGATAAAGGGCTAAATATATGCGTACTGTATCCTTATAAAGGCTGCGATATAAGCGATGTAAACGAGGCTTCGCTTATAATGGACGTATCGTATAAGGATTTTCATATGCTTACGACGGGAGATGCCGGAAGAGTATCGGAAAGCTATGTAGTAAATAATGTCAAAAGACCGGATTACCGATATTCGGTGATTAAGGTTCCGCATCACGGGTCCGATTCCTCATCGACGGAGGAATTCATAAATTGGGCGGATCCTGTGATTGCGCTGATCTCGTGTGCACTAAATAACAGCTACGGGCATCCGCATCCGGAGGTAATAAAAAGATATGAAGTGACGGGAGCGGATATCTACAGAACGGATGCCGAGGGAACGCTGACGCTTCATACCGACGGAATGTCGGTATCGGTGAATACATACATAAAGTAAGATTTCCTATACTATTATCCGCAGACTTGTGATAAAATGGATAAGCGCAAAAGGGAACGACTGACCTTTTGATATATGATGAAAAGAATATTCAATAATATATGATATTTAAAGGAGGATTTAATTTATGCAGGAGTTAAAGCCCATCAAGGAAGGCAAAGTAAGAGAGATATATGATGCCGGAGACAGCCTGATCATGGTAGCTACGGACAGAATCAGCTGCTTTGACGTAATCCTTAACAATAAGGTAACAGGCAAGGGCAAGGTTCTTACACAGATGAGCAGATTCTGGTTTGATTTTACAAAGGATATCATCTCCAATCATATGATATCCACAGATGTTGCCGATATGCCCGAGTTTTTCAGACAGCCCGGATTTGACGGTAACAGTATGTTGTGCAAGAAACTCAACATGCTTCCCGTAGAGTGCATCGTCAGAGGTTATATAACAGGTTCGGGCTGGGCAAGCTATGTTAAGGACGGTACGGTATGCGGAATTAAGCTTCCTGAGGGCCTTAAGGAGTCGGATAAGCTTCCCGAGCCTATATATACTCCTTCCACAAAGGCAGAGATAGGCGATCACGATGAGAATATTTCGTATGAGCAGAGCGTTGATTACCTTGAGAAGCGTTTCCCCGGCAAGGGCGAGGAATATGCATCAAAGCTTCGTGACTATACGATTGCATTATATAAGAAGTGCGCGGATTATGCGCTTACGAGAGGAATAATCATCGCTGATACAAAGTTTGAGTTCGGACTTGATGAAGACGGCAATATAGTTTTGGGTGATGAGATGCTTACTCCCGACAGTTCAAGATTCTGGCCTGCGGATAAGTATGAGCCAGGACACGGACAGCCCAGTTTTGACAAGCAGTTTGCAAGAGACTGGCTTAAGTCCAACGAAGGACATAACTGGACACTTCCCGATGAGGTTGTGAATAAGACCATAGCTATATATGAAGAAGGATATGAGAAGCTTACAGGCAGCAAACTGTAAGGCAACGGGTATATGAGATACGGTAAAAGACTGACGGCTGCTTTGCTTATGCTCCTTTTGCTATTACCGGCAACAGGATGCGGACAAAGAGAAAGCAATACAAAGGTTGTACTCACTTCCGGCTTCGAAAAAGGCGAGGTATTCAGACTTGAGAATAAAAGCTGCAGCGAAGCCGAGATGATGGTATATCTTACCAATATTCAGAATCAGTATGAGAATGTATACGGAAGCAGGATATGGGATGCCAAGGTTGACGGAGTTACGCTTGAGAGCAATGTTAAGGACATGGCTTTGTCAAAGATGGCACAGATTAAAGCCATCAACCTTCTGGCGGAGAGAGAGGGTATAGCCTTAGATGATGAAGAACTGAAAAAGGTAGGCCTTGCCGCAGATGAGTATTACGGTTCGCTTAATGAGCGCGAAATCGAGGCCATGGGTATAGACAGGGAGGTCATTTTTAACCTGTATAAGGAGTATGCGCTGTCGGAGAAGCTGTATCAGGATACAATTAAGGATATCAATCCGGAGATAAGTGATGACGAGGCTAGAACCATAACGGTCGAGCACATCCTTATAAAGACCTATAACCTCGATGAAGACGGGAACAGGCACGAATATACCGAGTATGCAAAAAAGGAGGCAAGAGATAAGGCGGAATCCCTGCTTGAGAGAATAAAAGCAGGCGAGGATTTTGAAAATCTCGCCTCTGAGTTTAACGAAGACAGTTCTATGACTTATTCCTTCGGTAAAGGTGAGATGGATGCGGTTTTTGAAAATGCCGCTTTTAACCTTGGCGAGGGTGAGGTTTCGGATATAGTCGAGACGGAATACGGCTACCATATAATAAAGTGTATCAGCACGTTTAACAGGGAAGTTACGGATGCCAACAAGCTGCGTATTGTCGATGAGAGGCGCAACAAGGCCTTTTCCGAGGTGTATGACGGTTTTGTGGGTACACTGAATAAGAATATCAATACCGAACTTTGGGAGAGCATTTCGTTTGTTCATGACGATAATATCAGAACATGTGACTTTTTCGAAGTAATTGACAGAATATGGAATGATTGAGTATACTATACGAGACAGAATAACTGAAGTATCGGGTAGATACGGACTGCAAGAGGATATAAAGATATGGCAAATATAATGCTGTGTGACGATGCTCTTTTTATGAGGTCGGCTATCAGGAAGATGGTTGAAGAGGCCAAGCATTCCGTTGTTTGTGAAGTCGGAACGGGAGTAGAGGCTGTAGAGAAGTACAGTCAGGTCAAGCCGGATATAGTCCTGATGGATATAACTATGCCGGATATGGACGGTATAGAGGCAACAAAGAGAATAATAGACATTGATCCCAATGCCAAGATAATTATCGTATCTGCAATGGGACAGATGGAGATGGTTATTAAGGCCATTACCGCCGGAGCTAAGGACTTTGTTGTTAAGCCTATTGAAGGTGATAAGTTGCAGTTCTGTATCCGTAAATACATGTAGCTTATTGAAACGCAAGCGTTTCAATAGCCGATTTAAGCCAAAGGCTTAAATCGAAGTATGAAAATAATAAAGAAATTATAAATAATTAGCACTCGTACTTGACGAGTGCTAATTTTCGTTATATAACAGGTAGGTAAGAAAAAGAAGACTTACAGGAGGTTATATATTATGGCAGAGAAACACGGTAGTTTATCAATAAACAGTGACAATATTTTTCCCATAATCAAGAAATGGCTGTATTCGGATCATGACATATTCTACAGGGAACTTATTTCCAACGGCTGCGATGCCATCACCAAGCTTAAAAAGCTTGATATGATGGGAGAGTACAGTCTTCCTGCGGATTATAAGGCACGCATAGATGTAATATGCAATCCCGAAGACAAGACTTTGAAATTCATCGATAACGGACTTGGTATGACAGCTGATGAGGTTGAGGAATACATCAATCAGATTGCTTTTTCCGGAGCCGCTGACTTTATCGAAAAGTATAAGGATAAGGCCAATGACGATCAGATAATCGGTCATTTCGGACTCGGATTCTATTCCGCATTCATGGTTGCGGATGAGGTTTATATCGACTCTCTTTCTTATAAGGAAGGGGCTGTTCCCGTACATTGGGAATGTGACGGCGGAACGGAGTTCTCGATGAAGGACGGTGACAAAAAGACCGTAGGTACTGAGATTACTTTATTCCTTAACGAGGATGTGCTTGAATTCTGTAATATATACAAGGCAAGAGAGGTCATCAAAAAGTACTGTTCCTTCATGCCTACCGAGATATATTTAAGCAAGGCCAATACGGATGAGACTGAGACCATAGATAAGGGCCAGGAAAGACCTGATGATGAGATTGTTGAGACAATCGCACCCAAGGATGACGATAAGGACAAGAAAATCAGGCTTAAGATAAAGAAAAGGCCGGAACTTATCAATGAGACAAATCCTTTGTGGACAAGACATCCCAATGACTGTAAGAGGGAGGATTACATAGACTTCTATCGTAAGGTCTTTAATGACTATAAGGAGCCATTATTCTGGATACATCTGAATATGGACTATCCTTTCAACCTTAAGGGAATACTCTACTTCCCCAAAATTAATCTTGAATATGAATCAATAGAAGGTGTTATTAAATTATATAACAACCAGGTATTCATTGCAGATAACATCAAGGAAGTAATACCTGAATTCCTCATGCTTTTAAAGGGTGTGCTTGACTGCCCGGATCTTCCGCTTAACGTGTCACGTTCGGCTTTGCAGAACGACGGCTTTGTCAATAAGATAAGCGAATATATCACCAAGAAAGTTGCGGACAAGCTTTCCGGAATGTGCAAAACAGAGAAAGATGAGTATGAAAAGTATTGGGATGACATATCACCCTTTATCAAATTCGGCTGCTTAAAGGATGATAAGTTCTGTGAGAAGATGACAGACTACATCCTGTTTAAGAATCTCGACGGAAAATACATGACACTTCCCGAGTGCCTTGAGGTAAAACCCATAGATGTCGAGGATGAAGAAAATGCCGAAAACAAGGCAGATGAACCTTCTGATACAGCATCGACTGAAGCGGTCAATGATAGTGACACAAGTGTCGGTGATGAGTCTGAGGAAGAGAAAAAAGAGAAAGTCATCTACTATGTAACGGATGAGCAGCAGCAGAGCCAGTACATAGCGATGTTTAAGAAAGCCAAGAAAGATGCGGTTATCCTGACACACAATATAGACCAGCCTTTCGTATCACAGCTTGAGAGCAAGAATGAGGGCGTAAAGTTCATGCGCATAGACGCAGACTTAACCGATGACTTTACATCAAAGGCAAGCAAAAAAGAGCAGGAAGAAATCGATAAGGCTCTTGAAACGGTTGAAAAGCTTTACAAGAAAGCCCTTAAGAAAGACAAGGTCAATGTCAAGCTTTCAAAGTTAAAGAATAAGAAGATCGCATCCGTGCTCACTCTTTCCGAGGAATCGCGCAGAATGCAGGATATGATGAAGATGTACGGAATGTCCGGCATGGGTATGGGCGATATGGGCAAAGAGGGCGAGACCCTGGTACTTAACTACGGTCATCCGCTTGTGAAGGCTCTGACGGAGAATAAGAACGAGAAGAACAGCGAACTCATATGCGAACAGTTATATGATCTTGCAAGACTTCAGCATGCTCCGCTTGAGGCAGAAGAAATGAGCCGCTTCATTGAAAGAAGCAATGAACTTATGAGCCTTTTGGTTGAGTAATCTCGGGACGGATAAGCGTGCCAAAACATAAGTGAATAAAGTAATAAAAGCCGACAGGACTTATGCCTGTCGGCTATTTATTTTTTGCACGGTT
Organism: Lachnospiraceae bacterium; assembly: GCA_017540355.1. GTDB lineage: Bacteria > Bacillota > Clostridia > Lachnospirales > Lachnospiraceae > Colinaster. Next base: position 66,484 of record JAFYBE010000016.1, on the reverse strand, counting down.
CGTTGTATACTTATATTTGGCTTTTTATGCACATGTAGAGGTCTTGAGTTTGTCTATGGAAGAACGTATTTCAAAGATCGGGAGGAATCAGGGTAATCTCACTTTTTCCGAATCTAAGATTGAACTCACACTGGATCCCGAGGAGATAGCTGAAGGATATTTTGAGATAGAATGCTCCGAAGGATGTACGATGGAAGGATATGTTTATTCTTCCTCCGTTCGCATGCAATTGGGTGTGACGAATATCAACGGAACCAAGGCAGCCGTACCTTATGAGTTTAATGCCGAAGGTATGAGACCCGGGGATGTGCTTAAGGGCAGTTTTATGATAGTCAGCAATCTGGGCGAATACGTGCTTCCCTTTGTTGCTTCCGTTAACTTAAGTACGCTTGAATCATCGATGGGAAGCATACGTAATCTTTTCCATTTTACCAATCTGGCCAAGAGCAATTGGGAAGAGGCCGTAAGAATATTCTACAGGCCCGAGTTCATTGACATAATGACCGGACAGGATGCGGCATACCGTAACCTTTATAAAGGTCTTTCGGGCAGGGGTAATAAGAACCACAACCTCGAAGAATTCTTAATAGGCATCAACAAAAAGAAGATGATTGAGTACTCCGTGGCCGAGAGTTCGGTGTCGGTTGCCGATACCGGAGAATCGCATTCGGAGTATATAGAGATTGCAAAGAACGGATGGGGATATACGCTTTTGGCAGCAAAGGTTGAAGGCGATTATATAAGCATCCCGAACAACAGAATAAAGGGTGATGATTTCTCTGACGGAATCTGCCGTTTTGAATACTTTATAGATCATACCAAGCTTCATCAGGGCAAGAATCCGGGAAGAATTATCTTTAAACATCTGTATGGACAGTTTGTCGTGGATATCACGGTAATAAGCGGTACCTACAACAGAAAGCAGGGGCGTCTGCACAGGTTAAAGACCACACAGTATTCTTTGGTCAGACACTATATAGATTACAGAATAGGCATCCTTGATAAGAACAAATGGATAGCCTTAACGGACGAACTTGTTGCCCATCGTGCCACTATGGACAGCGAGGATATAGATGTATTGCTTTTTGAAGCATACCTTTTGTTGGAGCAGGAGAAGTACAACGAAGCCAAGTGGATACTGGACAGAAAGGTAAAACCTTATATCGAGGACAGTTCCGATGAGGCATACTGCCTGTATCTTTATCTTAACGCGCTATACAGTGCCGATGACTATTACATGCGCGAAGTGAATGAGAAGATAGTCGGCATATATGAGAGCGATCCCGACAATTACAGGATTGCATGGATCATACTTCACACATCGGATGAGTTTAAGCGTAATCCTTCAAGGATGTATGCTTTTGCCATTAAGCAGCTTGCAAGAGGATGCAGCAGCCCGCTCATATATATAGAGGCGGTCAAGATGCTGCATGCCATGCCTTCTTTGCTCATGCATTTCGATGAAGAAGAGATGAGAATGCTTACTTTTGCCGCAAGGAATAAGATTGTAAGCACCGAGCTTCGTGAGCAGATTGCATATCAGGCTATGAGAATAAGAGACTATGACTTCAGAATAGTCAGGATTCTTAAGCTTTTGTATGAAAGCAATCCTACGGATGATGTACTTCAGGCCATATGTACCCAGCTTATAAGGGGAGACAAGATCGGCAGTAAATACTTTGAATGGTATGAGAAGGGCGTACAGAAGGGCTTCTCGGTTACGAGACTGTATGAGAGTTATATAATGTCGGCAGCCGACAAGGCGGACATCACAATACCGATTCCGGTGCTGATGTATTTCTCATATGACAATAATCTGCCTTATGAGCAGGCCGCATATCTGTATGCTTATGTTGTCCGCAACAAGGCGGCCATACCGGATATATACATAAACTATAAGAGCAATATAGACAGGTTCGTGTTAAAGCAGCTTTATTCGGAGAAGATAAGCAGAGATCTGGCATACCTGTATACGACACTTGTGGTAGGAGAGATGGCTACGGAGGACAATCTGCGCCAGTTGTCCGGACTGTTGCTTAAGCATCTGATCAGAGTCGATGATACATCGGTTGTATCTGCCGTTGTTATTGACGAGAGACTCAAAGAGGAGATGGTATATCAGGTTCTTAACGGTAAGGCGTTAATTGATCTGCCGAGCAATGAATATACGGTATTTTTGGAGGATGCACTCGGTAACAGATACTACGGAACGAAGGAATACATGACCGAGCGCTTTTTCCTGCCAAGGAAGCTTGTGCCCGTCGTAGAGCCCTATGCGGATAATGACCTGCTGTTTAACCTCTATGTATGTGAAGGCAATATAGAGTACGTTAATGTCAACGAGCGTAATGCCGACAGATATCTGTATTTGGAGCAGAGCGAGGATGTGAGCGATGAGTTCAGATCATCAATAAGGCTCCCGCTTATTCGTTATTACCAGGATAATGACGAGACGGCCATGCTGGACGGACTTTTGGACCGAATATGCAAAGAAGAGGTTCCTGTAAAAGACAGGGATGAGCTTTTAAGAATATTCTTAATGAGAGGCTTTATAGACAAGGCATATGAATATGTGCTTTATTACGGACCGGAGAGTACGGACCCTCAGATACTGGTAAGACTTGCCGCCATGATAAGCGAAAGAGACGGTCTGGCTCCGGATGAGAAGTTTACGGCGATAGTGATGTCGGCCTTTGACAGGGGAAAGTACAACGAAACCTGCTTAAGATATCTCGTTGAATTCTACAGAGGACCGTTAAAGCATTTAAGGAATATATGGAAGGCGGCTTCCGGCTTCTATGTCGATACATATAAGATATGTGAGGCGATGATTGCGCAGACATTGACGACCGGCGCATATATAGGAGAAGAGGCAAGGATACTTAAGGAATATGTTGAGGGAGGCGCCAAGACCGGTCTTGAGATAGACTATCTTAAGTATTTTGCCGACGGATATCTGATAAGTGACAGGATAATAGATGAGTATTTCTTTACCGAGATGGCAAGGATATATGAGAATGAGCACAGCCTTCCCACGGTCTGCATGCTTGCATTCTTAAAGTTTTATGCGAAAAATGTCAGACTTGCGGATATATCGGATACAACGGCCGAGCATATAAGAAGATATATATATACTCTGTATGCAAAAGAAGGCATAGTGATGCCGTTTATGCAGGCATTTTCAGCAATTTCGGCGGAATCGGAAGAGATATCCAAGCTCACTGTTATTGAGTATCGCGGAGAACCCGATGCGAGAGTGACCATAAATTATTTCATAAGCAGTGAGAATGATGAGAGCGAAGGATATATAAGGGACGAGATGAAGGAAGTATATGACGGAATATATTCCAAGAGTTTCCTTATATTCTTCGGAGAGACGCTGCAGTATTATATCACCGAAGAAAGTGATGGTATCGAGGAACTTACGGAGAGTGCGAGTGCATCGAAAAATGATGTCAATTCGTCGGACAGTGAAGACAGATACGGTATGATCAACGATATTTCGATGGCAACCACGCTTAAGGATTACGATACGGCTTTGCAGCTTGTTTCAGACTACAAGAAGAAGTTATTCTATGCGGAACATCTCTTCTCGATACAATGATAGGAAATTATGTTTGAATTTAACAAATCCGTTATAGTCGGATACGACCTGTCAAATGAATATTCGCAGATAAGCTATTACACCTCGGGCGATGACATAGCCAAGACCGTAAGCATTAAAGAGGATGAAGAGGAGTACTGTATACCCTTATGCCTTTTTAAGAGAAGCGAGGTCAATCAGTGGTTTGTCGGAGCCGATGCCATAAGATACAGTCAGGCTGATGAGGGAGAGATGATATGGCAGCTTTGGGACAGGGCTCTTATCGGAGAACCGGTTACCGTTGCGGGAGAGCAGTTTGATCCTATAGCCCTGTTGACACTGTATGTAAGACGTACCCTCAACATGTTGACCAATAATGTCAACAAGAACAGCATTGAGGGAATCATGTTTACCGTACCCGGGCTTACAAAGAGGGCGATAGAGGTACTTACCGCTGTTTCGTCCGCACTTGATTACAAATCCGCCAAGATCGGTTTTTTGGGAAGAGAAGAAAGCATATTCTACTTTATTATCAATCAGCCGAAAGAACTCTGGGGACATGATGTGGCGGTATATGATTATGCGGGTAAGGATCTTACGTGTTACACCTTCAGGCTTAACAGAATCACAAGGCCGGTGGTTTCTTTCGTTGAAAAGCAGGATTTTACGCCCGGAGATCTTCCCGATAGGGAAAAAGACGACGCATTCCTTGACATAGTTCATCAGACGGTTGACGGAAGAGTCGTAAGCTGTGCTTATCTTTTGGGAGACGGCTTTGCGGGCGAATGGTGCAATGATTCTTTAAGAGAACTCTGCCGTAACAGAAGGTCATTTCGAGGCAATAACTTATACAGCCGAGGTGCATGCTATGCCATGCAGGACAGGCTTAAGGGAGTAAAGAACGAAGATAAGAACATCATCTTCCTTGGAAGGGATAAGCTTAAGGCCAATATAGGAATGGATGTCATAAGAGGCAGAGAGAATTCTTATCTGGCGCTTTTGGATGGCGGAGAGAACTGGTTTGATTCCAAGAAAAAGGCCGAAGTCATACTCAATGAGGGCAACAGCTTTACCGTTAAGATAACTCCGCTGGACGGACGTAACGTGCGTAACGTCAACATAGTGTTGGACGGGCTTAACGAGCATGAGCCCAAGAGCGTGAGACTCAGGATAGAAGCTGTAATGGAATCGGAAGATGTATTGAGAATCAATGTGACGGATCTGGGATTCGGTGAGTTCTTTGAGGGAAGCAACAGACTGTTTACCAGAACGATTTCGCTTACCGAAGATAACGGCGTATAAAACGGAGACAATGAAATGACGAATGTTATCCTTTGCCAGGGTGCATATTCGAAAACTCCATATTATCTTAAAGATGACTGCAGGAATGTATACTGTATAGAGGAACTGTGCTATTATCTCTATCACAATGCGTATCTTCTGGACGATTCGTTTGTATGTGACGCACTTGGCGAATGGGTTGAGAAGTCTTTAGAACTTGAGAAGATAGGCAAAGAGATAAAGCGCTTAAGTGGAAGATACGGTGCGCTGTCTAAGCTTATCGAACTGCTTAAGAATGAAATAGGCTTTTATTCGGATAAGGAATGGGATGTTCTGCTTGGCAATATAAGTGAGAATATCGACATGTCCATAGAACAGAGGCGCAAGATCAGGGCCGACGGTTTCCTTGCGGCTAAGAAGTACGGACTTGCGATTGATGAATATGAGCATATTTTGCAGACGGCAAACGTAAAGGAAGTAACGTTGCGCGCCAAGGTTTTCCACAACCTCGGTGTGTGTGCCGCAAAACTTTTTTTGTTTGAAAAGGCAGCGGGATATTTTGAGAGAGCATATGATACCTATGCCAATACGGAGAGCTACGTATCGATGTTAGGTGCGATGAAGATGTATATGAAGTCGGAAGAGTATCTGGCATATCTGTCTTCGCACAAAGAATCTTATGAGGATTCGCTTGAAGTGGAGCGGAAGTTTGACAGGTTAAGCGATAACTGGCAGCATGATCCGGCATACTTATTCATTAAGGAAATGGAGGATAAGAAGAATCGCGGAAGCGAGTTCTATAAGGAAATGGATGCGTTGACCGAGGAAGTCAAGAGTGAATACAGGGATCAGGTATTCAGAGGAAGGATCGGTGGATTCTGATGAGTTTTGGCGGCAGATTCTTTTCCAAACTGTTCAAGATGCAGGAGGAGGACTTTTCAACTCTTGAGCTTGATGAAGGCCTTGAAGAAGAATTCGAATGGGATTGGGACCATATAATGGAAGAACGCCATCTTTTTAAGATGAGTGATGAGGTCCAGAGAGAAAAATACATAAGGAGTCTGGTTGAGCAGGTCAGGGATGCGGAAAGAGAGCTTAATAAGCTGTCTGCCGAGTATAATCTCGTGACGGCCATGCTTAAGGACATGGATGAGATAGAGGCTCTTCCCATGAGTGAGAAGGTTCAGTTACAGGATTCTGCCAGGAATATCCTGTATTATGAGGAAGAGACCAAGGATTACGAAGCCAAGAAAAGCGCAATGACCGAGGCTCAGTATAAGAGCATGGAGCGCTTTGAGGACAATATGCCCGGGGCATATGATGAGATGGCTGAGGCTGAGCGTTACAAGGGGCTTATAAAGGACGATCTTCGTAAGCTTGAAGGCGAGAAGCATGCATATCTGTTCAGGCAGGATGAGGTAACAAAAGAGATCGCCAATCTGCGCGGCATGACTGTGATATGCGTCTTTGCGGCGGTTCTTTGTGTCATCATGCTTTTGGTGCTCCAGTTCGGATTTGAGATGGAGACTCAGGTGGGCTATATCATTACCTGCCTTACGGCGGCCGTAGTAATTACTTTACTGTATGTGAAGTATACGGATGCCGTCAAAGAGAAAAAGCGTGTGGAAAAGGGAATAAACAGGTTAATTCTGTTGCAGAATACCGTTAAGATAAGGTATGTCAACAACACCAACCTTTTGGATTATCTCTATATGAAGTACAACACCACAAGTGCCAAGGAACTTAAAAAGGTGTGGGAGATGTACGAACTTGAAAAAAGCGAGAGAGAAAAGGCTGCCTTAAATGAAAAAGAGCTGACTTTCTATCAGGCCGAACTGTTACACAAACTCAGAAAATATCAGTTAAACGACGTATATGCATGGCTTCATAATCCGTTGGCCATCATCGAACACAACGAGATGGTGGAACTCAGGCACGCGCACATTTTACAGCGCCAGAAGCTAAGAGCGAGAATGGATTACAATAAGCGTCTGGCCAAGGAAGGACAGAGCGAACTTAAGGAATTCGTGAAGCAGTATCCGGAGTATTCAAAAGAAGCTTTGGATATGGTGGAAAGGTACTCTGTGGAATACTAATTATTATTGACATCAACAGACTTGTAGGGTACTATTATCAAGTCACTTTACTGTGTTAATTAGGCAAAGGAAGAGGAGTTGTTATGAAAAAGTTATTAGCTGTGATTTTGGCAGGTGCAATGGCACTTACCGTAGTTGCCTGTGCAGGTAAGACAGATGCGGCTTCAGCCGACCAGTCATCTGAAAGAACATCCCTTACCGTCGGATTTGATGCGGAATTCCCTCCCTACGGTTTTTTGGATGAGAGTACCGGAGAATATGTAGGTTTTGACCTTGATCTTGCTGAAGAGGTATGCAAGCGTAACGGTTGGGAACTTAAGAAGCAGCCCATCGACTGGGATGCAAAGGATATGGAGCTTTCTTCGGGCGCTATAGACTGTATTTGGAACGGATTTACAATCAACGGTCGTGAGGACCAGTACACATGGTCAGTACCTTATGTTGATAACAGTCAGGTATTTGTTGTGGCTGCAGATTCGGGCATCAAGACAAAGGCCGATCTTGCAGGCAAGAACGTAGGCGTACAGAAGGATTCTTCTGCACTTGCAGCGCTTGAAGATGAAGAGAATCCCGATAACATCGCACTTAGAGATTCGTTTGCGGATCTTATACAGTATGCGGATTACAATACAGGATTCATGGATCTTGAGGCAGGCGCCATCGATTGCCTGGCACTTGATATAGGTGTTGCAAGCTTCCAGATTTCTCAGAGAGAAAAAGGAGCATATGTGATGCTTGATGAGAAGTTGTCTTTGGAGCAGTACGGAGTAGGATTTAAGCTTGGTAACGAAGAACTTAAGAATCAGGTTGAGAAGACACTTCTTGAGATGGTGGACGACGGAACATTTACAAAGATCGCCGAGAAGTATTCGGATTACGGTCTTACAGACAGTGTTTGCCTTGGTAAGTAAGTAAAAAAGCGGGGTGTCAGACCTATGACACCCCTTTTTTGACGTAGCGGATAAAGATATGAACATTACATTCATGCAACTTCTAAGCGGTATGGTTGTGTCGGTGGAGATATTTCTGCTGACTTTGCTTTTTGCTCTGCCGTTGGGATTGTTGGTGGCATTCGGAAGAATGTCGAAAAACAAAATACTCCAGACTCTGGTTAAGGTGTATATAGCCATCATGCGCGGCACTCCCCTGATGCTGCAGCTGATAGTGGTTTATTTTGCGCCCTTTTATATTTTCGGCCTTAAGATATCTCAGGGATATCGTTTTGTTGCCGTCATAATCGCGTTTTCAATCAATTATGCCGCTTATTTTGCGGAGATATACAGAGCGGGAATAGAGTCCATTCCCATAGGTCAGTATGAGGCGGCTGAAGTCTTGGGATACAGTAAGAGACAGACATTCTTCAGAATAATCTTTCCTCAGGTGATAAAAAGGATACTTCCGCCGGTGACCAATGAGACTATCACTTTGGTTAAGGATACATCCCTTGCGTTTGTAATAGCGGTTGCCGAGATGTTTACCATCGCCAAGCAGATATCGGCCAAGCAGGCTTCTGTGAATGCACTGATGGTAGCAGGTCTTTTCTATTTCGTATTTAACTATGCGGTTGCATACATAATGGAGTTTTTCGAAAAGAAGCTGTCATACTACAGATAAGTGTTTTTGTGTATGACAAAAGGAAAGCATGATATATGGAAGATAACAATCTTTTAAGAATAGAACATATAAAGAAAAATTTCGGCGATACCGGGGTGCTGTCCGATATTTCGTTATCGGTAAATGAGGGCGAGGTAGTATCCATAATCGGTCCCTCGGGATCGGGTAAGTCTACTTTATTAAGATGTGCGACCCTGCTTACGCAGATGGACGACGGTAACCTTTATTACGGCGATATGTGTGCCGCAAAGAGCGTTAACGGTAAAAGTGTTTACGCAGGCAAAGATGAACTTAAAAAGATAAGACAGTATTTCGGGCTTGTATTCCAGAATTTCAATCTTTTCCCGCATTACAGCGTATTAAAGAACATAATCGACGCTCCGGTCAATGTATTGGGACGTTCAAAAGAAGAGAGTGAGAAAAAGGCGGCTGAACTTCTTAAAATGTTGGGTCTTGCCGAAAAGGGAGATGCTTATCCCTGTGAGCTTTCGGGTGGACAGCAGCAGAGAGTTGCAATAGCCAGAGCACTTGCTTTGGAGCCCAAGATCCTTTTCTTTGATGAGCCTACATCGGCACTCGATCCGGAACTTACGGGCGAGGTGCTTGCGGTCATTCGTAAGCTTGCCGCCAACCATATGACGATGGTTATCGTGACGCATGAAATGCAGTTCGCCAAAGAAGTATCAGACAGGATACTTTTTATAGAGAACGGAGTCGTTGTTGAGGAAGGAACTCCCGATAAGCTGTTCTCTTCCGATAATCCCAGAGTCAGGGAATTCATAGGCAGGATGGCCAACTAGGTGTTGCGATACTTGAATTAAGGAATAAAACAAAGTATACTTATAAGGCTGTTTGGCAGATTGTTTGGAGGTTTTAATGAGTACAGATTGTTACAGTTCTCCGTTATCGGAGAGATATGCGAGTAAGGAGATGCAGTATATCTTCTCTCAGGATAAGAAGTTCCGCACATGGAGACGTTTATGGGTCGCTTTGGCGGAGACGGAGAAGGAACTCGGATTGGATATAACCGATGAACAGATAGAGGAGCTTAAGGCTCATCTGGATGACATCAATTACGATGTTGCGCGTGAAAGAGAGAAGGAAGTACGTCATGACGTTATGAGTCATGTGTATGCTTACGGAGTGCAGTGCCCCAAAGCCAAGGGCATCATCCATCTCGGCGCAACAAGCTGTTATGTAGGCGATAACACGGATGTTATCATTATGACCGAGGCCTTGAAGCTTGTTAAGAAGAAGCTTGTGAATGTCATGAGCAAGCTTGCTGAATTTGCCGACAAGTATAAGGATCAGCCCACTTTGGCATTTACTCATTTCCAGCCGGCTCAGCCTACGACCGTCGGTAAAAGAGCGAGCCTCTGGCTTAACGAATTTGCCATAGATTACGAGGATCTTAATTACGTACTGTCTACAATGAAGCTTTTGGGAAGCAAGGGAACCACAGGAACACAGGCTTCGTTTATGGAACTTTTCGGCGGAGACAATGACAAGATTGACAAGATCGATCCCATGATAGCAAAGAAGATGGGATTTGAGTCATGCGTTCCGGTATCCGGACAGACATATTCACGTAAGAATGATACGAGAGTATTGAATGTTTTGGCGGGCATAGCGGCATCTGCCACCAAGATGAGCAATGATATAAGATTGCTTCAGCATCTTAAGGAGGTTGAGGAGCCTTTTGAGAAGAAGCAGATCGGTTCTTCAGCCATGGCATATAAGCGTAACCCGATGAGGAGCGAAAGAATTGCCTCATTAAGCCGTTATGTTATTGTGGATGCCTTAAATCCTGCAATCACCTCGGCTACACAGTGGTTTGAGAGAACTTTGGATGACTCGGCCAATAAGAGACTTTCCGTGCCGGAAGGGTTTTTGGCCATAGACGGAATACTTGACCTCTGCATCAATGTGGTGGACGGACTTGTGGTTTATCCCAAGGTAATAGAGAAGCACATGATGGCAGAACTGCCCTTCATGGCTACAGAGAACATAATGATGGATGCCGTTAAGGCAGGCGGAGACAGACAGGAACTCCATGAGAAGATAAGAACCCTTTCAATGGAAGCCGGTAAGGCAGTCAAGGAAGAGGGTAAGGACAATAACCTGCTTGAACTCATCGCACAGGATGAAGGCTTCGGCCTTAGTCTTGAAGAACTGAAGGAGTCTATGGATCCTTCAAAATACATCGGAAGAAGCGCAAGACAGGTTACGGTTTATTTAAGAGATGTTATTAATCCCATACTCAAGGAGAATGAGGATTTGTTGGGACTTACATCGGAGATTAACGTTTAGTATAAAGATTAAGCATTACTGATTGGAGGATTATTATCAATGGGAGGAACAGTTAAAGCAGTTGTAGGAGCCAACTGGGGAGACGAAGGCAAGGGTAAGATAACCGATATGATGGCAGCGGAGGCTGATATCATAGTCAGATTCCAGGGAGGAGCCAATGCGGGTCATACCATAGTCAACGATTACGGTAAGTTTGCACTCCATACTTTGCCGAGCGGAGTTTTCTATAATCATACGACCAGCATTATAGGTAACGGTGTGGCACTCAATATCCCGATTCTTATCGGAGAGATCAATTCCATAGTGGAAAAGGGCGTTCCGAAGCCGAAGATTTTAGTATCGGACAGAGCGCAGATTGTTATGCCCTATCATATCCTTCTTGACCAGTATGAGGAAGAGAGACTCGGAGGTAAGTCCTTCGGTTCCACAAAGTCGGGTATAGCTCCTTTTTATTCCGACAAGTATGCGAAGATAGGCTTCCAGGTAAGCGAGCTCTTTGATGAGGAACTGTTAAAAGAGAAGGTTTACAGAGTCTGTGAGATGAAGAACATCCTCTTTGAACATATGTATCATAAGGAGAAGATGGATCCTGAGAAGCTGCTTGAGACACTTCATGAATACAGAGACATGATAAGCCCTTATGTGTGTGATACGGCGCTGTTTATTGACAAGGCGCTTAAGGAAGGCAAGACCGTATTGTTGGAAGGTCAGTTGGGAACACTTAAGGATCCTGATCACGGTATCTATCCCATGGTAACCTCTTCTTCAACACTTGCAGCATACGGTGCCATAGGTGCAGGTATTGCACCTTATGACATTAAGCAGATTGTAACAGTATGTAAGGCATATTCCTCAGCAGTCGGAGCGGGAGCTTTCGTATCGGAGATATTCGGTGATGAAGCCGATGAACTCAGAAGACGCGGAGGAGACGGCGGAGAATACGGTGCAACGACCGGAAGACCCAGAAGAATGGGATGGTTTGACTGCGTGGCAAGCAAATACGGATGCCGTATGCAGGGAACCACGGATGTGGCATTTACGGTGCTTGACGTATTGGGATATCTTGACGAGATTCCGGTATGTACGGGTTATGAGATAGACGGTAAAGTAACCGATGAATTCCCGGTGACCAGACTTTTGGAAAAGGCTAAGCCCGTTATTGAGAAGCTTCCCGGATGGAAGTGTGAGATAAGAGGCATCAAGGAGTATGATGACCTTCCCAAAGAATGCAGGGACTATGTCGAGTTTATTGAGGAGAAGATAGGTTATCCGATTACAATGGTTTCCAACGGACCCGGAAGAAACGACATTATATACAGGAAGAGCAAATTCAGCAAATGATAAAGACCGTTATTTTCGATGTGGGCAATGTACTCACGGAGTTTGGCTGGAAGGAATTTATTAGGTCTTTCGGTTACAGCGAAGATATATGCAAAAGAGTGGGAGATGCCACTATAGAAAGCCCGTATTGGAAAGAGTATGACAGAGGTGTCATGAATAATGACGACATTGTCAATTCCTTTGTGAGCCTTGATAAAGAACTGGAAAAAGAGATCAGAGAGACGATGGCCGATTTTAAAGGCATACTCAAACCGGCCGAATATGCGGTGCCGTGGATAGAGGATCTTAAGAGCAGAGGGTTACAGGTGTTATTTTTGTCAAACTTCTCTGAAAGAGCCTTCAATGAGTGTCAGGATGCCTTGGGCTTTCTTGATCATGTCGATGGCGGCATCTTCTCTTATACGGTTAAGCTTATAAAGCCCGATCCGGAGATTTATAAGTGCATATTGGACAGATATGACCTTGATCCGGCAGAGTGCGTTTTTATAGACGATCTTGATGAAAATATCAGTGCTGCTGCGGCTTTGGGGATACATACCATCCTGTTTAAAGATAAAGATTCGGCATCTTCGGAACTGGATTTTCTTCTAAACAGATAGAATTAATCAAAATATCAAAAAGTTTTAATTTTTCACCGCACTGACCCACAGGGTGCGCCAAATGGGCGAAACGGCGATAATAAGAGCGTTTGAGACAGCATAGCAAGTACTTTGGTACTATGGTAAAAAAGTACTTGCTATGCTATATTTATGTCGACTTTACTTGGGGTTTGGGTGGTTATGAATTTTCATTCAAAACACTTTATAAAAATGACAGGACTTTCCGAGACAGCCAGAATAGACAGGGTTGTCTTGTTATGCTATGCAATTTGTGCAGCGGCACTGACTTTATTCGGAAGAGTGGAAGTATATGATACCAACGGCAAAAGCGGGTTAGCGCTTATGATTGCGGTTGGTTTTTATGTTTTATTATGGCTTCCGGTAGCCATATGTAAGTTCTGTTTTTACATCATCTCCAAAAAGGCATACGGAGTAAAGAGCATTCTGTTCGGTTCGTTTTTGATATATTATCTCTTTGTTTTGCTGACTGACAGTAATGAGGAATGTGCTTTAATTGCCATCCCCTTTTCCATACTTACAATCGCATACAGCAGTATCAGTTTAACGGTGGGAGTCACGGTAGTCAGCACGGCAATGTCAGCTTTGTATGCGCTCGCACCGTATTTTATGGGTCAGGTCGGAGTTTCGGAGGGAAGATCCTACGCATTTTTGATTATCTTATCCAATACACTTTTCTTAAATCAGATGACGTATCTGCTTGAGAATAAGCAGAGAAGAAGAAGAGCCGAGATTGAAGCGGAGCGTAACAGACTTAAGTCTTACGTATCGGTCGGAATTAAGAGAATATTCGAATATGATATCCGTGAAGACAGATTTATGACCGCAGGCAGCAAGGACGGTAATTACGGTACTGAGAGATATATAGAGAATTTCAGAGATTCGGTTAAGGCTCTGCGATATGTACTTTTTGCGGATTGGGACAGATTTGACGACTTCATTGCCGATTGTGACAGAGGTGAAGAAAAAATCGACAGACAGTTGCGTCTGCGTGATAAGAATGCCGATTACAAGTGGTATTCAATTAAGGGTAAGACAATCAAAGACGAAGACGGCAAGCCGATTAAGGTTGTCGGCATAATGGAGAACATTGATGAGATTAAGCGTATCGAACTCCGTCAGGCGGATGAGAATATGCGTGATATGCTCACCAAGCTCTATCGCAAGGATTATGCAAGAGAACTTATCGAGGAATTCTTACGTGCACAGTCCAACAGTGAGAATCCGGAATTTGCCGGATTACTTGTGCTTGATATAGACAATTATGAGATCTTAAATGAGAGAATGGGAAGAGCTTTCGGTGAAGAGATTCTTAAGAACATTGCTTCCGATCTTGATGAGATATTCTATCCTTCGGATATACTCGGAAGAGTCGGCGGTGATGAGTTCATCATTCTCATGAAGAATATTGTTGATGTCAGGGATATCGACAAGAAGATCAGAGAGATACAGAAAGTTGTCAATCATACATATGTTGGCGAGAACGTAAGCTTCGGAAGTACGATGTGCATAGGTGCATCCGTATATCCTACGGACGGTGAAGACTTTGATACCCTCTTTGACAAGGCGGAGAAGGCGCTTGTTCATGCCAAGAATGCCGGCAAGAACTGCTACGGATTCTATCTTGCCGCTAAGGAAGATGTATACAGCAAGTATCCTATAGAAGAGAGAAGAGAAAAGATTGCAAGGGTTGAGCAGGAAGTTATGAGCGGAAGTCCTTCGGATTCGCTTATCGAGCTTGCATTCAAGCTTATCGATGAATCAAAGGATACGGACAGCGCTATCAACCTCCTTATAAGAAGAGTCGCAAGACAGATGAACTTAGGCGGTATACGTATCAAGTCAAGGGTCGGCAAGGAACTTCGTACCGTCAATATGTATCAGTGTTGTACGGTTCCGGATATGGAATTTGACAATGCCGACATGGTGTACAATTTCGAGCAGTGGGCCGACATGCTTGAGCAGTATCGCGTCAACAACAACATAATAGTATGCGACAGCATACTGGATATAGAGAATCCCGTTACAAGGCAGCTTATGCTGGTATCGGGAGCCAAGTCTTATGTCGGTTGTGCCTTCCATGATAAGGGCGAATTTGCCGGCAGTATAGACTTTGTTGATTTCGAAGGTCCGAGGGCATGGACCAAGAACGACCTTACAACAATAAGAGCCGTTACGAACGTTGTATCTTCTTATCTGCTTAAGATGAAGGCTTATGAGGATGCGTCCGATACAGTTGAAAGACTTACGGGTTATGACAGCGTTACCGGACTTATGACATACGAGAAGTTCTTAACCATGGTAGGCGAGTATATTGAGAATGCGCCTCACGGCAATTATGCCATGGTATATATGGACTTCAGTAATTTCAAGTATGTTAATGAGACTTATGGATATGAGACCGGTGACAAGATTCTGCGTGAACTTGTTAACGAAGCGGCCGGATACGGTGACTATTACGTATACGGAAGCCGTGTATTCTCGGATAATATAGTAATGCTTGCCAAGACCGGCGGCAAGAGCGAAGAAGAGATTGTGGCTGCATTCGAGAGGGCCAGCAAGGTATTTGCCGACAGAATGCAGATGGAGTACATAGACAGTAAGCTGATATTGGACATCGGTGTATGTACGTTTGAGATATGCGGACGTCCGGTACCCATGAAGAGCATTATATCCAATGCCAATATGGCACGTAAGAAGGCCAAGCTCCCCGACAGCCCGAGATGTATCGTATACGATGAGACGATGGGTGCGGAAGTCAAGGCAGAAGTTGCATACGCCAACGATATGGAGAACGCTTTCAAGAACCATGAGTTTGTGGTATACATGCAGCCTAAGGTAGACTTGCAGACCAATGAGATAGAGGGTGCAGAAGCGCTTATAAGATGGAAGAAGCAGGACGGAACTCTTATATTCCCGAATGATTTCATTCCCGTATTTGAGAAGAATAAGAGCATAACCCTTCTTGATTACTATGTATATGATGAAGTGTGCAAGTATTTAAGAAAGCGCATGGATCTCGGTAAGAAGATAGTAAGGATATCCGTCAATGTATCGAGAGTTCATCTGTTCTCTATCAATGAACTTGTAAGTTATGTAAGAAGTCTTATCGTTAAATACGAGATACCGCCGCAGTATCTTGAATTTGAACTTACGGAAACGGTATTTACGGATAAGGTTGAAGATACGATACTTCTGATGAACAAGTTAAGAGAACTCGGAGTAAAGGTATCAATGGACGACTTCGGTTCGGGCTATTCATCACTTAACGTTCTTACAAAGCTTCCGCTTGACGTGCTTAAGCTTGATAAGGAATTCCTGGATGACTTTGAAAATGATTCCGATGAGAAGATCATCATCCCGAGCGTTATAGATATGGCCAAGAAGCTTAATCTGCGCGTCGTATGTGAAGGTGTTGAGACTAAGGAACAGGTCGGCTTCTTAAGAGAAGTCGGTTGCGATTATGCACAGGGATACTTCTATTCGAAGCCCATTACTCAGGAGCAGTTTGATGAATTGTTAGAGGTGGTATAAGTATCCGGAGGAAAGATGTACGATATCATTATAATCGGAGCAGGTATAACGGGCAGCTTCATAGCACATGATCTGTCAAAGAAAAAATGCAGCGTTCTTGTCATAGACAGGGACGCTGATGTTGGTAACGGGGCAACTATGGCCAACAGTGCCATAGTTCATGCAGGATACGATCCCAAGCCCGGTACCCTTAAAGCTAAGCTTAATGTACGCGGCAACCGTATGTATCCCGATATATGCAGGGAACTTGGTGTAACATACAAAAACTGTTCGGCTTTTGTTGTTGCAACCGACAGTGAAGAAAGTGAAGTGCTGGACAGACTGGCGGGTCAGGCTGCTGACAGGAATATAGAATATAAGGATTTGGACGGAAATGCGGCCAGAGATTTGGAACCCAACTTATCGGGCGCAGTAATAAGAGCCCTGGAGTTCCCGACAACCGGAATAATCTATCCATGGAATGTTGCCATAGCCTTAATGGAAGAGGCGGTCATTAACGGGACCGAGCTTAGGCTTAACGAGGAAGTTACAGATATTGACTGTGTTAGTCAATCGAATTCGGATGCCTTTTACAGGGTTAAAACGACGGCCGGAAGCTATGAGGGAAGATATGTCATCAATGCCGCGGGTGTATATGCGGATAAAGTATATTCGATGGCACTTAAGAAAGAATCCGATTTTAAGATAACTCCCAGGCGCGGTGAATATTACGTTCTGGATGAGATGGCAAAGCCTGTTGTGAGCCGTGTCATATATCCCGTACCAGGCCCCAACGGCAAGGGTGTGCTTGTTGTTCCCACAATCCATAACAATGTGCTGTTAGGCCCCAATTCTCTTCCTATAGAAGACAAGGAGGCCAACTGTAATACATCTGAAGCGTTATCATATGTTAAAAGCGCCGTATCCAAGACGGTTGAGAACATTCCGTTTGATAAGGTCATAAGAGTCTTTGCGGGACTTCGTCCTTCAGGAGATGCTGGGGATTTTGTTATAAAGGAGTCCGATGAACTTAAGGGCTTTGTTAATGTTGCGTGCATAGAATCCCCGGGACTGGCGTCCGCCCCGGCCATATCGGAATATGTGATAAACGAGGTAATGAAAGAAGCGTTCTCTTTTGCGGATAAGGAAGAATATATCCGCAGGAAACCGATTGTATATATGAACGAGCTTGGCGACGAAGCCAAAAACGAGATGATAAAGCAAAATCCCGCATACGGCGACATAGTCTGCAGATGCTGTCAGGTCAGCAGAGGTGAGATAGAGGATGCAATCAACAGACCTGTCGGAGCCACTACGGTCAAGGGTGTTAAAAAGCGTGTGGGTCCGGGACTCGGACGTTGTCAGGGCGGCTTCTGTGAGCCGCTTGTAGTGGATATTCTTGCCAAGGAACTTGGGAAGGATAAGGCGGAAATAAGATATGACTCACCGAAATCTGTGATACTTATGGAAGAGACCAAGAAAGGAGCGCTGTGATTTGAACAGTCGAAAGATCGTGATAATCGGCGGAGGCAGCGCCGGTATTGCCGCAGCCATTGCGGCATACAATAACGGATGTGACGATATTCTTTTGCTGGAAAAAGATGCGGAACTGGGCGGAATACTGCTTCAGTGTATACACAACGGCTTCGGACTTCATCGCTTCGGTGAGGAGCTGGCCGGACCGGCTTATGCAGAAAAATGGAAGGATATGCTTAAGGACCTTCCCGTTGAGGTCAAGACCGATACGACGGTTATACATCTTGACAGCGACAGGAACGTTACCTATGTCAATCCGGCCGAAGGTTATGTGACCGTTAAGGCAGGAGCTGTTATTATGGCTTTGGGATGCAGGGAAAGAAGCCGCGGAGCCATAGCGACTCCGGGATACAGGCCAAGCGGTGTCTGGACTGCGGGAACGGCTCAGAAGTATTTGAATATGCAGGGATATCTGGTCGGTAAGCGCGTGTTTATCTTAGGAAGCGGTGATATAGGGCTTATCATGGCAAGAAGAATGGTCCTTGAAGGAGCAAAGGTCTTGGGCGTGGCTGAGATTATGCCGTATTCCAACGGACTTCCGCGTAATATGAAGCAGTGTCTGGATGATTTTGACATCCCGCTTTATTTAAGCCATACGGTTACGGATATAAGGGGTAAAGACAGATTAAACGGAATAACAATAAGCCGTGTAGATGAGTCGTTAAATCCCATAAAGGGAACGGAGATTGACTTTGATGTGGATACGCTTTTGCTTTCTGTGGGACTGATACCGGATACGGCCCTTTTATCAGAGGCGGGCGCTTTGCTTCATCCGAAGACCAAGGGTGCAAAGGTGGATGAGCATATGATGACGTCTGTACCCGGGATATTTGCGTGCGGCAACGGACTTCATGTGCATGATCTTGTGGATTTTGTCAGCATGGAGGGTGAAGAAGCAGGCGCGGCGGCAGCAAAGTATGTCAAAGGAGAGTTCATACCAAAGAAAGGATATGAGCTTATGCCCGGAGATGGCGTAAGCTACGTTCTGCCCTGTGTTGTTTCTCCGGATATAATGGAAGATGAGCTTGAGATAAAACTCAGGGTCAAGGACAACAGAAGAAATGTCAGGCTGGTTTTAAGAGAAGGCGATAAGACAATAAAAGAGGTCAGAAAACTTAAAACGGCCCCGAGTGAGATGGAAAAGGTTGTAGTAAAGAAGGCGGAGCTTGCAGCAATAAGCGGCCCCATGACTTTGGCTGTGGAGGATATGGGATGACGGATACGAATAAAAAAGTATTTACCTGCATAGTGTGTCCCAGAGGCTGTGAAGTTACGGCGAATCTTGATAAGGAAGGCAATATTCTTTCGATTGAGGGCAACTCATGTCCCAGAGGGGAGACATATGTTAAAAACGAACTGTTAAACCCGATGAGGCAGCTTACATCGACGGTAATCATAGAAGGCGGGATATATGACAGACTTCCCGTGATTTTATCGGATGTTATTCCCAAGGGAAAAATGATGGATGTGATGGAGGCTTTAAACGGAGTGAAGGTCAAAGCTCCTGTAAAAAGAGGAGATGTCATAGTTAAAAATATTTGCGGACTTAACGTGGATGTCGTGGCATCAAGATCCATGTAAGAGTTTAAAAGAGGAATATGAATATGGGAAAAGAGGAAAAAAGAAAGCGTTTTAAAAAGATACTGGCAATTTCGGGAACGGCAATTTTGATTCTTATGTATCTATTATTGCTCATTTTTGCTATAATAAATGTCGCCGGATGGCAGAGATACTTTTTTGCCTGCCTTGGTGCGACGATAATCATACCGTCGATATTATGGATAAATATCTACCTGTATGACAGGATGATGGATAGAAGAAAGGAAGGAGCCGAAGATGGCAAAGACAATACTTGAAAGCTGGAGAGAGGAAGCATATTCCAACAATGCCGATAAAGGACAGTTACAGAGACTTTGGGCAGAATATTTTGAGAAGGAGAAGGGTATCTACTCAGAACTCTTAAAGACTCCTGATAAGGAAGTTAAGGGTACGGTCAAGGAACTGGCTGAGAAGTACGGCATAGAGCTTAAATATATGGTTGGCTTTTTGGACGGTATCAATGACAGTCTTGTAAAGCCCAATCCCATTGAAGAGATGGATGAGGATACGAAGGTATCACTTAAGTTTGACAAGGAACTCTTATATAAGAACATGGTAGCTGCCGGTGCTGACTGGCTGTACGGTCTTCCCGAGTGGAACGATATCTTTACCGAAGAGAAGCAGAAGGAACTTTATAAGGAGCAGAAGCGTTCGACAACGGTCGTTAATGAGACGAAGATTTATCCCAATGATCCCTGCCCGTGCGGTTCCGGTAAGAAGTACAAGAAGTGCTGCGGAAAGAATAAGTAAATAACATAAAAGAGAAAATGCCGTAGGTCTGACCTACGGCATTTTCCTGTGTAAAAGGGGAATTCTTTCGGAAATAGTTTATTGTCTACTAAACTAACCTCAAATAATATATCATGTCGAGAATAAAAAAGGTACAACAAAATTGACTATATGGATATACAATACTGACATTACCATGTATTGTGGTTTTGAATACTACATAGCTTTTATCGCTCGACAAGTTCCTGTAATGTGACGAATTCCTCGGGTAGTTCCTTGCCTGCGTTCCTGTACTTGGCCGTAATTCCCTCGAGTCTGTGCAGTGTCTGGCCGTTGGTTATCCTGTGACGTGACAGGCATTCATCGAATATAGCATTCTTGCTTACTTTCTCTCGGTATTCCTTGCCCAAAGGACAGAATGTGAATATTATGCCCCTTGCAACCTTATTAAGTCTGCTTGACCCGGCTGCCTCATACAGCATATATGTCGAATACTCGTATAAGAAGAGTTCTTTGAAACTGTTTTTGCACTTTTTAAGATTCTCTTTAAGCTTTTCTTTGGCATCATATGAGAGATCTCGGTTCTTGTTAAAGAACTGTGCGTAGTCGCAGTATTCGCTTGTGAGGGAATGAGAGGATACGTCGTTCCATCTTGCACCCTGTTCTCTCTTGCACATCTCCCATCTGAATTCTCCGGTCATTCTTATAAACGCCTTCTCTATATTCTCCACATAGAGAGAAGATATTACAAAACGGGCCGGGGTCTTGCGGTTCATGCCCTCGATCTCCTGCCACATAACTCCGCGGCTTCCCGCATTGGGCATTAAGATGACATCGGGTCTTATGTCCGATAAAACCGTATCCTTGACACCTATCTTGATATCCTCGAATATAAATTCGTGGTAGAATGCCGAATAATCTATGGAACATACCTTATCCAGAGTATCTATTATCTTGGCCGGAGTCGTAAGAATGTTCTCGGGAGCCCTGATAATGTTGTCATCAAGCAGTATCGGACAGTATCCGAAGATTCTTCCGAATGTGATCTTGTTGACGGTGGGGAACATGTTCCTTAACTCGAATTCGAGCTTCTCGTCCATGTCATCAGCCATCTGAGCTTCTTTGTCTCTGTTGATCTTACCCTCTTTAATAAGAGAGCGCAGATACTGTGAATAATCCTGATCAAACTCGTTACGGCTGGGCTGCTTATCGCCGTTATAAATAGCTTCGAACCATTCAAGAGCCGTATATATACCGCGCTCCTTATGTCCGTGGAAGGTCTCGGCTATGCGATAAAGAGAAATCGAGTTATCCATTCCGCAAAGCGTGGCATCCACAAATCCGAAGTTTAAGAACATCTTAACGATGGTCGGTATATTATCCGAATTGATGGAATGATGTATAGCATCTCTGTATATTTCGTAGAAAAGCTTTGTGATCTGCCTTCTTAAAGTATCGACATCCTTCTCGGTGGACGAACGGTCGGGCACCTGCTTAAACTGCTCGATAACTTTCTTGAATTCCGAGGCAACGGAAGCTTCGGTGCCTGCATGATCCAGTATAACCGTAAGGGCATTCGCAAGTTCTGCCTTGATTGTCTCATCATCGCCTGAGGATGAAGTTCCGCTTGCAGCTTTGATACTCTGCTTTGCCGCAAAGGCGCTGACTCTGGAATCTATAAGCTGTCGGTCTGCTATTCCGATGGCGTACACCTTATCGGCGATATCACTTATCATGGCCGAAATTTCCGAAGTATCGTCGTTGTTCTTGGCGGCTCTTGAATACAGATCGCAGTATAAATCATAGTAATCCAGATAATCGTCATTAAGCAGGTAAGAAGAGAAAGTCTCGGTGGCAGCCTTAAGTTCGCCTTCCAAAACGATTATGGTCTCCATATCTCTGCTTCCGCGGTCGATATATCCGTATACCAGCCCGGTGCTCATTGACGGAGCGGTCTCATTGACTATCTTACGGATGCTTGCGTAGAAATCGCTCATCCAGAAGGGCATCTCATCGTCAAGCTTAAAGTTCTGCAGATCCTCCACAAAAGGAAGAGACTTCGGGGTTAAGCGCAAAGATGCCGCCAGTTCGTGGTACTTCTCCTGAAGCCCGGTAAGATAGGCATGCAGGTCCATACACTTTTTATAGTCTTCGTTGTATGATGCGATCATATTGCATATGCAGCGGTTAAGCGAAGACACCATAAGCTTACGCAGGTCTTCCTGCTTGTTCATCATTGTAATCAGACCCTTGGTATTGCCGAAGGGATAGGGGATTAACGATGCGTCGCTTGAAGCAACGTATGTGCACGAATGTTCCTTGGTCGTAAGGCCCTGGATGCCCACTATATCTCCCTTTTTAAGAGGGTAACTTAAGTTGCCGGATTTGGCATCTACGGTGCCGTCGGCGATGATATAGAATGAATCACACACGCTTCCCGTGTTGAATATGATCTGATCCTGTTCAAATGATTGCATAATCAATGTCTCCCCGCTTATGAAAACATGCATATAAAAAAGCGTTATTTCTATTTATCTATAATAACACATACTGTACAAAATGGGAAAATATGGTAAAATAAAATTCATGTATGGAGGAATGCTATGTTTACAGATGGAATGACTCCCGATGAGATTATGAACAAATACAAAGATGATGTGAACAGGCTCGCCGGATACCTTAACTGGCTTGAGCAGAAGAGCGGTTCGCAGGTAAGCGGTGTCTACGGCGATGACGGCTTGAGCGAGAACTCGGTTCCGGTGCCCGTCTTTGACAGCAATCTGATGAATTTTATCAGGACTGCAGACGCCACATCTTTTATGGACAGGAATTATCGGTATGCCTATACGAGGAATCATATCAGGACTACCGAGGATGAACTTAGGTTCATAGACAATGCGACCATTATGCAGATGGACGTCCTGGGAGGGATATTGTCCAATTATGTGATGGGAGGTCGCACTAAGGCCAGACTGTGGTCTGAGGGAATGAATAAAGGCATTTTCCTGCGGTTGGTCAAGAAGATGAAGGAACTTATAGATTTCTGGGCCAATGCGGAGCGCAAAGCATATTAGGAGGAGAAAGAAGTGAGCGAGAGAGCGGATGTCAAAAAGCAGTTGATCTTAGATAAGGCAACAGAGGTATTTTCCAAGAAGGGATACCGCAACGTTACTATGAAAGATATAGTGGAAGCCAGCGGAATCAGCCGTGGCGGTCTGTATATATACTACGATTCAACGGAAGAGATTTTCCTTGACGTGCTTAAGAGCATGGATGCATGGGAAGATGAAGCCAACAAGAACATGGTTGAGAGACTTAAGGAGGCAAGCAGCGCCGAACTTTTACTCTGGTTTTTGAAGGAGCAGAAGAAGGAGATTCTTAAGGGTAAGAACAATTTAAGCATCGCGATGTATGAATATGCTTTTTCTTGCAAGCAGGAAGGCAAAAGCAGCGGTGCCAAGCATAAGTTTGAGACAGCCGGACTTGTACTTGAGAAGATTTTATTAAGAGGCAATGAGACCGGAGAGTTCGCATGTGACGATATCAAGGGACTTGCAAGCAATATGATGTATGCCATAGAGGGTATGAAGGTCATTGCCGGAACTGTCGGAATCAGCGAGAAGAAGGTTGACAAAGAGCTGGTATACATGATGAGACAGTTCATGGAAGTGGAGGAATAAAGCCTGTGAGTTGTGTCAAACGTATCTATGTTGAGAAGAAGGCTCCTTACGCCGTCAAGGCCGGGGAGCTTAAGGATGAGATAGAGAGCTTTTTAGGCATTAATAACATCGAATCGGTCAGGGTTCTGATCAGATATGATGTTGAGGGACTTAAGGAAGATACATTCAAAAAAGCATGCGGCTACGTTTTCGGAGAGCCGCCGGTTGATGTTATATACGAGAACGAACTGT
This sequence comes from Lachnospiraceae bacterium, assembly GCA_017540355.1. Lineage (GTDB taxonomy): Bacteria > Bacillota > Clostridia > Lachnospirales > Lachnospiraceae > Colinaster. The sequence goes on along the minus strand of JAFYBE010000016.1, from coordinate 42,354 downwards.
CGCTGTCTTCAAATGAGCACATGTTCTCGGTGGAATATCTTCCGGGACAGTACGATCAGAGAGCAGATTCGGCTGCTCAGTGTGTGAGATTCTTAGATGAGGATTCAGATCCCATCATCAAGACCGCGGTGACATATGTTATAAGCGGTGATATAAGCGATGAAGATATCGCACGTATCAGAGACTATGTCATCAATCCGGTGGATTCAAGAGTGGCAGACAACAATATCCCGGATACTCTTATCACAGAGTATGATGAGCCTGCAGATGTTGCGATATTCACAGGCTTTACCGCAATGTCCGAAGATGAGCTTAAGTCTTTGTATGAGAGTCTCGGACTTGCGATGACATTTAAGGATTTCCTGCATATTCACAATTATTTCTCAGGTGAAGAGCACAGAGATCCCACGATGACCGAGATAAGAGTGCTCGATACATACTGGTCGGATCACTGCAGACATACGACCTTCTCTACGGAGCTTAAGAATGTAAGCTTTGATGAGGGATATTACAAGGAGCCAATCGAGACAACTTATCAGAGTTATCTCGATACAAAGGAAGAGATATATGCAGGCAGAGACGATAAGTATGTCTGCCTTATGGATATAGCCTTAATGGGTATGAAGAAACTTCGTGCCGCAGGCAAACTTGAGGATATGGAAGTATCCGATGAAATCAATGCCTGCTCTGTTATCGTGCCCGTTGAGATGGATTACGGTGAGGGTAAGGTTACGGAAGAGTGGCTTGTGTTCTTTAAGAATGAGACACACAACCATCCTACGGAGATCGAGCCTTTCGGTGGTGCTGCCACATGTCTTGGCGGTGCCATAAGAGATCCCCTCTCAGGCAGAGGCTATGTATATCAGGCCATGAGAGTTACAGGTGCCGCAGATCCTACGGTACCCGTATCTGCAACCCTTAAGGGTAAGTTGCCTCAGAAGAAGCTTACTACAGGTGCGGCAGCAGGTTATTCGTCATACGGTAATCAGATAGGTCTTGCTACAGGACTTGTTAAAGAGATATATCATCCGGGCTATGTAGCCAAGAGAATGGAGATAGGTGCCGTTATGGGTGCCGCTCCGAGAAGATGCGTTAAGAGAGAGAACTCCGATCCCGGAGATATAATCATATTGCTCGGCGGACGTACGGGCCGTGACGGCTGCGGCGGTGCCACGGGTTCATCCAAGGTGCATACCGAGGAATCCATTGAGACCTGCGGAGCCGAGGTTCAGAAGGGTAATGCGCCTACAGAGCGTAAGATTCAGAGACTGTTCAGACGTGAGGAAGTAGCAAGCCTTATTAAGAAGTGTAACGACTTCGGTGCGGGCGGTGTATCCGTAGCAATAGGTGAGCTGGCAGCAGGCCTTACCGTTGATCTTGATAAGGTGCCCAAGAAGTATGCCGGCCTTGACGGAACAGAACTTGCAATATCCGAAAGTCAGGAGAGAAAGGCTGTTGTCGTTGACCCTAAGGATGTTGATACCTTCCTTAAGTATGCGGCAGAGGAGAATCTTGAAGCTACCGTAGTGGCTACGGTAACCAAAGAACCCAGACTTGTTCTTAACTGGCGCGGTAAGGAGATTGTTAATTTAAGCCGTGCGTTCTTAGATACCAACGGTGCGCATCAGGAGACTGATGTTGAAGTACCGATGCCGTCTGAGGAAGCATGTCCCATAGGTAAAATTGCGGATGACAGGGTATCGGCTGATGTGGAATCGGGTGATGTTAAGGCGGCTGTGCTTGATACGTTAAGTAATCTCAATGTTTGCTCACAGAAGGGACTTGTTGAGAGATTCGATGCTTCAATCGGAGCAGCCAGCGTATTTATGCCTTACGGCGGTGTGACTCAGCTTACCGAGACTCAGACAATGATAGCCAAGCTTCCGACTCTTAAAGGAAGTACGGATACGGTGACGATGATGAGCTACGGCTTTGATCCTTATATATCAAGTTGGAGCCCTTATCACGGAGCAATATATGCGATAGTATCATCTATGTCCAAGGTCGTTGCATCGGGCGGCGATTACGGCAAGATAAGATTTACGTTCCAGGAATACTTTAAGAGAATGACCGAGGATGCGAAGAGATGGGGAGCACCTTTTGCAGCACTGCTTGGTGCGTTCGATGCACAGGTAGGCTTCGGTCTTCCTTCAATCGGCGGTAAGGACAGTATGTCAGGTACATTCAATGATATAGACGTACCTCCCACACTTGTTTCTTTTGCCGTAGATATCGCCAAGATAACAGATGTTATCACTCCCGAGCTCAAGAAAGCGGGCAACAAACTTGTACGTTTTGAGATAGAGAAGGATGATTTCGGCATTCCCGTATATGAGAAGGTTCAGGCTATGTATGATTCCGTAACATCTCTTATAAGAGACGGAGTCATTGTATCGGCATATGCGCTTGACTGTTACGGAATACTGGCATCCGTTGCGAAGATGGCATTCGGTAATATGCTGGGTGTTCGTTTTGAGTCTGATATAGAGCCGGAAGAACTCTTTACGGACCGTATGGGAGATATCATTGCCGAAGTAGATGTTTCAAGGCTTCATGAGATAGATGAAGACTTTGAGATTGTTGCTACGGTTACGGATGATAAGAACATCACGATAGGAGATGTTGCAATAGGTCTTGATGAGGCTGTCAAGGTATGGAGCAAGCCTCTTGATAAGGTATTCCCGTACAAAGCGACCAAGTCGACCGAATCGGTCAATATGCCTTTGTATGACGCAAAGGGTGATATATACATATGTAAGAATAAGGTTGCAAAGCCTAATGTATTCATTCCGGTATTCCCCGGAACGAACTGTGAATACGACAGCAGACGTGCATTCGAAAGAGCCGGTGCAACCGTTAATGATGCGGTATTTAAGAACATGACTTCATCGGATATCAGAGAATCGTTTGAAGAATATGTTCGCAGAATAGATGCGGCACAGATCATCATGTTCCCCGGCGGATTCTCCGCAGGTGATGAACCTGACGGTTCGGCGAAGTTCTTTGCTGCAGCCTTCCAGAATGAGGCTGTTAAAGATGCCGTTATGAGACTTCTTAATGAGAGAGACGGTCTTATCTTAGGTATATGTAACGGTTTCCAGGCACTTATTAAACTCGGACTTGTTCCCAACGGTGCCATAACCGGTCAGAATGCGGATTCGCCCACACTGACATTCAACACCGTTAATCGTCATATCTCCAAGATGGTATATACCAAGGTTGTTTCGAATAAGTCGCCCTGGCTTGCCGAAGCTACGCTTGGTGATGTATATGTCAATCCGGCTTCTCACGGTGAGGGACGTTTCGTTGCTCCTAAGGAGTGGCTTGACAAGCTTATACAGGGTGGCCAGGTAGCAACCGTATATTCGGATCCTGACGGCAATGTCTCAATGGATGAAGAATATAATATCAACGGTTCATACATGGCTATTGAGGGTATTACGTCGGCAGACGGAAGAATACTCGGTAAGATGGCGCATTCCGAGAGAAGAGATAAGGGTGTGGCTGTCAATATCTATGGCGAACAGGACCTTAAGATCTTTGAAAGCGGCGTTAAGTACTTCATGTAGACAAACGTGAAAGGTTAACATAATTTTTTTCAGTACGAAAGGAATCATCAAAATGGAAAACAAATGGATTCGCGGTGCGATTCCCGCATTGCTCTTACACTGCAGTATCGGTACGGTATACTGTTGGTCAACATTCAGCGGAGAGATAGCAGATTATGTCGGCGCTGATAAAAGTGCAGTAGGCTGGGCATTCTCGCTCGCAATATTCTTCCTCGGAATGTCAGCTGCATTCCTTGGAGACGTAGTTGAGAAGGATATTCACAGATCTTCCCTTATAGCTACGATATGCTTTACGGCAGGTATGGTAGGTACCGGATTTGCGATCATGATTCGTTCGCTTCCGCTTATCTTCTTATTCTACGGTTGCATAATGGGTATCGGACTCGGTACGGGTTACCTCTCACCGGTTAAGACACTTATGTTATGGTTTAAGGATAAGAAGGGTCTTGCTACGGGACTTGCGGTTGCCGGTTTCGGTGCAGCTAAGGCCATAGCTACTCCTATCATGCAGAGCATACTTAATAAGTTTGACAATAACCCGGCTCCCATGTTCTTTATCATGGGCGGTGTTTACTGCGTAATGATGTTTGTGGGTCATCTGCTTTTACGCAAGCCTTCGGATTGGGTTGAGCAGCATGCAGAGGGCGGTATCAAGGAATTCTTCCAGACTCTTGGTAAGAACTTCAAGACATCATTCTCAAATAAGACATTCATCGGTATCTGGTTAATGTTCTACATCAACATCACATGCGGACTTGCTTTAATCTCACAGGAGAAGCAGATATTCAATACCGTTGGTTTGTCGGTGGCTACAGCAGCGTTACTCGGTACTGTTACAGCCATAGCCAATGCGGCAGGTCGTCTCGGATTCTCTGCATGGGCAGATACATTCAAGGACAGGAATACAATTTATAAGATTATATTTATCTTATCCATCGTATTTACCGGAGCAACAATCCTCACACAGGGTATCAACAATAAGATAGCATGGCTCTGTATCGGACTTCTGATCGTTGTTAACGCAGGATACGGCGGAGGATACTCCAATGTTCCCACACTTTTATCCGATCACTTCGGTATGAAGTCTATCTCGGCAGTTCACGGTATGTGCCTCTCAGCTTGGGCCATTGCCGGACTTACGGGTAATCAGATGGCTACATACATTGTTAATCACGTAGGCGAGTTTACGGAGATTACATTGTCTAACGGTAAGACGGCTAACGTTAATCCCGTAGGTTATCAGACAGTGCTTTATGTAACAGGTGCCTTATATGTAATAGCACTTATCATATGCTTTGTTATGATTCCGAAGGCAGGTAAGGATAAGGCTGAGTAATAATGGATAACAATGTTGATATTGATGAGATTGTGAATATGATAGATTCCAAACTGGGTGGCGGAGTCGGAAGACTTAAGGTTACGGTATCCGACGATGAGCCTGAAGGAACCGTATCACAGACCTATCACCACGGGCGCTGTGATGTCGGAAGCCCATGGGCAAAAGGAACAGCACCTAACAGTGACAATATCGACGGTTGCAGATAACAAAACGCGGAGCTTGATGCTCCGCGTTTTGTTTATGCATGTTTGATTCCTGTAAAAAGCCGTTCTATATCGGATTTGGATGCATTGACACGTCCCTGGATCATATCGGAACTGCCGCCTCCTTTGGCGCCTATCTTATTAAGAATCGGGATTAAGGACTTTGAATCGATGTCTTTGCTGCCTGCAAGGTAACGATAGCCTTCGGTATCGGAGCCCGCAAAAATCCCGACATATCCCGGATATCTGCTCTTAAGTACGTTATATATATTCTTCATCGGAGCAGCAGGAAAGTCGGCATCCGTAAATACAAGATGAGTTCTTTCGATATCTGAATCACCCTTTTCTATGCGTGATACGATATCTGATTCCAATGCACCCGATAACTTTGCTTTAAGTTCCTTGATCTCCTCCATCTGTCCGCGAACACGAGAAAGCAGATTATCTTCATTTGTCGTCATAAGTCCGGTAAGCCCCATAATGATATCCTGTCTGTGATTAATATACTCCAAAGCTCTTCTGCCGCATAATATACCTATGCGTACTCCGCCTTTCCAGTTAACTATGGATATGACCTTTATGATACCCACTTCTCCCGTACGGGCCACATGAGGCGCACAGCAGGCACATATATCTACGGGATTATCATCATCTCCGATTGTTATAAGTCTGACCTGACCTTCTATCTCTATCTTACTTCTGTATTCTATGTCTTTTAACTCTTCCTTCGACGGATATGAGGCCTTGATCGACAAATTCGAATATACAACGGAATTGGCTTTGGCCTCTTCTTCCATAATCTGCTCATAAGTGAGGGGCCCATCCAGGTCTAAAGTCACCAATCCGTCATCACTTAAGTGAAATCCGACGTTATTATATCCGTAGTCATTATGGACCGTCCCGGTCAATATATGCTCGCCTGTATGGTTCTGCATCCTGTCATAACGCTTGTCATAGTCCAGAAAACAGCGGATTTCCGAATTTGTGACAAGAATGTCAGATAACGCAGGCAATTTTGCATTTTGCTTCTTGTATGATCCGGAGAAGTCAATTCGGTACCAGATGCCATCCGGAAGAGAAGATGAATGATTGGCGTTATTATTTGTTATGTCAACCACGCTGTCGGAAGAATGGTTTTCTATCTGTCCGTCGAGAATTTCAAACTCATACGCACCGAGTGTCACACATCCCGTATCGGCATATTGACCTCCTTCCTTCGGAAAGAATATGCTGTCCCGTAAGCTGATATATGTTCCGTCGTCCGTTGTTTGAACATCGGTTATCACCGTATCGCATTCTTTGATGTAGCTGTCATTTTCATATATCTTATTCATGCATATCCTCCAATCGCCTTGAATAAACACATCCGCAGTAATTCTGCCTGTAAAGGTTGTATTCTTTTGAAAGTTCAATGCTTTTTTTGTATCCGTCTTCCTTTTTAAAGTCGGATGGAAGCCACAGAAGGCGTCCGTCTGACTCCTTAGAAAGCCTGTATCCTATGCCGTTAAGCCGCTCGACATCTTTTAGCGGACTGAGGGTTAAGGTCGTGGCAAAGTAGTCATAGCCGTTTGCAATTGCGGTATCTGCAGTTGCCTTAAGTCTTAACTCGTAGCACAGACTGCAGCGGGCACCGCGTTCGGGGCAATCTTCATAACCCTTTGCAATACTAAAGAATACATCCGGATCATAATCGCCGTTAATAAGATTGATATGTCCTCTTCCGGGCATATCGTTATATATGTCTATAAGTCGCTTAAGTTCATTCAGACGATATAGGTACTCATCTTCAATTGTTATATTAGGATTAAAGAAATAGACAGTAGTATCAAAGTGATCGCGAACTCTTTCTATACATATGCTGCTGCATGGAGCACAACATGCATGGAGCAGAAGCTTCTTTTTTTGAGCATCTTTTATATCGGAAGCCCTGTAATAGGCATCCAGGCGATCGATTATGCACTTAAATTCCTTATTGTAATCTGTTTTGTTCATGGCTTGTATTTTAACATATTTGGATAAAAATTATGCAGAAAATTATTGAAATGTTAAAGCCAGGGTTTTAAAATATTGTGGTACGGAAGTACTTACTTTATACGGAGGGAGAATCGTGAAATGAAAGGAACGATCAAAGGAAAACTTACACTTGCAGTCATACTTATCGTGGTAGCAACCATGTTGGTTTCGACCGGCATCATCGTAGGAGCATCAGGACGTAATCTTAATAAAGAACTGACCAATGAGATGCAGGTCAATGCAGGTAAGTATGCCAATTCAATCAACAGCTGGATTGAGATGGAGAAGGGCATGAATGCGGCAGGAGCTGCGGCGTTTGCGGCACTTCCCGATTCATCTTATGACAGAGAGCATATTCAGAATATAGTTACAACAGAGGCTGCCGGCCATCCGGAGTTTTTGAATCTTTATTACGGAATGGCTGATAAGCAGCATATCCAGATGGATCCCAATGCTACGGTGCCGGACGGATACGATCCCACAGCCAGAGGATGGTATAAAGCTGCAGCGGCTGCAGGTACCACTATAGTTACGGATCCTTATATGGATGTCCTTATCGGAGGTATGTGTATAACCATCGCAACGCCTGTATACAGGAGCGGAGAACTTGTGGGTGTTCTTGGTGCAGACTTTACTCTTGATTACATAATGGACGTTGTCAACAGTATTCCCTATGGAAAAGGTGAATACGGATTCATGGTGGATGCAAGCGGCAACTATATAATGCATGAGAATCAGGCATATCTTCCGGGTGAAGACGTTGCAACGGCAGTAACAGACGTTATGCCCGGCATCGCAAGTATAGTGACGGCTCCGGGAAGCAGCGTTATACTGACATCGGATTATGACGGAGAGAAGAATTATTTTGCGACTGCAAGCGTGGAAGGATGCGGATGGGCACTCGGACTTGTTAAGCCTCAGAGCAATGTTATAGGTACAACATACAGACTTATCCTTACCGGTGTGCTTATAACCGTTATTGCGATAGCGGCAGTCATATTCATAATGACAGGACTTATCAGCAAGCAGCTGGCTCCGATGGAGAATATGAAGGCTTTCATCAAGGAGAAGATAATAGGTGATGATAATGTTGACAAATCCGGCTCGGAAGTGGAGCAGATCAACTATCTCCTTTCGGAACTTGAGAACCGAGTAATAGATACGATACATAAGACAAAGGATGAGTCACAGACCATAAAGGACAAGATGACTCTTACATCCGACAGAATAAGCGGTATCAATGACAGTATTACGGAGATCAATGAAGCCATGCAGCGTACCGAAGGCGGAATTGAGAGCCAGACGGAGAGTATTGAGAGCATCGGTGAGATCTGTAATAACGTTATGATAGCTGCCGACACCTTTGCAACGGATACAAGGGATATGAGCGACAGGACGGGTGAGATCATTGCCAGAGTTAAGGGTATGGTTCCTGAGATCCTTGCCAATAAGAGACATGCGGTTGAAGTAACAAATAAGACCAAGGAAGAGCTTGAAGAAGCCATCAAGGGAATACAGGTCATCGAACAGATCGTTGAAGTGGCCGCAGCCATACAGGGAATTGCCAATCAGACCAACCTGCTTGCACTTAATGCATCCATTGAGGCCGCAAGAGCGGGAGAAGCCGGCAGAGGATTTGCGGTTGTTGCCGATGAGATTAACAGTCTAAGTACCACAACAGGCAGTGAGATTGAGAAGGTCAATGCACTTACCAAGGAAGTTACGGCCAATATTGACGAGCTTTCTAAGGTGAGCGAGCGCCTTATCAAGTTCTTAACCGAGAATGTGCTTAAGGATTATGACAATCTCGAGACACTGGTCAACAACTATATGGATGATGCCAATTACTACGGCGATGTAAGTAAGGAACTTGGTGCCGGAGCGGAAGAAGTAAGTGCATCCGTATCGGATATCAACAAGGTACTTGAATCGATAAGCAAGGCACAGCAGGAACTCGGCGAAGCCGTACACAATATTTCGGGCAATATGCAGAACATTACGGAGTCAAGTGCGAACGTATCGAATGAGACCAAAGAGGTTATGGACAGTATCTCTACTCTTCAGGATACAACGGAGCGATTCAACGTATAATCGAGGCTTGACGATACAGAAGTTACATATGTGTTTACAAATCGGGAATCTTGTTAAAAAGGTTCCCGATTTTATTTGAAAAATGGGGGTGATTCGTTATATAATTGATAGGAAGTATTTTGTGAAAGAGGCAGAAGAGTTGGCTAAAGGACGTAAGACAAAAAGGCTTTTTCATGCTGTGAGGCAGGTGCTTGAGGGTAAGAGGCTCATTGAGGATGCTGCCAAATATAAGATAATATGTGTAGGAGCGGCTCTGATTCACGTGGTATTCGCCATATGCATGTATATAATGCATGTGGATATCATGTTTTATTATAATCTCGTAATCGTGGCCTCCTATTTTTTTATGGGCTTCTCGATGTCAGCAAAGGGCAAGCTTACGACAATTCTTTTTCTGCTGTTTATAGAGATAGAATTGCATTCGGCACTTGCGACATGCCTTACGGATATGGATTTCGGATTCATGCTCTATACGGTGTCTTTGGTTCCTATGGCTTTTTATTTAAGCAACAGACCGGTAGGCAAGATAGGGCATACCAAGTTCGCGGTTTATCTCTCATTCTTTGTTATAGTGACATATCTTGCGGTAACGGCGATTTATCCGCGTGTTGATAAGATATACGATGTTTCCGGTTATAATTCCATGGGAGTCGGCATCAGATATTTCAACGTATTTATTGCATTCTTGCTCCAGATCAGTTTTTCACTTCTCTTTGCTTTAGAGAAGGAATATATGTCCGGACTGCTTACCAATGAGAATGTTAAGTTAAGTGAAGATGCAAGCCACGATCCGCTTACAAGGCTCTGGAACCGCAGAAGTCTTACGAATGCGGTTAACGAGGCCATTAACACTATGGAGAGAATACAGGTATTCAGCATCGTTATGATGGATATAGATGACTTTAAGCATGTTAACGATACTTTCGGTCATGACGTCGGTGATGTGGTTTTGGTAGGTCTTGCAGATATAATAAGAGACGAGGTCAGAGCGGGCGACTATTCGTGCCGATGGGGCGGAGAGGAGTTCCTGCTTTTTGCCAACGGACCGCGTAATGAAGTCCAGAGCGTTGCGGAGAGGATTCTTGAGAGGCTCCGCAATACACAGTTTGAAGATAAGAAAGGCGGTACCTTCTCTGTTACACTGACAGCGGGAGTGGCCGAATTCAGATATGGTGCACAGTTAAGGAATGTAATAGACGCTGCGGATAAGCGCCTGTATTACGGTAAGACCCACGGTAAGAACCAGGTTGTAAGCGCATCATAGATATTAATGGAGGATGACCGTGAAGAGTATAACGGAACTTATAAGTATAGAAGTTAAAACAGCATTTAAGAATGCCGGATATGATGAGGAACTCGGACAGGTTGCGGTATCGAACAGACCGGATTTGTGCGAGTTTCAGTGTAATGGAGCCATGGCGGGAGCCAAGCTTTATCATAAGGCTCCGATACAGATAGCGACCGAAGTTGCAGATAAGCTGTCCGGTAATGAGGTAATAGAGAGCATAGAAGCGGTTAATCCGGGCTTTCTTAATATCAACATAAGCGGCAAGTGGCTGGCAGGCTATCTGTCTGATATGACGGCATGTGAAGACGGAAGACTGGGTCTTGAGGTGCCTGAACATAAGACCGTTATTGTGGATTACGGCGGAGCCAATGTTGCCAAGCCGCTCCATGTCGGACACTTAAGAAGTGCCGTTATAGGCGAGAGTATCAAGCGCATTTCAAGGTATATGGGACACAGAACCATAGGTGATGTTCATCTTGGTGACTGGGGTCTTCAGATGGGTCTGGTCATAACCGAGCTTAAGGAGCGTAAGCCCGATCTGCCGTATTTTGATGACAGCTATGAGGGAGAATATCCCAAGGATGCGCCTTTTACCATAAGTGAGCTTGAGGAGATATATCCTACCGCTTCCGGTAAGAGCAAGGAGGATGAAGAGTATAAGAAGCGTGCCATGGAGGCTACAGCCAAGCTTCAAAGCGGTGTGCGCGGCTACAGGGCGCTTTGGAATCATATCATGAATGTATCCAAGTCGGATCTTAAGCGCAACTACGATGCTCTTAACGTTACATTCGACCTTTGGAAGGGTGAGAGTGATGTTCATGATATCATCCCCGGAATGGTTCAGTATTTAAAAGACGGAGGATATACACGTGTAAGTGACGGTGCACTTGTGGTTGATGTCAAAGAAGAGACAGATAATAAGGAGATGCCTCCCTGCATGATTCTTAAGTCGGACGGAGCTTCGCTTTACAATACTACCGATCTGGCTACGATAATGGAGCGTGTTAAGGAATACAATCCGGACAGAATGGTATATCTGACGGATAAGAGGCAGAATCTGTATTTTGAACAGGTCTTCAGATGCGCAAGGAAGACGGGGCTTATCGATAAAGACAAAGAACTCATACATATTGGCTTCGGAACGGTCAACGGTAAGGACGGCAAGCCTTTTAAGACGCGTGACGGCGGTGTTATGCGACTTGAGTATCTTATTGAAGATATCAATAAGAGGATGTATGAGCGAATCACCGAGAACAGAGATATAGAAGAAGACGAAGCGCTTAAGATCAGCCGTATAGTCGGGTTGGCTGCGATTAAATACGGGGATCTGTCCAATCAGGCAGCCAAGGACTATATATTCGATGTAGACAAGTTCACTTCAAGCGAGGGCAATACGGGTCCGTATATTCTGTATACGATAGTAAGAATCAAGAGTATCCTGGCCAAGTACGTCGAGCAGGGTGGAACGGTTCCTGCCGATATGGGCAAGGCACTTTCTTTTAATGCACCGGAATCAGGTGCGGAGAAGGACCTTATGATGGCGCTTACCGGATTCGCTGATACGATATTGGGTGCATACGAAGAAGCTGCACCTCACAGGATATGCGCATATATCTATGCACTTGCCAATGCATTTAACAGCTTTTATCACGATGTCAGGATTCTGGCCGAGACGGATGAAGAGAAGAAGAAGGGATATATAGACCTGCTTGTTCTGACTCTTAAGGAACTTGAGACATCCATCAATCTGTTGGGATTTGAGGCACCGGATCGGATGTAGCTTATTGTGATTTTTATAAGCGGGCAAAAGAACGCCCGCAAACAAAAATCAACAATAGCCGGTTTTGCAGGGCAAAACCTTGCTTATTGAACACCAGGGAGATAACATATGATATTTAAATGTAAGAATTGTGGGGGAAATATAGTATACAATCCCGATAAAGCGACAATGTGTTGTCCGCATTGTGATGGGCTTGATACGGAGGAGAAGCTTGTAAGTACTGAATCCATTCGTACCTGTGCCAACTGCGGAGCGCCGATGGACAGTGTTGTTTTGGAGCATACTTTTGCGACCAAGTGTCCTAACTGCGGTACATATACCATATTGGACGAGAGGGTGGCTGACAAATACAAGCCTGATCTTATCCTTCCTTTCCGCGTCAGCAAGGATAAAGCAATCAGTCTTTTGCGTGATGAATTCGGAAGAAGAGTATTTACTCCGTCAACGTTTTTGAACAATGCTTCGGTAAGTAAGATTGAAGGTACGTATGTACCGTTTTTTATGTATGACTATGATACCGAATCTGAGTATTACGGAACGGGAACCAAGGTAAGAAGCTGGTCATCCGGAGATTATGAATATACGGAGACCTCGTATTACGATATTCACAGGGTGATGGACGCGGACTTTGACAAGATTCCCGTCGATGCATCCGATTATATGGATGATACATATATGGATCTCATGGAGCCGTATGCATATGAAGGACTTGAAGACTTTGAAGAGAAGTACATGTCAGGCTTTTTGGGAGAGAAATACAACAGGAGCGAAGAGGAACTGGCTTCGAGGGCGGAGAATAAAGTTGCTTCGGCCGTAGAAGGATTGGTTAACGACAGTATTTCGGGTTACGCCACTGTTACAAAAAAGAGCATGGAAATACAATCTGCCAAGAAAAATGTCGACTACGCGCTCCTTCCCGTGTGGGAATATATATTCAGATATCGCGGCAATGACTATAAGTTCCACGTTAACGGACAGACGGGCAAGGTTGTGGGTAAGACACCTGTGGCAAAGGATAAAGTGGCTCTGTACGGGCTCACTGTATTCGGTCTTATAACACTTATAGGTTCGATGCTCAGGCTTTTGCTTGCGGTAGTGATGTGAGGTAAAAATGAAATCGTATTTTAAGTATTTTGCAATACCTTTTATAATTGCACTGGTCATTACGGTAATTGCCCTTCCCATGTATCTGGTTGCAAGGGCTGATTTCCTAAATACAGCCAGGAACAACTCTTCATGGGACAATTCGGTCACGGTTTTAGATTTAGCCGATAAGATGAGCAATGAAGAGGAGGCGGCATTAACCGAGCAGCTTAGAAAGGCTGAGGCTGCATGTCAGACGGACATTGTGTTTTTTATAATCGATGATCCGGCCAACGGCTATCTTGATTCGGTAAGACGTCTTGCAGATTCATTTTCAGAGGATAACCACATGGGATACGACTATCCCGGCGGTTCAGCCATAGTCTTTGTTGATAACTGGAGCAGAGGCGGGGACGGCAGGATTCATTCATGGATGTCCACAACGGGTGAGATAAGAAGCAGGATATCGGATTCGGATGCAACGGAGATGTTGAACGTATTGGATGAACTGAGTGACGATGATGACCCGTACTATGTATATTCAAAGCTTGGAAAGTCCGTTGAGAAAAAAGGATCCAAGTTAAGAATGCCGTATTCTATGGGGGCTGTACTTTTTGTTGCTTTGGTGATAGCCGTTATATACATAATTATTAACTGGAGAAGCAAGCTTGGTGATGTAACAGTTACTTCGGGCACTTATCTTGAGGACGGTAAAGCAAGCTTTAAGGTAAGAACGGATACATTTAATCATAAGACGGTTACAAAGCATAAGATAGAGAGAAGCTCCGGTGGCGGCGGAGGAGGCGGCGGCAGCCACGGCGGCGGCGGCCACTCAAGATAATCAGAAAACAGAGCGTGTATACGCTTGGATAGGAAACGATAAATGGATCAGAATCATATAAGGAACTTCTGCATCGTTGCACATATCGACCACGGCAAGAGCACACTGGCTGACAGGATAATCGAGAAGACGGGTCTTTTGACGGACAGAGAGATGCAGGAGCAGGTCCTGGACAATATGGATATAGAGCGTGAGCGCGGTATTACGATCAAAGCTCAGACCGTGCGCACAATATATAAGGCAAAGGACGGGCAGGAATATGTCTTTAATCTCATAGATACTCCCGGACATGTCGATTTTAATTATGAAGTCAGCAGGTCTTTGGCTGCATGCGACGGTGCGATACTTGTCGTGGACGCGGCTCAGGGCATCGAAGCTCAGACACTTGCCAATGTCTATCTGGCACTTGATCATGATCTCGAAGTATTCCCGGTTATCAATAAGATAGACCTTCCGAGTGCGGAACCGCAGAGGGTCATTGATGAGATAGAGGATGTTATAGGTATCGAGGCGCAGGATGCACCATTGATATCCGCCAAGAACGGTATCGGTATAGAAGATGTACTTGAGAGGATAGTTGAAAGGATCCCGGCACCTAAGGGTAATCCTGATGCACCGCTTAAGGCACTTATATTTGATTCATTATATGATTCATACAGAGGTGTCATTATATTCTGCAGACTTATGGACGGCAGAGTATCTAAGGGCACACATATAAAAATGATGGCTACAGGTGCTACGGCTGAAGTCGTTGAGGTCGGTACGTTCGGGGCCGGACAGTTTATTCCGGGAGATGAACTTTCGGCCGGAATGGTAGGCTACATTACCGCATCCATCAAGAATGTGCGTGATACGGCAGTCGGAGATACGGTTACGGATGATGACAATCCCTGCGCGGAGGCTTTGCCCGGATATAAAAAGGTACAGTCCATGGTATATTGTGGAATGTATCCCGCGGACGGTGCGAAGTATCCTGATTTAAGGGATGCACTTGAAAAACTCCAGCTTAACGATGCGTCACTTAACTATGAACCCGAGACATCGGTAGCGTTGGGCTTTGGCTTCAGATGCGGATTTTTGGGATTGCTCCATCTTGAGATAGTCCAGGAAAGACTGGAAAGAGAATACAATCTTGATCTGGTTACGACAGCACCCGGCGTTATATATCATATATGGAAGACAAACGGAGAGATGGTGGAACTTACCAATCCCACCAATATGCCGGACCCTTCTGAGATAGATTATATGGAAGAGCCCATTGTGGCTGCTGAAATTATGCTTACGAGCGAGTATCTCGGAGCGATAATGGGATTATGCCAGGAGAGACGCGGCAGACAGACCGGAATGGAATATATAGAGGCTAACAGAGTCCTTCTTAAATACGACCTGCCTCTTAATGAGATTATATATGACTTCTTCGATGCTCTTAAGAGCAGGTCGAGAGGATATGCTTCATTTGATTATGAACTTAAGGGATATGAGAAGAGTTCGCTTGTGAAGCTTGATATACTCATTAACCGTGAAGAAGTTGATGCGCTTTCGTTTATCGTCCATGCTGACAGCGCATATGAACGCGGACGTAAGATGTGCGAGAAACTTAAAGATGAGATTCCGAGGCATCTTTTTGAGATACCCATACAGGCTGCAGTAGGCGGCAAGATAATAGCCAGAGAGACCGTTAAGGCAATGCGTAAGGATGTCCTTGCGAAGTGTTACGGCGGTGATATCACGCGTAAGAAAAAGCTTTTGGAGAAACAGAAAGAAGGAAAGAAGCGAATGAGACAGATAGGTAATGTCGAGATACCGCAGAAGGCCTTTATGTCCGTACTTAAGCTTGACTCAGAATAATTGTTGACGTATTAATACGGCGGGATTTATGCCCGCCGTACAATTATTAATTCATGATTTCATTTTACATCCATTTTCCCTTTTGCATAAAGAAATGCGATTATTGCGACTTCCTCTCTTTTCCGGCTTCTGATGAGGTGAGGGAGGAATATGTTGATGCGCTTTGCAGGGAAATAAGCCTGTATTCCGATATATCAGGCAAGAACGGGGATAATACCGTTTCTACGGTCTTCTTCGGCGGCGGAACGCCGTCTTTGCTCACCACAGAACAGCTTGATAAGATAATGTCTTTGCTGAATGCGGGTTTTTTGGTATCAAAGGACGCTGAAATAAGCCTTGAATGTAATCCGGGAACCCTGGATCTTAACAAACTAAAGGATATTAAAAAACTCGGAATCAACAGATTAAGTATAGGACTTCAGTCTGCTGTTGACAGTGAACTTAAAACGCTGGGTCGGATACATGATTTTAATCGCTTCAATTTGACATATTCTGATGCACGCAAAGCGGGCTTTGATAATATAAATATTGATATTATGAGTGCAATTCCGGGACAGGATATTGAGTCCTACAAAAGAACGCTGACTGAAATAGTCAACGCCGACCCGGAGCATATATCCGCTTACAGCCTCATCATCGAAGAAGGTACTAAATTCCACGATTTATTCGATTGTGACACAAATGTCATAGCGGGTAAAAACCTCCCTTCGGAGGACGATGAAAGGGAGATGTATCACATGACGCGATGCGTGCTTGGTGAAGCGGGTTATCACCGGTATGAGATATCCAATTATGCAAGGGAAGATTATGAATGCAGACATAATAATGTGTACTGGACGGGTGGCGAATACATCGGCGTGGGGCTCGGAGCTTCTTCATACTTTTGCGGATACAGATATAAGAATCTTTCGGATATGTCCGAATATCTTTCGGCGTATGGCAAAGAAAAGGGCATTTTGAGTCAATTTGGGCCAAACCCTGATGATTTAATCAAGGACGTAAGGCTTCATGAGGAAGTCGGTCTGTTAAGCGTCAAAGACAAGATGGAAGAATATATGTACCTGGGTCTTCGGCGTACGGACGGTGTCAGTATCAGAAGATTTACCGAAAAATTCGGCGCCGACATAGACAGCATATACGGTCCGGTGCTTGAAAAGCTTATCAAAGACGGGCTTATGATAAAGAACGGTGATATGTTTAAACTGACGGATTACGGAATTGACGTAAGTAATGTCGTTTTATCCAACTTTTTGCTGGACTGAACCTATATATAAGTGATATTATAGTAACGATGGTGGTTACATACAGGCGGGCGACAAGAAATCCAAATTTCCTATTGACTTATGGGCTTTTGTGACATACAATAACATTTGCGTGTGGCAAAACGTCCGTGTCCGGATTGCCTACACTTACTTACATTGAATTCGTTAGGAGGTGGAGATCTTGGCTAATATCAAGTCCGCTAAGAAGAGAATCTTAGTATCGAACGCTAATGCAGAGCGTAACAAGGCTATCAAGTCAGGTGTTAAGACTTCTGTAAAGAAGGTATATTCGGCAATCGAAGCCGGTGACAAGACAGCAGCTGCAGAAGCTTTAGTCGAGGCCACAGCTACTATAGACAAGGCTACTTCTAAGGGAGTATATCATAAGAATACTTCATCAAGAAAGGTATCCCGTCTTAGCAAGGCTGTTAATGAGATGGCATAATTAACTAAGCATTATGAATCTTACCGCGTGACCGTCATCACGCGGTTTTTTATTTTGTTAAACTTACGGCTAAGGGGTTATATATATCGCCGTAATAAGGAGGGAGAATGGCAAATTTTACTATTGAACAGGTGCTCAGGGTAGCGGTTGAGGCAGGAGCTTCGGACGTGCATATCACGGTTGGTGTTCCTCCCAAAATGCGTGTCAACGGCAGACTTATGGCTATGGAGTACGACAGACTGATGCCTGATGACACCAAGGAATTGCTCTACAGCATAATGAACGATCAGCAGATCCAGAAATTTACGGAAAAGGGTGAGCATGACTTCTCATATTCGCTTCCTGAATTGGGACGTTATCGTGTCAATGCGTTCAGACAGCGTGGTACCTGTGCCATGGCGCTTCGATTGGTTAGTTCCGACGTTCCGTCACCCGAGTCGTTGGGCGTTCCGGAATCTGTTATAGATTTGTACAACCGTAAGAGAGGTCTCATTCTTGTAACGGGTCCTACAGGTTCAGGTAAGTCAACAACACTTGCGGCTATTATTGACAGGATTAATCACCAGAGAGATGCGCATGTCATCACTTTGGAGGATCCTATCGAGTATCTGCACAGACATGACAAGTCAATCGTTAACCAGCGAGAAATCGGTCTTGACAGCCAGTCTTATGCCAATGCCTTAAGAGCTGCGCTTCGTGAGGACCCGGATGTTATTCTTGTCGGTGAGATGCGAGACTTTGAGACGATCTCAGTTGCCATCACCGCAGCCGAGACAGGTCACCTTGTGCTTTCAACGCTGCATACAATCGGCGCTGCATCAACAGTAGACCGTGTTATCGACGTGTTCCCGCCTCATCAGCAGCAGCAGATCAGAGTTCAGCTTGCTAACGTGCTTGAGGCTGTTATTTCTCAGCAGCTCATGCCCACATCGGACGGTAACGGCCGAGTTGCTGCATTTGAAGTACTTCACACCACCAATGCGGTTAAGAACCTTATAAGAGAAGGTAAGTCGCATCAGCTTACAAGTGTAATGCAGACCAACCGTAAGATGGGTATGATTACGATGGATGACTGCATACAGCAGATTTACTTCGCTAACAGAATCAGCAAGGAAACTGCCGTACAGTTTGCGGTTGATCCCGATGCGATGGAGAACAAGCTGTTCTAGTCATAAGGTTAAGGAATATACGGTAATTGATATTACAGCGGACCGGCTGTGCCGGTTCGCTTTTTGTTGTTGACACACAGAATTCTATGAGTTAATATCAGCCTATCGAATACATAAGGGCACATCGTTCCGTTTCGGGATATTACCCATTCATTACAACAGCATATTGATTGAAAGAATTTGGAGGGTTATATGTATTCTTCTGTTTGTTCGGGCGGATTATGCGGCATAAAAAGCTACATTTCGTCCGTTGAGATCGATGTGTCTAAAAGTCTGCCTTCTTTTGAGATGGTTGGAAGACTGTCCAATGAAGTGAAGGAGGCCAGAGAGAGAGTAAAAGTCGCACTGAAAAACTGCGGAATCGAGATACCGCCGGTGAAAATAACCGTCAATATCTCACCTGCTCATATCCATAAGTCCGGTACAGCCTATGATCTGCCCATAGCTGTAGGCGTATTGAATACGCTGGGATTAATACCCGATACGGCACTAGAAAATATGATTGTTCTGGGTGAACTGGGACTCAATGGAGATCTTAAGGCCGTAAACGGAGTTCTTCCGATACTCACGGAGGCATATGGCAAAGGGATAACATGTTGTGTCATACCTGCCGACAATGCCGATGAGGCCGCATATGTTGAAGGCATGAACATAATCGTTGCAGACAATATGGTATCCGTAATGTCAATTCTTAAAAGTCCGAATACCATGGCAGATCACTATCTGGTCCGAGGGCAGAATCTGTCTGCTGATGAAAAGGAGCCAAAAGATGATTTTGCGGATATCATAGGACAGGAAGCATGTATAAGAGCAGCCACTGTAGCCGTTGCAGGCTTTCATCATATGATGATGATAGGTCCGCCGGGAGCGGGAAAGACGATGATTGCTAAAAGAATGGCAACCATAATGCCCGAGCCGGATATGGCTGAAAGCCTGGAAGTATCATCCATATACAGCGTTTCGGGCCTGCTTAACAGATCCAGACCATATATCAGAACAAGGCCGTTTATGGCACCTCACCATACGGCCACAGTTTCTTCTTTAACCGGAGGCGGCATCAATCCGCGCCCCGGCATCATGTCTCTGGCACACAGAGGAGTGCTTTTTTTAGACGAATTTCCCGAATTTTCAAGAGAGAGCATAGAAGCTTTAAGAGAACCGCTTGAATCCAAAAGTATACAGGTCGTAAGGGCAAAGACATCCTTTGTGTTTCCGGCGGATTTTATGCTGGTTGCGGCCGCAAATCCGTGTCCGTGCGGCTATTATCCCGACAGGAATAAATGCAACTGCCCCGAGCATTCAATAGCAAGGTATCGAAGCAGGATATCGGGTCCCATAAGAGACAGGATAGATATAATCGCATCGGTTTCAAGGCTGGATGCGGAGAGGGTAATAAGAGAAGACGGTGCCGACAGAGGGCGGAAAAAAGCTTTATCCAGTGAGGATATAAAGACCGATGTGCTGAAGGCGATTGAAATACAGAAAAAAAGATATAAAGGTACGGGAATACGTTACAACAGCGAACTTTCACCTTCCGAAATTGATAAATACTGCGAACTGGGGAAAGAAGAAAAAGAATATATGAAGGATATATACGATGCCATGGATCTGACCGCCAGGTCTTATCACAAGATACTTAAGGTAGCCCGTACCATAGCCGATTTGGACGGCTGCAGTGATATAAAAGTCTCACATTTAAGCGAGGCTGTTTGCTACAGAGGATAGGATTTATATATAACGGACGGAGGTATAATAGTGGTTAATACTGAAAATGAACTTATTAAGAGAGATATATTACATATTACGAAAGAGGATGAGGGCTATCCGATGCATCTTAAGGAATTGTCGGGAAGTCCGGCTGAACTGTACTATATAGGCAGTCTGCCGGATGATAACATGCCGTCGGTAGCCATAATCGGAGCAAGGAACTGTTCGGGATACGGCAGACAGATGGCCAGAGAATTCGCAAGAGAAATTGCGGCAGCGGGTATACAGGTAATCAGCGGAATGGCGCGCGGAATAGACGGAATGGCGCAACAGGCGGCCGTATCGGTTGGCGGAAAATCATATGCGGTACTGGGATGCGGAGTGGATATATGTTATCCGAAAGAGAATAAGGAGTTGTATGTAAAGCTTATGGACAGCGGCGGAATAATAAGTGAATATCCTCCCGGCATACCGGCAAGGGCGGAGCATTTTCCGCTTCGAAATCGTATAATTTCAGGGTTGGCGGATGCGTTGCTTGTAATAGAAGCAAGAGAAAGAAGCGGGACTCTTATTACGGCGAATATGGCACTTGAACAGGGAAGGGAGATATATGCCCTGCCGGGAAGAGTGACTGATTCGTTAAGCTACGGTTGTAACAGGCTTATATATGACGGTGCTTATCCGGCTGTCAGGCCTTATGAATTTATAGATGAATTCCTGAGCAGATATGAAAGTAAAAAAGGAAAAATAACAGGTGTAGAGGATATCGATGAAAAAAGCCGCAACAGTGACAAAATAGCAGTCTTTGAAGCGGCAAAAGGAAACGTATATAAATTTTTATCGGCCGGAGAACGAAAAGTTCTGGGAGTTTTGGATTATACTCCGAAATCCGTCAGCGAGATATTCTATGAACTCAGTGAAATGGAAGATATAAAGATTCAGGAACTGTTGCAGCTTTTAACCAAGATGACGGTAAAACATTTAATCGACTGTGTCGACGGATGCAATTACAGTATTAAAAGCTGATGTTGTATACCTTATCCTTAAGTCTTTCGGTGAATACATCTGTGGGAAGAGGTCTGTCATATAAGAATCCCTGGATGAGATTACATCCGACTTTCTGCATGAATTCAAGCTGATCCGGTCTTTCTACACCCTCTGTTATGACCTCGACACCTAACATCCCGGCCATGTGTATTATATCGGATAAGATGATCTCATCATTTTTGGAGAAAGTATCGTTGTTAATAAACGAACGGTCTATCTTAAGTGTTGATATCTTGAAATTGCGCAATGTACTTAGTGAAGAGTATCCCGAACCGAAGTCATCGATGGCGGTTGAGATACCCATATCATAGAGCTTGCTTAAGAAATCAGCCATGATGCCGTGTTCCGTTTCGTCGGTGGTCTCCGTAATCTCTATCTGAATAAGGTTATGATCAAGCTTATATCTGTCAATCATGTCACATATCTGGAAAGGCAGGGTACGGTCGTCAAGATCCTTACGGGATATATTGACCGAAACCTGTACGGGTTCAAGTCCCATATCAATCCATTTTCTGATATCCATGCAGGCCTGTTCAAGCACATAAAGATCTAAAGCTCTTATTGCGCCTTCGCGCTCAAGTATCGGTATAAAAGCGCCGGGCGGAATAATCTCGTCAGAGCCCTGCCATCTTACCAAAGCTTCGGCACCTGCAAGCATATTGGTTTTGGAATCAACTTTGGGCTGATAGAAAAGTACAAACTCTCTGTTGCGAATTGCGGCGGGGAACCTTTCCAAAACACGCTTCTGCTCGGACACCTGATACAACAGCTCATCCGATACATGACATATTGGCTGATGGAGCACGTTCTTGGCCGCATTCAGCGCTATGGCGGGAAGTGAGATGAGTTCACTTAACTCTCTCATATCCTTATCGATATGCCATACACCTATAGTGGTTCCAAGCTTGACATCTACCGTCTTATCGCCCTGCACGGCATGAACCGTAACTTCGGAAAGCATAGCTACAAAAGCAGCATAGTGCGCCTTTTTTACAAGTGCAACAAAGTTATCTCCGCCTAAATGCGCAACTATCTCATCCTCAGAAACAAAACCGGCAATCGCGTGGGCAAACTGACGTATCATTTCGTCACCCTGACGGAAGCCGAACTTTTTGCTTACCATGCCGAATCCTTTGACATTGATATAATATGCGTCATAATTGCCGATGTTCCCGCTGTTAAAGATTTCGGATACTCTTGCCATATAACCGCCGGAATTGGGAAGACCGGTCAGATACTGAGTCATGGCGCTTTTTTGTATGGTCTCTTCCAGCCTTATGCGGCCGAAATAGTAAAAGGACATGGCCTGAATGATCTCAATCTCGTTAAGCTCCGCCTCGGTGTATTCTTTGCCCTTTTTAGGATATGAGAGGGAGTCGGCCTTGCCGACATCGCCGATCTTATAGCCTTGTCTTATAGGTTCGCCGTATTCTGTTATATCGGGATCTTCGTATATGATCAGCTCCTTGTGAACCGTAGAAGGTTTAACGGGACCCTTTGGTGAATTCATACCCATAGAACGCGGAGATCCGTCGGGTATATCGGTGGCAGGCACAACCTTGGCCAAATCATAATCTTTACAGTATAAAGCAGCGGCCTTGGAGAAATTCTCCATGCTGACCTTGTCATCAACCAACAATGCTCTGCAAAAACGTAAAATGGAATCTGTACCGGGCATATGCTTTTCCTTTCGTGAACCCATTAAACCAAGTATATTGAGTATATAGGAAAAAAAGCCTAAAAGCAAGACTTATTCTCTTGACATAATGATTGAAAAAAAGCCGTTTTAGTGCTAATATAGAGGATACGGTGTCTGTGAAAAGCACCCGGATTTGTACATATATTTAATCACAAATTAATTATAAAACGGAGGAATGTGACAAAATGAGTAATTCTAACAGTAAGTCATTCGACGACTTATTATCAAAGGTGGGTCAGGCAGGCCTTAAAAAGCTGTCGGTTGCCGTGGCACAGGACGAAGCGGTGCTCGAGGCGGTAAAGGTTGCAAAGGAAAGAGGAATCGCAGATTCAATCCTTGTTGGTGACGCAGACGAGATAGCAAAGATTGCTTCAAAGATCGGTATGAATCTTGACGATTACAGAGTGATAGATGAGAAGGATATCGTTGAGGCTTCATTAAAGGCGGTTAAGCTTGTACATGACGGAGAAGCTGATATGTACATGAAGGGCCTTCTGCCTACAGGAACATTCCTTAAGAGCGTACTTAATAAAGAGGTCGGCCTTCGTACCGGTAAGCCTCTTTCACATGTTTGTGTGTTCGAGATACCCGGAATAGACAGACTTTTATTCTTCACTGACGTTGCTTTCATGCCTTATCCCACACTTGAGGATAAGAAGTGCATGATAGAGTATACGGTAGACGTTGCCAAGGCATGCGGTGTAGAGATGCCCAAGGTTGCAGCGCTTGCAGCACTTGAGACTGTTAACGAGAAGATGCCTGTTACACTTGATGCCGCAGAACTCACACGTCTTAACGAAGCCGGCGAGATCAAGGACTGTATAGTCGACGGACCTTTGTCTTTGGATATTGCGCTTTACAAAGAGGCGGCTGAGGAGAAGGGTGCACTCGACAGAAGAGTAGCCGGAGATGCGGATATTCTCGTATTCCCCGACATACATGCCGGTAACCTTACATACAAGGCCATCGTTCACATGGTTCCCTGCAAGAACGGTAACATCCTTACAGGTACTAAGGCTCCCGTTATCCTGACTT
The DNA here is from genome assembly GCA_017540355.1 of Lachnospiraceae bacterium. Classification (GTDB taxonomy): domain Bacteria; phylum Bacillota; class Clostridia; order Lachnospirales; family Lachnospiraceae; genus Colinaster. The sequence continues at coordinate 17,935 of JAFYBE010000016.1, read as the reverse complement.
CAAGATCGGATACGGTTGATGTAAAGGTTAATTCAATTGCGCTTGCTGCACTTGTATCAAGCAGACTGTAAGAACGGTTCGTATACGCCCGTACATTTACGGACAGAGATTAAGAAAGGATGAATATATGAGTATTAAGAGTCTTATTATAAACCCCGGTTCAACTTCAACAAAGATAGGTGTTTTTGAAGATGAGAATCTTTTGTTTGAGGAGACACTCCGCCATTCTACGGAAGAAATCGGAAGATATGCGACAATTGTAGATCAGAAGGATTTCCGTAAGGAGATCATAGTTAATCTTCTTAAGGAGAAGAACTTTGATATCAAGTCTCTTAACATGGTAGTCGGCAGAGGCGGAATGCTTAAGCCCATTCCCGGCGGTACTTACGAAGTTACGGATGACCTTTTACATGATCTTGAAATCGGAAAGCAGGGACAGCATGCTTCTAACTTAGGCGGAATCCTTGCACGTGAGATAGGTGATGAGATCGGGGTTCCCAGCTATATCGTAGATCCCGTTGTTGTAGATGAGTTAAGCGACGTTGCAAGATATTCGGGCGTTCCGGAACTTCCCCGTACAAGTGTGTTCCATGCACTTAATCAGAAGGCTGTTGCCAAGAGATATGCCAAGGAAAAGGGTGTGTCTTATGACAGCCTTAACCTTGTTGTAGTACATATGGGCGGCGGAGTATCCGTAGGTGCTCATCTTAAGGGTCAGGTAGTTGACGTGTTCAACGCACTTGACGGAGACGGCGCATTCTCACCCGAGAGAGCAGGAAGCGTTCCTTCCGGAGCACTTATTAAGATGTGTTTCTCAGGAAAATACACGGAAGCAGAAGTATATAAGAAGTTTGTCGGCGGCGGCGGATTTAACGCATATGTCGGAACCAACGATATGCGTGATGTTGACAAGATGGTTGATGCCGGCGATGAGAAGGCCAAGGCCGTAAGAGATGCATTCATATATCAGGTTACTAAGGACATAGGTTCAATGGCCTGTGTATTAAAGGGTAAGGTTGATGCCATAGTTGTTACCGGCGGAATCGCATATGATAAGGCTGTTGTAGCCGGACTTAAGGAAGCCTGCGAGTGGATAGCTCCCTTCACGGTATATCCCGGTGAGGACGAACTTCTTGCGCTTGCACAGGGCGGCTTAAGAGTATTAAACGGCGAGGAAGAAGCCAAGAAATATTAATTCATGATTTAATATCCGGAAATCAAGGAGAACTATGAGTAAGATAGTTGATAAACTCTTCGGAACACACAGCGAGAGAGAACTTAAGCGAATATATCCGATAGTAGACAAGATAGAGGCGCTCAGACCGACATTTAAGGAGATGAGCGATGACGAATTAAAAGCCAAGACCAGAGAGTACAAGGACAGACTGGCAGCGGGAGAGACCCTTGACGATCTTTTGCCCGAAGCTTTTGCGACAGTAAGAGAGGCAGCGGCCAGAGTCCTCGGAATGGAGCATTACAGGGTGCAGCTTATAGGTGGTATTATACTTCATCAGGGACGCATAGCAGAGATGCGTACAGGTGAAGGTAAGACCCTTGTATCTACCTGTCCGGCATATCTTAACGCACTTAAAGGTGAGGGCGTATATATCGTCACCGTCAATGATTATCTTGCAAAGCGTGATGCCGAACTTATGGGACAGGTGCACAATTTCCTCGGATTAAATGTCGGAGTTGTGCTTGCCGGAATGACTCCCGAAGAGAGACAGAAGGCATACGGATGCGACATAACATATGTTACCAATAATGAGTTGGGCTTTGATTACTTAAGAGACAACATGGTCATCTACAAGGAACAGCTCGTGTTGCGTAAGTTAAGCTACTGTATCATAGACGAGGTTGACTCGGTACTTATCGATGAGGCAAGAACTCCTCTTATCATTTCCGGTCAGAGCGGCAAGTCAACAAAGCTGTATGAAGCCTGCGATATACTTGCACGTCAGATGCAGCGAGGAGACGATGTCGAGGATCTTTCCAAGATGGATATCATCATGGGTGTTGTACAGGAAGAAACCGGAGACTTTATCGTCAATGAGAAGGATAAGAACCTTAACTTAACCGAGCAGGGTGTTGCAAAGGTTGAGCAGTTCTTCCATATAGAGAACCTGGCTGATCCCGAGAATATCGAAATACAGCATAATATTATCCTGGCTTTGAGAGCTCATAATCTTATGTTTAAGGATCAGGATTACGTTGTAAAGGACGATCAGGTCTTAATAGTTGATGAGTTTACCGGACGTATAATGCCCGGAAGAAGATATTCGGACGGACTTCATCAGGCCATAGAGGCTAAGGAGCACGTCAAGGTTAAGCGTGAGAGCAAGACGCTTGCTACAATCACTTTCCAGAATTTCTTTAATAAGTTTGAGAAAAAGGCCGGCATGACCGGTACGGCTCTTACCGAGGAGCATGAGTTCAGAGATATATACGAGATGGACGTTATCGTTATTCCGACCAACCGTCCCGTAATACGTATAGATCATCAGGATGCCGTATATAAGACAAGGCGTGAGAAGTTAAATGCCATTGTTGAAGCGGTTAAGGAAGCTCACTTAAAGGGGCAGCCCGTTTTGGTAGGTACGATTACCATCGAGGCAAGTGAAGAATTGTCCAATATGCTCCGCAAGCAGGGCATTGAGCATAAGGTGCTGAATGCCAAGTTCCATGAACTTGAGGCTGAGATTGTAGCTGATGCCGGCGGCAAGGGCAAGGTAACGATCGCCACCAACATGGCAGGTCGTGGTACTGATATCAAGATTGATGATGAAGTCAAGAGCCTGGGCGGACTTAAGATAATCGGTACGGAGAGACATGAGTCAAGACGAATCGACAATCAGTTAAGAGGTCGTTCGGGTCGTCAGGGTGACCCCGGAGAATCCAAATTCTATATATCTTTGGAAGACGATCTGATGAGACTCTTCGGTTCGGAGAGACTGATCAATATGTTCAATACATTAGGTATTCCCGAAGGGCAGGAAATCGAGCATAAGATGTTGAGTAATGCTATAGAGAATGCCCAGAAGAAGATAGAGATGAACAACTTCGGCATACGTAAGAATCTTCTTGAGTATGACCGTGTTAACAATGAGCAGAGAGAGATAATCTATGCGGAGCGCCGCAGAGTGCTTGACGGCGAGAGCATGAGAGACGTTATCTACAAGATGCTTCAGGATATTGTTGAGAATACCGTGGACAATACAATCGGTGAGGACAATAAGCCGGAAGAATGGGATCTTAAGGATCTTAATACGGAGCTTCTGCCTATCATCCCGCTTGAGCCAATTACTTTGGACAGACTCAGCGTAAAGAATAAGGGCGCATTAAAGCAGCAGCTTAAGGAAGAAGCAGTCAAGTTCTATGAGGCTAAAGAGGCTGAGTTCCCTCAGGCCGAGATGATAAGAGAACTTGAGCGAGTTATCCTGCTTAAGACTATTGACCGTAAGTGGATGGATCATATCGACGATATGGATCAGTTGCGACAGGGTATAGGACTTCAGGCATACGGACAGAGAGATCCCGTTGTCGAATACAAGATGAGCGGTTATGAGATGTTTGATGATATGACCGATGCCATCAGAGAAGAGACGGTTAAGCTTCTTTGCCATGTAAGAGTCGAAGAAAAGGTAGAACGTGAGCAGGTTGCAAAGGTTACCGGAACCAATAAGGATGACTCGGTTGCCAAGCAGCCCGTTAAGAGAATCGAAGGCAAGGTATATCCCAACGATCCCTGCCCTTGCGGAAGCGGCAAGAAGTACAAGCAGTGTCACGGACGTATGCTTGTATAATACAGATTTTATAGGTTTTGATTATGGTAGAACTTGACCAGATGAAAGGCGAACTGACTAAATTCAAAGAGCCGCTTGCTGAGATAGAAGCGTCTCTTGGTCTTGATGTCAAAAAAGCCAGAATAGAAGAATTGGAAAGAGAGATGGAGGCTCCCGGGTTCTGGGACGATCCCGACTCATCGAATGCAAAGATGAAGGATCTTAAGAACATGAAGGATACCGTGGAGACTATCGAGAATCTCAAGACTCAGTATGAGGATATAGAGACACTTATAGAGATGGGTTATGAGGAGGCGGACGAAAGTCTGATTCCCGAGATTCGTGCAGAACTGGACGCTTTTACGGAAGCGCTTGAGGATATCCGTATAAGCACGCTGTTATCCGGAGAGTTTGATAAGAATAATGCGATTCTTAAGCTTAATGCCGGCGCCGGCGGTACCGAAAGCTGTGACTGGGCGGCAATGCTTTACCGTATGTATACAAGATGGGCCGAGAAGAAGGGCTATTCGTTAGAAGTACTTGATTATCTGGACGGAGACGAAGCGGGAATCAAATCGGTCACATTCCAGGTCAACGGAGAGAATGCATACGGATACTTAAAGTCGGAAAAAGGCGTTCACAGACTTGTTCGTATTTCGCCGTTTAATGCACAGGGCAAGAGGCAGACATCTTTTGTTTCGCTTGATGTAATGCCCGAGATAGATGCGGATCTTGACGTAGAAGTCAATGATGACGATATCAGGGTGGATACGTACCGAAGTTCCGGAGCGGGCGGTCAGCATATCAATAAGACTTCATCCGCTATTCGTATCACTCACCTGCCTACGGGAATAGTCGTTCAGTGTCAGAATGAGCGAAGCCAGCACATGAATAAGGACAAGGCTATGCAGATGCTTAAGAGCAAGCTGTATATGCTTAAGTTAGAGGAAAATAAAGAGAAGCTGGATGACATCAGAGGCGAGGTTACCGAGATAGGCTGGGGCAACCAGATAAGATCCTATGTATTCCAGCCGTACAAGCTTGTAAAAGACCTTCGTACGGGTGTTGAGAGCGGTAACGTGGACGCGGTAATGGACGGAGCTTTGGATCCGTTTATAGGCGGATACCTTAAGTATATCAATAACGGCGGTGCGGAAGGCAAATAGACATTATGTGGGATTATGAACAGAACAGTCCATATGTGAGAAAACCCGGAAGCGGCGCAGAGCAGGAGACGGGAAGAGGTGACGGCAGTATCCCTGCGGGTACGGTTATGCCCAATTCCATGGCCAAGGCTGCAAGTACAATGGGAGTGCTTGCCGTTGTATCGCTGTTTACGATGCTTATCTATCCGGCTTTAATCTTAGGAGCGACGGCCATAGTTCTGGCGCTTTTATCAAGAGACAGAGACGGTAATATGCATGTCAAAGCCAAGAATGCCATTGCAACGGGCATAGTGGCCATAGCGGTTGATGCGGTCATGATTGCGGTTGCGGTGACTTTTTTGTTTTCAAACGGGTCTTTTAAAAATAGTCTCAATGAGCTGTTTAAAGACACCTACGGACAGACCTGGGATGATATGTATAAAGACATGTTGGACGGGTCGCTTGATCTTGAATACAAGAATCTCCCGTATAACCTTTCGAAGTATAACTCAAACGATCCTCTTAAGCCCGTACAGGATGAGGATAAAGAAGAGGATGATAAGACCGATACGGGATTGCAAAGCTATGCGTTAATGAGTTATAATGATAATAGTACTATTGTATGATATGGGTAGGAAGACACGGAGGTCTGTATGGTACCTGTAGGCTGGGATCCGTTCGTCGGATATAAGACGGGATATAACGGCATGAATAATACTGTGGGCGGTACTTTTGGTACAGCCTTTGGTAACGGTGCGGGTATAGACGGATCTGTAAAGCCTTTGGGCGGTCCTGAAGATGCCGGTAAGGTTAAGCCGATACTTAATCCGGGAGAATCCACCAAGGTTTTACCCGGTAAGAAGTCGTCTCCGGCCGAGTGTGAGACTTGTAAGGAACGTAAGTATCAGGACGGCTCCGACGAAGGTAATGTATCTTTTAAGACTGCCCAGCATATATCTCCCGAATCGGCGGGAGCAGCAGTCAGAGCTCATGAGAATGAGCATGTATCCAATGCGTACAAGAAAGCTGCGCAGAACAACGGCAAAGTATTGCAGGCTAGTGTGGCTATCCATACATCAATTTGTCCGGAATGCGGAAGAACGTATGTATCCGGCGGAACCACTACGACGAAGATTAAGTACGGCAATGAAGAGAATCCGTACGTTAAGAATCTTAAGGATAAAGACAGAGGCCTTCTGGCCGGAATGAATTTTGATATAAAGGCTTGATTACCAATGAACTGCAGACCTAAGAACAATTTTAAAGGCATTGCAAGGGAGAAGCTGCTTGGTAAGTATACGGTCATGCTCGGTGCCATACTTATCGTGCAGCTTATATATTTTATTGTCGGAAGCATATCCGCGGAAGTAGTTGATCAAAGTTCCGTGACGGGTATGATTATGTATTTTGCCATCTCTGTAATAACGGGGCTTATCGGAGCCGTATTTACCGTGGGCGAGAAGGCAATGTACATGAAGATAGCCTGTAAGGATCCGGTTAAGATAACCGACATTTTTGAGGGCTTTAAGGGACATGCCGACAAAGCGATAATCGTACAGTTTTTAATTGCTGTCAAATGTATACTGTTCCTGATACCGGCATTTATTACTCTTATTGTGCTCATATATAAGGGTGGGGGAATTGACCCGTCGATAGGCCTTGGCGAGCAATTGGAGAACAGCCTTGTTAACAGTCACAACATACCGCTTACGTTTATGCTCGTTATATTCATTATACTCGGCCTTATAGGTTCGATTTACGTACGGCTGGTTACGGCGCAGTGTTTTTATGTGATGCTTGACTATCCGGATGAAAGCGCAATGGGTGTAATACAGAAAAGCCGTGATATGATGAAAGGCAGATTGGGAACATATCTGTACCTTGTATTAAGCTTTGTTCCGATCATTTTGCTTGGATTGTTAAGCCTTGGAGTTGCGTTAGTCTATATAGAGCCTTATATGGGCATGACGCTTACGGAATATTATATGAACATCGCGGGCGTTGACGGAGGCAAGGGAGAGAATATTGACATAATCATTGCAGAATAGCACATCGATGTCGTATATCTTGCGGCTGATGTGCTTTTTTGATACAATATACGTATATTTTGAGTTACTTGGAACAGATTCGATGAACAGATTATATGATGGAGGGATGATATGTCGGAGAATACAACTACCAAGCAGGACTTGAAGGAACTGGAAGTTTTGGCGGCACAGTCTGAGACAGCTATAGCCAATAAGACGATAATAATCGCACATACTGCTATTTGTACGATAATGTGTGCCGCATATGTGCTTGAGGTCTTTAAAGGGGCAAGAACAGTAGGATATATCGCACTTACGATATTATTCGCCATGGGACCTGTGGCAGTTAACTGGATAGTATATAACGCCAATAAAGAGGCGGAGGCTGTTTTGCATATAACGGCTTTGGGATACGGACTTCTGTATACTTTCCTCTTGTTTACGGCGCAGAATGATCTTGTGTTCACATATGCGATACCCATGATGATCATGGTTACGCTGTTTAATAATTTAAAGACCACATATATTCTGGGTATAGTGGTGAGTCTTGAGAATATCATAAGTGCAGCAATCACCATTTCAAAGGCAGAGGATGCGGCTGCGGTTACAGCTACTTTGGAGATTCAGGTACTTGTAACAATAATGATTACTATCTATCTTATTGCAGTATCCAAGGGAACCATAAGATTTGAAGAGATAAGGAAGGCAAGACTTTTGCTTCAGGAGAATAAGACTCGTGATCTTATGGATGAGATACTCAGTGTATCGGCCCGTATGAGCGAGACGATTGGAACCGTAAGCACCGAGATGGAGCGTCTCCAGACATCGGTTGATCAGACGGTATCATCAATGGAGGAAGTATCTACGGGTACCGGCGAGTCTGCCGATGCTGTTCAGAGGCAGCTTGTTAAGACGGAAGAGATTCAGACACATATCGGCAATGTCGAAGAAGCAAGTAAGGCGATATACGACAATGTCACATCAGCCAATGATGCGGTTAACGACGGTCAGAGGAATATTGAGCAGATGACCAAGTACACCGAACAGGTCGATCGTGCGGGTAAAGATGTGGCGGCTGTTTTGGACGTATTCAAAGAGACCACTTCCAAGATGAACACAATAACGGATCTTATTACTAACGTGGCTTCAGAGACCAGTCTTTTGTCACTTAATGCATCGATTGAGGCTGCAAGAGCCGGTGATGCGGGAAGAGGATTCGCCGTAGTTGCAAGTGAGATATCAGGTCTTGCAAGTCAGACCACGGAAGCTACCGACAATATCGTTAATCTGATTAACGATATTACTTCTCAGGTAGGAACAATGATAACTACCATCAATGAGCTTATTGAGACGGGTGCAGAGGAGAGCAAGTGTGCGGAAGCTACTGCAGAAAGCTTCAGACTCATTGCCGAGAACGTGGACAATATCTCGGAGCATTCTTCACATCTTTCTGATGTTGTTACTGAACTTGCACAGGCCAATAAGGAGATTGTGGAGAGCATTCAGACCATATCATCCATTACCGAAGAGGTTACGGCTCATGCTACCGAGACACATTGTGCCAGTGAGCAGAATCAGACGATTGTTCAGGATATCAACGGCATGGTAGATTTGCTTAATGAAGATGCAATGGAGCTTAAAGCCAGATCATAATCGAATATAAGATAATAGGAAGAGCCGACGTATTACGTCGGCTCTTTTTGTATGAAATAATCGTTTGTCTACTATTTAATCAGCTTACGAAGGTGCTTGTATACCAAAAGTGTTATGATACTGTTTACTGCGCCCTTTAAGAGGTTAAGCGGTGCCACGGCGAACAGCACAAGGGTTGTAACGGAATTGATACCCGCATTGACCTTGGTACCCATGCCTATGATTGCTTCCATAGGCATACCGTAGAGCTTGCAGAAAGCAGGGAGCAGATAGAAGGCATTAAATAATGTTCCGACTATCGTTATTACAAGCGTACCGGCTATACATGATATTACTGCCGTTTTCTTGGTCTTGTTGATTCGGTATATGATTGATGATGTAAGTATCAGACCGCATCCTATAACGAAATTGGCCAATTCTCCGACAAAAGCCGTCGATGTTCCCTTGAACAGTACCTTAAGAACAATCTTGACAAACTCCACCAAAACACCTGCTACAGGTCCGTATGCAAAACCTGCTATCATAGCGGGAAGTTCCGAAAAATCGAACTTATAGAAAGGCGGAGCGAAGGGTACCGGGAAATCAAATACCATTAATACGGTGGCTATCGCAGAAAACATACCGATAACTACGACTTTTTTGGTCGTAAGTATGCGCTCGGGTGTCTTGCCCGATTCGTTGTCTCTTTTCTGTCCGTATTTTTCACATATGTATGCGATGAGAAAAACGGCAATGACGATGCCTAAGAATTCGAGAACGAACATAGCGTTCTCAGCTACAGTGGTAAAAAGATCTGTGTTCATTTGTATCCTCCTCTTCCATCCGGACTTTACCGTCGGTTGCGGAATCTCACCGCATCAGCCGCCTTTTGGCGGGTCGTAGACTCAGACAAAAGATTTCGACAGATCATATCAAAATCATGTCATTACTACCGGTCGGGAATCTCACCCTGCCACGAGTTATTATGGACAGATAACTGTATTCTGTCCCGCAACGTAGCCTATTATATCGCGCCTTTTACGATTTGGCAATACCGTAAATATTCCTTGTGGATTGCGGGGTTTTCCGTTATAATTGTAATTTAGGGTAGTATGTATTATTATGCCCAACTATGTGCTGTTTAAGGCATATGAACATATATTTTCGGAGTAAAAATATGAAATGTGAATTCGATGTTCAGATGACGGCTTCTTCGTTATATGACTACAATATGTACCATACGTATTCAGGAACCGCCGGAATAGTCGGCACAGCGGTCGGAACTCTGTTTTTGATCCTCTTTGCCGCATACAGACAGCCTGCATATCTTGTTGCGGGTTTGGTAATCATACTTTACAGTCCGGTAGTTTTATATATGAACTCCGTTAAGCAGATAAAGCTCAATCCCGTGTATAAGAACCCGCTTCATTACATGCTTGATGAAGAAGGTGTGACCGTAACGGCGGGAGATGAGAGTCTTAAGGTTGAATGGGACAAGATGATTAAGGCACGTGCGACCAATCAGAGCATTTTACTCTACACGGGTCCGAAGAGTGCATGGGTATTTCCCAAGAAAGATCTCGGACAGAAGCGTTACGACGTAATAGAGATGATATCGACTCATATGAGTTCGGAAAAAGTTAAGATAAGGCAATAAGCAATGATATTAAGTATAGACAGCTCCGGGCTTACAGCTTCGGTGGCGTTGATAGATAAGGAAAACGACATAGCGATTGCGGAATATACGGTCAACCTTAAAAAGACGCATTCCGAGACCCTTCTTCCGATGATAGATGCGATATACGGAATCACCGGACTTGAAAAGAAAGATACTGAGGCTGTGGCTGTTGCAGCAGGTCCCGGTTCTTTTACGGGACTCAGAATAGGCGGTGCGGCTGCCAAGGGAATAGCGAGTGCACTTAATATCCCGGTTATTCCCGTTCCCACGGTGGACGGGCTTGCAGCCAACTGTTTCGGATACGGAGGATATATCTGCCCAATCATGGATGCAAGGCGCGGACAGACCTATACGGGTATATATAAGAATGAAGGTACGGAACTTAAGACCGTAATGGAGCAATGTGCCGTATCCATGGAAGAAGTTATATCAAGACTTACTAAATACGAGACAGAAGTTCTTTTCCTAGGGGACGGAGTGCCCGTATTTAAGGATATATTGGACGAAAAGCTTACTGTGGATCACATATATGCTCCGGCAGGTATGAACAGACAGAGTGCGGTTTCGGTCGGTCGTCTGGGTGCCAAGTTATATAGAGAAGGACAATATGTCAGTGCGGCCGATTTTGCCCCTGAGTATTTAAGACAGTCACAGGCGGAGAGAGAATTACAAGAGGGAGTTAACGGGCGATGATTGAAGTATGTCTGCTCGGTACCGGCGGAATGATGCCGTTGCCTAACAGATGGCTTACAGCCATGATGATGAGATATAACGGACACAGCATTTTGGTGGACTGTGGTGAAGGAACCCAGATAGCTCTTAAGGAAAAAGGATGGAGCCCCAAGCCTATTGATGTGATTGCTTTTACGCATTTCCATGCCGACCACATATCCGGATTGCCCGGAATGCTGCTTACGATGGGGAACGCCGAGAGGACGGAGCCGCTGCTTATCATAGGGCCGAAGGGCGTGGAGAGAGTGGTTGAGTCCATAAGGATAATAGCCAGGGACCTTCCGTTTGAGATAGAGTATAAGGAGCTTACGGGTAACGAAGAGGAATTTGAAATCTTCGGTTTAAGGTGCAGAGCGTACAAAGTAAGCCATAATGTTACATGCTACGGTTATACTTTTGAACTTGACAGAATCGGTAAATTCGATGTGGACAGGGCAAAAGAAGCCGGAATAGATATAAAGTATTGGAACAGCCTTCAAAAGGGACTACAGGTTACCGCAGAAGACGGAAGTATATATACGCCGGATATGGTTTTGGGACCGGACAGAAAGGGACTTAAGGTCACATATTGTACGGATACCAGACCTACGGATTCGATTGTAAGGAATGCTATGGGTTCGGACCTTTTTATCTGCGAGGGTATGTACGGAGAGCCCGATAAGCTTGATAAGGCCAAGGAACATAAGCACATGACGTTTTATGAGGCGGCGGATCTGGCTAAGAAGGCGGAAGTTAAGCAGTTGTGGCTGACACATTATTCGCCGTCGCTGCCAAATCCCAAGGCATATTTAAAGGATGTTTTGGAGATATTCCCGGATACCGTGGTTGCCAAGGACGGAAGAAGCGTTGATTTATTGTTTGAGGATTAGGAAAGGATTCGGATTATGAAAAGCCCCAAGGGAGTAAAGGGTTTTATTATAATCTTAATATTGGTCCTGCTGGTTGTCGGATACTATTATTATCTGTCCAACCGGAATTATAAGGAAAGGAAGGAAGCCGAAGTGGAAGTGACTCCGGCACAGGAACTCCTTTTGCTTAATTTTGATGTTAACTATCCTCCTACACCCAAAGAGGTTGTTAAGCAGTACATGGAGTTTTCAAAAGTCCTTCACAATGAGGAGCTTACGGATGATGAGATCGGAGCAGTCGGAGTTAAGCTTCTTGAGATACTTGATGATGAACTTGCGAATAATAAGAGCAGAGAAGACTTTATCTTAGATCTTAAGAGTGAGATTAAGACATTTAAGAATAATGAATACTCCATAGTCAATATGTATACGTCTCAGAGTACCGACGTTGAGTACTTTGATGTGGAAGGACATGAATGTGCGAGCTTGTACGGTACATTCAATATCAGAACCGCATCGGGTACGCAGGTACTTACGGATATATTCATATTGCGAAAGGATGATAACGGACACTGGAAGATATATGGCTGGCAGCCTATAGCCGGTGAAGAATAGGACAATGAGTGATATTAAAATTCTTGGAATTGAATCTTCGTGTGATGAAACAGCGGCATCTGTCGTCCTTAACGGGCGGGAGGTGCTTTCTAACATTATATCCTCACAGATAGACATACATACACTTTACGGTGGTGTGGTTCCGGAGATAGCATCAAGGAAGCACATGGAGAGGATAGACAGAGTGGTCGATAAGGCACTTAAGGAAGCATCCCTTGATATAAAGGATATAGATGCCATAGCCGTGACTTACGGTCCGGGACTTGTCGGTGCGCTCCTTGTGGGTGTATCTTATGCCAAATCATATGCATGGGCGCTTAATAAGCCGCTTGTCGGAGTACACCATATAAAAGGACATATTTGTGCCAATTATATAGAGAATAAGGATCTTAAGCCGCCTTTTATGTGCCTGGTTGTTTCCGGCGGACACACTCATCTGGTTAGAGTTGCCGATTACGGTGAATATGAGGTTTTGGGGCGTACAAGGGATGATGCGGCCGGAGAAGCCTTTGACAAGGTTGCCAGAGTAATAGGTCTTGGATATCCCGGTGGTCCGAAGATTGATAAGGTCAGCTATGAAGGAGATCCTGCGGCAATAGATTTTCCGCGTGCGAAGATAGCCGACAATGAATATGATTTTTCGTTTTCGGGACTTAAGTCTGCAGTGCTTAATTACCTTAACAGCCTTCAGATGAAAGGCTTAAGTTATGAGCAGGCAGATGTAGCCGCCTCATTCCAACAGGCGGTTGTGGATGTACTTGTAGGCCATAGTATGGCTGCGATAGACGAATACGGGGTAAAAGATTTCGCAATTGCAGGCGGAGTGGCTTCGAATTCGCATTTAAGGACAGCCATGAAAGCGGCCTGTGAAGAAAAAGGCATAAACTTCTATATGCCTTCACCGATATACTGTACGGATAATGCGGCAATGATTGCCGTTGCCGGATATCATGAGTTTATGGCGGGAAATACGGCAGATTTAAGCCTTAATGCAGTTCCGGCATTGAAGTTGGAATAGACAAAAGTTAATTCCGGATATAACTATTTGTGATTATGAAGATATTGATTAGACAAATGGAGTTAAAGGATATTGATGCTGTATGTGAGATGGAAGAAGAAGCTTTTTCCATGCCATGGCACAGAGAATCTTTTATTGAGATGATCAACAAACCGGACACGCTCTATGTTGTCGCAGAGCGTATAGATGATACAACTGTTATACCCGCCTCGGATGGTGGCACAATGACTGCTTCAGACGAGGTAATCCAGGTTGCAGATGTTATTGATGATGATATTGACAAAGATGTCAGCATTTTGGGATGTGCAGGTTTTTTCAGCGTTTTAGGCGAAGGTAACATCTGTAACATCGTTGTCAGGAAGAGTTTTCGTCGACTAGGAATTGGTGATAGACTAGTTCGGTCAATGATTAAGAAGGGAAGAGAGACCTTCGGAATAGAAGCTTATACTTTGGAAGTAAGAGTGAGCAATAAAGCGGCAAGAGATCTTTATGAGAGAATCGGTTTTGTCAATGAAGGAATCAGACCCGGATTTTATGAGAAACCTGTCGAGGATGCATGTATATATTGGTTAAGACGGCCGGTATAACGGATGCGGATTTCGGAGTTTTGTTTTATGGATATGAATGTATCGAATGAAAAGATTATATTTACATGCAGTGCTGATGAGACATACGGACTTGCCAAGACCTTGGGAGAGGGTGCAAAGCCCGGAGAGGTTTATTGCCTGATTGGTGATCTCGGAACGGGAAAGACTGTATTTGCGCAGGGTTTTGCTGCAGGAGTCGGAGTGACTGATACGGTCAACAGTCCGACTTTTACCATAGTTCAGGTATATGAAGACGGAAGAATTCCTTTTTATCATTTCGACGTATACAGGATAGGAGATCCTGAGGAAATGTTTGAGGTCGGATATGATGAATATGTTTCGGGTGACGGGGTCTGCCTTATAGAATGGGCGGATATGATAGAGGATATTCTGCCTGAGACTTATTACAGAGTATTTATAGAGAAGGATATGAACGAGGGACCCGATTATCGAAAGATAGTAACACAGAAAATCGGGTGAGTTATATATATGAAAAATGTCGCAATAGTTTTGGCCGCGGGAAGCGGAAGCCGAATGAATTCGGATGTCAAAAAACAGTATATGTTGTTAAATGATAAACCGCTAATGGTTTATTGTCTTGAGGTGTTTGAAGAATCAAAGACAATAACCGACATTATACTTGTGACATCCAAAGAGGATGTAGAAAGCTGCAATGACGATATAGTGGACAGATACGGACTGACTAAAGTAAGAGCCGTTATTCCCGGCGGAAAAGAGAGATATGATTCCGTTATGGCCGGCCTTGATAAGATAAGAAAAGAAGGCGGAGCCGATTACGTATTTATTCATGACGCAGCCAGACCTTTTGTTACCGATGATATCATAGAGCGTCTGTATGAGGATGTGGTAAGAACACATGCATCCGTTGCGGCGGTCAAGAGCAAAGATACGGTTAAGATAGCGAATAATGCGGATTATGTGGTATCCACACCCAACAGGGAACTTACATGGATTATCCAGACTCCGCAGACTTTTAGTTACTCTTTGGCATTGGAAGCCTATGATAAGTTAAGGGAAGAAGAGGACGGGCTTGCCTGTCAGGGGATAAAAGTCACGGATGATGCCATGGTTGTTGAGACATGGACGGATCACAGGGTCAGACTCATAGAAGGAAGTTATGAGAATATCAAGGTTACGACCCCGGAAGACATGGATATTGCTTTGGCGATCATTAACAGAAAGATATAGTTATACACAGGAAAACAGGTGAAGATTTATGAAGATTTCCAAAAGAGTGCTTGAGTACGCAAAAAACAATTACAGGGAAGTAAGGCACACGACTCTGAATCCGGAAGGACCGGGAGTTGTGAGGATACATCTGATTCCTCCCAAGGTAACGGATGATGAGATCGGTCCGTCTGTTGCGATAATCAACGGACAGGATATAATTCCCGTCAATGTATCCTGGACAATTCTTTTGTCTGAGTTTATCGATGAGGTGAACAAGTACAGCGGTCGTGCTGTTACGGCAGCAGAGACTGAGAAGATAGTTAAGGATACAGTCAAGCGTATGCGAAAAATATATCCTTTTCTTTCTTCCAAATATATCCGTACGGATATAGTGACCATTATGGATATATTCAAAAAGATCGCATACAGGGAACCGCTTGAGGAAGAGATTCCGTATATGAGCATAGGCGAGTATGCACCTTATATGAGAGCACCTCACAGAATGGATCTGATGGTATCGGCCATGACAAAAGATGAGGGCTGGCACTGCAATTTGAAGTGCCTGCACTGCTATGCCGCAGGACAAACGCACTCGGAAGAAAAGGAATTATCGACCGATGACTGGAAGAAGATAATCGATAAGCTTAAGGAGGTCGGAGTCCCGCAGATAACGTTTACCGGTGGTGAGCCTACGATGAGGGATGATCTTATAGAACTTATCGAATACGGTCAGTGGTTTGTGACAAGACTTAACACCAACGGCTTAAAGCTTACCGAGGAATACTGCCATTCTTTAAAGGCGGCATCACTTGACAGTGTGCAGATTACATTCTATTCACACGATAAGGATATACACAATAAGCTCGTAGGTGCTGAAGGATATGACAGAACGCTAAGCGGAATTAAGAATGCTCTTTCGCTTGGAATGAGCGTGAGTGTTAACACACCGTTATGTACGCTTAATGAAGATTACGTTAAAACCCTTGAATTCCTGCATGATCTGGGAGTTACCTATGTGACATGTTCGGGACTTATAACTACCGGTAATGCCACGAAGGAAGAATCCGAGAGCCTTCAGCTGGATAAAGAAAAGATGAGCAAGATATTGACTGATGCAGTCAAATATTGCTTCGACAATGAGATGGAAATAAACTTCACTTCCCCGGGCTGGGTAGATGATTCGTTATGCGAAAAACTCGGAATAGCCACCCCGACATGCGGAGCCTGCCTAAGCAATATGGCAATAACTCCCGGCGGAAATGTTGTACCGTGCCAGAGCTGGCTTTCGGATGATACATTGGGTGATTTTCTTAATGATGACTGGCCGGTGATATGGGACAGTGATAAATGTATCGAGAGAAGAGACTATTCGGCTAAGATGTCAGGCTTATGCCCGCTTAGAAGAGGTGGTGCAAAATGAGAAAGATAACATGCGAAATTAAAAGAATAATATTACGAACCCTTCTTGCAGTGACAATTCTGACGGGCATATTCGGACTGGCAAAAACCGATGCTTATGCAAAAGCACTTGATGAAATCATAAACTATGAGATTGATGCCAACGTCAATGATGATGCGACGGTAACGCTTAAGTATCATGTTGAATGGAAAGTGTTGGATTCAACTTCGGAAGGACCGCTTACCTGGGTCAAAGTCGGTATACCCAACAGCCATTATAAGGATATGAAGGCACTAACCGACAATATAAAGAAGATAGGCTATATGTCATCGAGCGGTTCTTATGCAAGAATCGATCTTGACAGAGCTTACCGTGCGGGAGAGGTTGTTACATTTGAGTTCAGTGTGGTACAGGACTACCTGTATCAGGTCAATAAGCTTTCGGACGGTTATACGGTATATGCATTTACTCCCGGATGGTTTGATGATATCAAAGTCGACAGTATGACAATCAGATGGAATGCCGATAAGGCAGACAGCTGGACTCCTGACTGTTATGTGGTGAACGGTAATCTTGCCTGGGGTGAAAAGAATATGTCACCCGGACAGAAATTGACTGTTTCAGTCACTTATCCTAATGATGCATTTGCATTTGATATGAGCAAAACAATAGAAGAGGATGATAAAGAAGAGCATCCGGTATTGTTTATTATATTTGTGATTCTTATATTTGCTCTTACCTTCGGTGTGCCGATAGGTATCATATGGCTGATGGTCAAGCTTACGAGCAAGGCATACTATCTTGCTCAGGCGGCATTCGGAATTGAAGGAAATAAGAAGATCACAAGGACAAAGATCGTCTATTATGATTCATGCCCGAGTTGCGGATCCGTGCGTGAGGAAGGCAAAAAAGCATGTCCCTATTGCGGTCACAGCTATATTAAGAGTGAAGAAGTGGTTGAGAGCAAGGACATCGGTGTTAAGGATGCGGTCAAATACAGTAAAGAGGGTACATTTAAATATAATGATTCACCGAATACATATATCAATGTTCATGTGGTAAATGTACCCCGTACCAGCCACTATTCAAGCAGTTCTGGATCAAGACACAGTTCCTGTGCACACAGTTCATGTGCATGTGCGTGTGCTTGTGCCTGTGCATGTGCGGGTGGCGGAAGAGCCGGCTGCTCCACAAAAGATTTTTATAAGACAGACCTTAAGCTTAGATATCTTAAGGGTGTAAAAAAGGATTAGGATTTGGACGACATCTATACAGATATTT